>NZ_JBGDUQ010000001.1:625541-1121542 GCF_046552175.1 Salmonella sp. SAL00672 | reverse complement strand
ATAGAGCGCAGTATCCGGCTGGCGCAGGAGAAATAAGACCCTGACGGCCCGGTGGCGTGGCGCCATCGGGCCTGGCTTGTTACTGTATTCCGCGTGTTTGTAAAAATAGAATGGTCGCCGCGACGCGTGAGCGCACGTTTAGCTTGCGAAGTAGATTACGAATGTGCACCTTAACCGTCTGCTCAGAAATATTCAGTACTGACGCAATCTGTTTGTTAGAAAGCCCCTGCGCCAGCTCATGCAAGACATCTAACTCTCGTTCGGTCAGGATACTAAAGGGATCTTCCTGCGCGCCAAACCGTTCGCGCTCACGCAGATATTCATTGACCCGATCGCTAAAGACTTTACCGCCGTTAGCGCCTTTGCGAATGGCCTCCAGCAGCACTTCCGGATCGCTATCTTTGAGCAGATAACCGTCGGCGCCGGCGTCGATCAGCGCGTAGATGTCGCTGGCGGAATCCGAGACGGTAAGAATAATAATTTGCGCCGTCACACCATCCCGGCGTAGCGCGTTCAGGGTATCTAACCCGCTCAGACCTTTCATATTCAGATCCAGCAGGATCAGATCGGGCTCAATGCGATTCGCCAGATCGATCGCACTCGCCCCGTCACCCGCTTCGGCAACGACATAAAAAGCCGGGTCCAGTTCCAGTAATTGACGAATACCTCGCCGCATAAGTGGATGGTCGTCCACAATAAGCACCTGAAAAGGTGTTACTTCAGGCATGCTGTATCTCCTGAGTTTTATTAGAATGATTATTGTTTTCAGCGCGGAAATCGTCCAGATTTGCCACATTGTCAAGCGCGTAAATTTTACCCTAATTAGTGCATGGGTAAGTAGTAAAACCTGTGACAGGCGAGTAATTAGCTGAACGATAGAAAGGATAAAACAACCCGTTGTGAGAGAAAACAGAATACTCCCTGAAGTTGAATACTGGTCTGGACGCTTCTTTCGGACAATGTGACATAACAGAAGTGTGGCATATGTTGCTGCGCCCTTGCACCCGTAAGTCCAGACTATCTTTACTGGCAGGAAATTCCTTATTAAAAGTCATAGCGTCTAAAGCTTGTCATTATTAACAAATTATTTTAACTGAATTTATTTATGGTTTTATTAATGTCAATGAAATACATCTGAGCAGAACGAATGAACCGCGACATCTGTTAAATTAAATATTAAGTCAATAGCAGAGGTATTTTTATGCGATAAAGAGATTCTGACGATATTCTTATCATAAATGAAAATGTGGTCAGAAATGAGTGTCATTCACTTATAACTTATCCTGGATATGCCTGAACAACACTCGCGGCGTTTTGAGCACCCGTTGGGGCGACTCAAGGGGAGAACGTAGTGTGGATGCTATATCAGCCGTTTCTGTGAGCGTAAGCGTGGCGTAGAAAATTTTAAATATGTTAGCCGGTTAAAAATAACTATTGACATTGAAATGGTGGTGGAGTGTATATGAAGAGAATATTTATATATCTATTATTACCTTGTGCATTCGCATGTTCTGCTAATGATAATGTTTTTTTTGGCAAGGGCAACAAGCATCAGATCTCTTTTGCTGCGGGAGAAAGTATAAGAAGAGGAGGGGTTGAGCACTTATATACGGCTTTTCTGACATACAGTGAACCCAGCGATTTTTTCTTTTTACAGGCAAGAAATAATCTGGAGTTAGGAGGATTTAAGGCTAAGGGTAGCGATGATTGCAGTAAACATTCTGGCAGCGTTCCCTGCAATAAATATAACCAGGGCGTATTGGGTATCTCGAAGGATGTGGCGCTGGTTCATTTCGCTGGTATCTATACCGGTATTGGTCTGGGGGCTTATATAAAATCTAAGTCGCGAGATGATATGCGTGTCAATTCTGCATTTACCTTTGGAGAAAAAGCGTTTCTTGGCTGGAACTTTGGGGCTTTTTCTACAGAAGCTTATATCCGGCATTTCTCGAATGGATCACTTACGGATAAAAATTCAGGGCATAATTTTGTAGGTGCTTCAATTAGTTATAATTTCTGAAGTTGAATAACAATTAGCGAGTTGCTGGCTGAAGGAGTAATTAATCACCGTACGTTGTCTACAAAACGTGTTGTGAATAGCCGATCGTTATCGACCCTATGGCGACAGGGAGGCTAATTGTTAGTGACAAAGAAGTGGTAGGCCGTTTACCTTACCAGAACGTTTTATTATTGCTGCGACAGATTGCTTACTCATTTACCTGCCACTACAAACATTTCTTCCAGCATAGGGTGTAGATGCGCTTTTTCTGTTTTAGTACAAACATGGTTTACGTTATTTGCCTGCATTGACTTTACGTTGACCACTGCACAGGAAAGATGTCCGATCAGTTCATGCAAAATAACGTCTCTGGCATCAGCTAACTTTTTAATTGTAGGCATAAAAAAAACCAGCCCTGACAGGCTGGTTTTCAAGGGGAATTTTGGTCGGCAGCTTCATCCGCAGCATCTGCGGAGAGCAGCGCAGGTACGGCGACCACAAAAGCCGGGGAGGCATCAGCCAGCGCGGCGTCGGCTGACACAGCCAGAACGGCGGCAGCCGCCTCGTCATCAGCATCGGAGGCATCCACCCACGCCTCCGCATCTGATACCAGCGCATCACTGGCAGCGCAAAGCAGAGCTGCAGCCGGAGAATTGGCAACCAGAGCCGAAGAGGCCGCGAAACGGGCCGAGGATATCGCAGACGTGATTTCCCTGGAAGATGCAAGCCTGACGAAAAAAGGTATCGTTAAATTAAGCAGTGCCACGGACAGTGACAGCGAAGCGCTGGCGGCCACACCAAAGGCGGTAAAAACCGTTATGGGTGAGGTACGGACCAAAGCGCCGCTGGACAGCCCGGCATTCACTGGAACGCCGACCACACCGACGCCGCCAGGCGATGCTAAAGGGCTTCAGACAACAAACGCGGAGTTTGTCCGCAAACTGATTGCCGCGCTGGTTGGTTCCGTACTGGAGCCACTGGACACCCTGCAGGAACTGGCTGACGCGTTGGGAAATGATCCGAACTTTGCCACCACGGTACTGAATAAACTGGCGGGCAAGCAGCCGCTGGACGAAACCCTGACGGCGCTGTCAGGAAAAAGCGTTGACGGTCTTATCGAATACGTTGGTTTGCGAGAAACCATAAGTCGTGCCGCCGATGCATTACAAAAATCACAGAATGGCGGCGATATTCCGGACAAGGATTTGTTTGTGCGTCGTATCGGTGCCGCGCGAGCGTTTGATGGCGCAGTTACTATCGGCTGTGATGATAATCCGTGGACGACGGCGGAGTTTATCGTCTGGCTGGAGTCTCAGGGCGCATTCAATCACCCTTACTGGATGTGTCGTGGCTCCTGGTCTTACGCTTATAACAAAATCATCACGGATACTGGCTGCGGTAATATCTGTCTCGCTGGCGCAGTGATTGAGGTAATGGGAGTGCGTGGCGCGATGACTATTCGGGTGACAACGTCCCATTCAGTATCTGGTTGGTGATACGTGGGTGACAGCCCCAAGTGTATAAGAAGGAATAATTATGACAGCGGAAAAAAAATAAAAAGAACAAACAGTTTTTAAATATTAAAAATTTCATTCCGTATGCACCGGAACCAGATGACACATTATTCGCCGATGCGGCGTATCTTAAATCAGAGGATGGTCAGGACTGGTATGGGTGCCAGCAATTATTTTCAGCAGACACGCTGAAAATTACCTACGACGATAACGATGTTATTACGTGTATTACGCGTGATGTTTCCGGGCTGTGGCCTGCTGGCCAGAGCGTTGCAGAGTTGCCTGATACGGATGAAAACCGTCGCGCTGATATTCATGCTGCTGGCAGTTTAAAGACGGTAAAGTCGTTCAAAGGGTTTATTCGCCGGAAGAGCTGCGCAGGCAGGCAGAATCGAAAATTGAACGCCCGGGCGTTGATACCGGATGATCTGGTCATCGTGGAAAGCGACCCTGAAAAAATCGACACTTTAGCTGTAAAATGACAGTCCCGCCATCCGGTCATCATAACGGATTTTTCTTCTGCACCTTCTGAAGCCCGCCATGTCAGGACGACCATGAATCCGCCGATAACCTTATTGTGAAATTAAGACCAGGAAGAGATGATGTCTGCCGGACAGATACTATATGTAAATTTATAAAGGTTTTTTGTTATGCCCTTTCATATTGGAAGCGGATGTCTTCCCGCCACCATCAGTAATCGCCGCATTTAGCGTATTGCCTGGTCTGATACCCCCCCTGAAATGAGTTCCTGGGAAAAAATGAAGGAATTTTTTTGCTCAACGCACCAGACTGAAGCGCTGGAGTGCATCTGGACGATTTGTCACCCGCCGGCCGGAACGACGCGGGAGGATGTGGTCAGCAGATTTGAACTGCTCAGGACGCTCGCGTATGCCGGATGGGAGGAAAGCATTCATTCCGGCCAGCACGGGGAAAATTACTTCTGTATTCTGGATGAAGACAGTCAGGAGATATTGTCAGTCACCCTTGATGATGCCGGGAACTATACCGTAAATTGCCAGGGGTACAGTGAAACACATCGCCTCACCCTGGACACAGCACAGGGTGAGGAGGGCACAGGACACGCGGAAGGGGCATCCGGGACATTCAGGACATCCTTCCTCCCTGCCACAACGGCTCCACAGACGCCAGCAGAGTATGATGCTGTCTGGTCAGCGTGGAGAAGGGCTGCACCCGCAGAAGAGTCACGCGGCCGTGCAGCAGTGGTACAGAAAATGCGTGCCTGCCTGAATAATGGCAATGCAGTGCTTAACGTGGGAGAATCAGGTCTTACCACCTTGCCAGACTGTTTACCCGCGCATATTACCACACTGGTTATTCCTGATAATAATCTGACCAGCCTGCCGGCGCTGCCGCCAGAACTGCGGACGCTGGAGGTCTCTGGTAACCAGCTGACTAGCCTGCCGGTGCTGCCGCCAGGACTACTGGAACTGTCGATCTTTAGTAACCCGCTGACCCACCTGCCGGCGCTGCCGTCAGGACTATGTAAGCTGTGGATCTTTGGTAATCAACTGACCAGCCTGCCGGTGTTGCCGCCAGGGCTACAGGAGCTGTCGGTATCTGATAACCAACTGGCCAGCCTGCCGGCGCTGCCGTCAGAATTATGTAAGCTGTGGGCCTATAATAACCAGCTGACCAGCCTGCCGACGTTGCCGTCAGGGCTACAGGAGCTGTCGGTATCTGATAACCAACTGGCCAGCCTGCCGACGCTGCCGTCAGAATTATATAAGCTGTGGGCCTATAATAATCGGCTGACCAGCCTGCCGGCGTTGCCGTCAGGACTGAAGGAGCTGATTGTATCTGGTAACCGGCTGACCAGTCTGCCGGTGCTGCCGTCAGAACTGAAGGAGCTGATGGTATCTGGTAACCGGCTGACCAGCCTGCCGATGCTGCCGTCAGGACTACTGTCGCTGTCGGTCTATCGTAACCAGCTGACCCGCCTGCCGGAAAGTCTCATTCATCTGTCTTCAGAGACAACCGTAAATCTGGAAGGGAACCCACTGTCTGAACGTACTTTGCAGGCGCTGCGGGAGATCACCAGCGCGCCTGGCTATTCAGGCCCCATAATACGATTCGATATGGCGGGAGCCTCCGCCCCCCGGGAAACTCGGGCACTGCACCTGGCGGCCGCTGACTGGCTGGTGCCTGCCCGGGAGGGGGAACCGGCTCCTGCAGACAGATGGCATATGTTCGGACAGGAAGATAACGCCGACGCCTTCAGCCTCTTCCTGGACAGACTGAGTGAGACGGAAAACTTCATAAAGGACGCGGGGTTTAAGGCACAGATATCGTCCTGGCTGGCACAACTGGCTGAAGATGAGGCGTTGAGAGCAAACACCTTTGCTATGGCAACAGAGGCAACCTCAAGCTGCGAGGACCGGGTCACATTTTTTTTGCACCAGATGAAGAACGTACAGCTGGTACATAATGCAGAAAAAGGGCAATACGATAACGATCTCGCGGCGCTGGTTGCCACGGGGCGTGAGATGTTCCGTCTGGGAAAACTGGAACAGATTGCCCGGGAAAAGGTCAGAACGCTGGCTCTCGTTGATGAAATTGAGGTCTGGCTGGCGTATCAGAATAAGCTGAAGAAATCACTCGGGCTGACCAGCGTGACGGCAGAAATGCGTTTCTTTGACGTATCCGGCGTGACGGTTACAGACCTTCAGGACGCGGAGCTTCAGGTGAAAGCCGCTGAAAAAAGCGAGTTCAGGGAGTGGATACTGCAGTGGGGGCCGTTACACAGAGTGCTGGAGCGCAAAGCGCCGGAACGCGTTAACGCGCTTCGTGAAAAGCAAATATCGGATTATGAGGAAACGTACCGGATGCTGTCTGACACAGAGCTGAGACCGTCTGGGCTGGTCGGTAATACCGATGCAGAGCGCACTATCGGAGCAAGAGCGATGGAGAGCGCGAAAAAGACATTTTTGGATGGCCTGCGACCTCTTGTGGAGGAGATGCTGGGGAGCTATCTGAACGTTCAGTGGCGTCGTAACTGATGCACCAGGTGAATGAGGTGCGGTGCGACAAAGATATTCCCGGACGAACAACATCAGACAGTACGGATGATGTACAGGTGAAATAGGGGAGACTTCTTCAGTCAGGGCGCGGCGCAACTTTTTCGATGATAACGCGCCGCGCGCCGGTAGCGAGAAGCCGATGGAAGTACTGGATCACCTGAATGCAAAGAAGGGCTGGGGAAAGCTGTACTTTGCCGGGGAGGGTATCCAGCAACAGTGGGCTATGAAGAGAAACATACTGTCATCCCGATATACCACCCGCTATGAAGGCCTGCTTCAGGTTAAGTGACAGGTTTACCCTGATTTTCAAATTTCTGATGTGATGGTGTGCCGCAGCCACATTGTATGCAAGAACGGGCTGCGGCAAACTGGCGATCGTTCGATAGTGCGTGTATTGAATAGTTACCAGTCGTGGCGGATTCTACTGGTTAAGGATGACTAATCAATGTATTTAAGTCATCTGTTCAACTTTTCGCGTTGGAGGGAGCTTGAAGTCAATTTGCAGTGACCTTCGATAGCTATTTCACCATCATTTCACCATTTGCAAATTGGATATATAAAAAAACCAGCCCTGGCAGGCTGGTTTTTAAGGGGAATTTTGGTCGGCACGAGAGGATTTGAACCTCCGACCCCCGACACCCCATGACGGTGCGCTACCAGGCTGCGCTACGTGCCGACTTGTGGGTGCTAATACTACCTCTTTCCAACGCGAATGCAAGGGGAAACGGTGCTAACTGATTTATAATTAATCAGTTAGCGATAAAACGTTTCTCTTCTGTTAGCACTTGCAGCAGCAGACTGAGCTGCGGCTTCTGATCTTTGATCTTCTCGCCGTGTAAGTCATAGGTCTGATAATGACCGTTATTATTGAGCACCAGGGTCATTTGCGGCGTCGTGATTGCCAGCGTACTGCCGTCTGCCGCCGTTACCCAGTTATGACGACGTGGAACGGTAAAGATGTCCTGGCCCTGTGAATATTCGTTCGCTGGCGTGCTGACATGTAACAGGCGTTGCATCAACGTGGTCATCACATCGGTATGATCGGTAAGCACATTAATACGCTGCGCAGGCGTCCCCGGCCAGTGGATCACCAGCGGTACTTGCAGATGACCTTGCGACCAGTCGAAGCGATTTTCTTCCGGCGTCAACGGTATGCCGCGTCCTGCGGTAATGATCACGACAGTATTGTCGAATTTACCGGCCTCTCGCAGCGCGTTCAGAACCCGATTGATTTGCGCATCCACGTCGCTGGCGGCACTGGCGTAACGCTTAACAAAATTTTTCTGGTTACTGTCATCAATGTTAGTACCGTTAAACGATATCCATGAGAACCAGCGGTTATCTTCCTGTGCGTAGCGCCCAAGCCAGTCTATCCACTGGCTGGCCGTTTGCGCATCAGACTGCGTTTGCGCTGCCGGCATCGAGAAATCGGACAGTAATGCCTGACGATAAAGCGGGCTGGCGAAGCCATCCGAAGAAAACAGTCCCAGTTGGTAGCCTTGCTGATTCAACGCGGTAATGAGCGCCGCAGGCGTTCTGGTGGATAACACGCCATCCATATAGCCTGGCGATATGCCATAGAACAGGCCGAAAATACCGTTATCAGTGGTATTCCCTGAACTCATATGACGGGTGAAGTCGATGTTTTGCTCGGCAAATGTAGCCAGCTCCGGCATCTGCTTCTCAAAGCGAGAATAGTTCAGGCCGTCTACGGTAATGAGCAGCACATTCTGACCGGTGCCCATATCGCGATAGTGCAAATTGCTGAGCGGGTACTGTACGGAGACCGCTTCCGGATTGCCTTGCTCTACCAGACGGCGCTGATATTCCTGCGCATCCAGCAGACCGTGTTTTTCAAGAAAACGTCGCGCCGTCATCGGATAAGAGAGCGGCAGGTTTGCCCGCTGCATGGTAATCGGCCGGTAAAAATTAGCGTCTGCCCAGATGTAGATAAGATGCGATGCGATAAAGGAGACGAAAAAGAATGCCGCAAGCGGCCTTGCGAAATGGCGGCGGCGCGTGAGACTGCGCAGCTTTTGCCAACTCCATGTCGCAAATAGCATCTCAATCAATAAGATAACCGGCACGCTAATAAACATAAGCTGCCAGTCGCGCGCCATTTCGTTCTGGTCAGGGTTGATGACCAGTTCCCAGACAATGGGGTTAAGATGCAGGTGAAAACGGGTAAAGACTTCGCTGTCGATAAGCAACAACGTCATACCCGCGGTCGCCAGAATGGCTGATAAAAACCGCATCAGCCGCTGGGACATCACGATAAACGTGAGCGGAAAAAGAATAAGCAAATAGGTGGCGAACACCAGAAAGCTAAAGTGCCCGACAATGCTCAGGTAGGAGTATATGCGACCCGCAAGCGTTGTCGGCCAGTCGGCGACAAACAGGTAACGGCTGCCGAGCAACGTAGCCAACAGTATATTGAACAGAGCGAACCAGTGCCCCCAGCTAACCATCTGGGAGACTTTTTCACGGTAGCGCTGACGATGAGTTACCATACCTGTCGCTTGTTTCTCCGGAGTCGGCTTTTTAGTGCGCGTTGTCTTCGCTAATCGAAGACTGCAAGGCGCGGGCAAAAGAGTTCGCAATCGCCTGGCGTTGAGCCGGCGCAACGCTGGTGTTGATAAGGTTGGTGACCATATTTCCCAGCACCATCAGGGAAAGATCGGTCGGCGCCTTATGTTTTTCCAGTACACTGAGCAGTTCGCTCAGCAGTTGTTCAACATGTTCATCACTATAGCGGGAGAGTTGTGGCATAAATCAAAATCTGTTTGTTCATGAAAGGGCAACATATTACCGTAGCAACAGTTTTTTTTCTGCATTTTTATCCCCTAAATCATTCGCGTTACGGATAACGCCTGAAATGACAGGGCGATTGCTTGCGTCTTCCGGCAGGCGGTGGTTGAATACCGCCCGGTCTTAAAGGAGAGTTTATCATGAGTCTGGATATCAACCAGATTGCCCTGCACCAGCTTATCAAGCGCGATGAGCAAAATCTTGAGCTGGTCTTGCGCGATTCATTGCTGGAGCCGACAACCACCGTTGTCGAGATGGTGGCTGAACTGCATCGGGTCTATAGCGCCAAGAATAAGGCGTATGGCCTGTTTAATGAAGAGAGTGAACTGGCGCAAGCGCTGCGGTTGCAACGTCAGGGGGAAGACGATTTTCTTGCCTTTAGCCGGGCGGCGACCGGACGCCTGCGTGACGAACTGGCGAAATACCCCTTTGCGGACGGCGGCATTGTATTGTTCTGCCATTATCGCTACCTGGCGGTGGAGTATCTGCTGGTTACGGTACTGAACAACCTGAGCAGTATGCGGGTCAATGAAAATCTGGACATTAACCCGACGCATTATCTTGATATCAATCATGCGGATATCGTGGCGCGTATCGATCTTACCGAGTGGGAAACTAATCCGCAATCGACCCGCTATCTGACGTTCCTGAAAGGTCGGGTAGGGCGCAAGGTTGCTGACTTCTTTATGGATTTCCTCGGCGCCAGCGAAGGGTTGAACGCCAAAGCGCAGAATCGCGGCCTGTTGCAGGCAGTGGATGATTTCACCGCAGAAGCGCAGTTGGATAAAGCGGAACGTCAGAACGTGCGCCAGCAGGTGTACAGCTACTGCAATGAGCAATTACAAGCCGGGGAAGAGATTGAGCTGGAATCGCTGTCTAAAGAGCTTTCCGGCGTCAGTGAAGTCAGCTTCAGCGAATTTACCGCCGAAAAAGGCTATGAGCTGGAAGAGAGCTTCCCGGCAGATCGCAGTACGCTGCGCCAGTTAACCAAATATGCCGGCAGTGGCGGCGGGTTAACCATTAACTTCGACGCTATGTTATTGGGTGAACGTATTTTCTGGGACCCGGCGACCGATACCCTGACTATCAAAGGGACGCCGCCGAATTTGCGCGATCAGTTGCAGCGACGCACGTCGGGCGGGAAATAAAGGCATACGACATAAAAGGACGCCGTAGTGAGTAAAGGAATACGTCAGAGGCCGCCTGTTAATTTCAGTTTATTTCGGCAGGTTTTGTATGCGCACATTGTCGCATTTTTGATGATGTTGGTGCTCGGCATGGTGTTCACCGTTCTATCGTTGGTACTGTTTTATACTTATGGTGCCAACTGGTTACTGAGCTTGTTCATATGCCCGCTGTTCTTGTTAAGTGGTTTATTCATTACTGGATTTGCTTTTAAATCAACCTGGTCCAGCATACGTTACTATTACGACAAGGGGCAGTTGAAACGGTATGGACTCAATCTTGATGCAACTTTGACGCATAAAGAGAAGGTGGAAATACGCATCGATAATGCAAAGCGTCAAGTGCGTGTAGATGAACTGGAGCTCCATGTCTTATTTGATTTTCAGTTTGATAGCAAGACATGGAGCTGCGGCGACTTACTGACCAATGAAAAGGTATTTGATGCGTTGAATGACGGGCAAACGATACCAATACGAATTCTGCCATGGAAACCGGAAAGTGCCAGCGTTCGTCAACGGGCATTATTCAATCGGCTTAAAGGTATGAATACCGCGTCGGAAACTACAGATCCTCGATTAGGGGAGGCGCTAATTGAATGTGGCGAGGTGTAAGAAAGCAGAAAAGCAAAGTGGGTTCTCGTTGCTCTGCATGTCGTCAAATTCAATTAAACGCATAAAAAAACCCCGCCGGGGCGGGGTTTTTCTTCAACTTCCAGGCGATTACGCGCGAACGAAGTCGATGTGAGTCAGCTTCGGTTTGTAAGCGTGACGCTGTACAGCCTGAGCTTTAACTTTTACTTCTTTACCGTCAACAACGAGGGTCAGAACTTCGCTGTAGAATTCAGCTTTAGCTTGCATGTTCATCACCTGGTCGTGGTCCAGTTCGATAGCAATCGGGGCTTCAGAACCGCCGTAGATGATTGCCGGGAACTTGTTAGCGGCGCGCAGGCGGCGGCTCGCACCCTTACCCTGCTCTTTACGTACTTCTGCGTTGATAGTAAACATTTAAATCTCTCTTTAATAATTCCTGCTACAGGCGACCCAGCAACAGGTAAGTGATCTGCTTTGCGTATGCAAAGGCGGGCGGGATTCTATACTCAAATCGCCGTTACATCAATGAAAAGTACAATTAACCACGTAATTCGTGCGCCCGGCGGAAGCGGCCTTCATAGTCGAACACTTTTTCACGCACCTGCCAGTACTGGCCTTTCATCCGCGCGACCACAAAATCGGGATGCCGCAACAGCGCCTGCTGCGCGACAATATCCGCCGCCGTGATCCAGCGTAAAGGAACGCCGGGCGTGCGGGTATGCGGGCGAATAAATAGCTGTTCGAAAGCGGTACGCTGGGCGGGCGTGTGCAAGCGGAAGCGCTCACTGACATCCGCGCCGTCCTCGTCATAGTAAGTGATTTTCAGCCATTCGCCTTTCTCATCCTGCCCATGCTGCATCGTCATTCCGCTACAGCGCAGGACTAACGCATCCTTGAGCCTGAGCGCCGCTTTTAACATATCGTCTGGGTCGACCAGAATAGCGTCACATTCCCGGCAGCGTCGGGCGGCAATATCGTTTTCGGCATTACACTGCGGGCAGTTTTTGAAGCGAAAGCGAAAATCGCACTGCTCGCGATGGCCGTCGTCATCCTCAAACCAGCCCTGGCAGCGACGGCCAAAGTGTTCAATCAGCGTGCCGTCGGCAGTGGTTTTCCCCCAGAAGGTGTTGGCAAAGCCGCAGGCCGGGCAAAATACCTGGACAGGGACGTTATCGCTTTTTCCCTTCGGGCTACCGACCTCCGGGGCATACAGGTCGTGCGGGTTGCCTGCGTAATCAAGAATCAGGCAATCGGTCTTTCCCGGCGCAAGGCGCAGACCACGCCCGACAATTTGTTGGTAAAGACTAACTGACTCGGTGGGACGTAGAATCGCGATGAGATCAACGTGTGGGGCGTCAAAGCCGGTGGTCAGCACCGAGACGTTAACCAGATAGCGAAAACGCTGCGCCTTGAAATTATCAATCAGCGCGTCGCGCTCGGGCCCTGGCGTATCGCCGGTAATCAGCGCCGCGTCGTCCGCCGGAAGCAGACCGACAATCTCTTTCGCATGTTCGACCGTGGCGGCGAAAATCATCACGCCTTTGCGCGTTTGCGCAAATTCCATAATCTGGCTGATGATGTGCGGCGTAATCCGCTGCTGCTTTTTCAGCTCGCGGTTCAGATCGGCTTCGCTGAACAGCCCATTGCTTTGGGCCTGCAGGCGGCTGAAATCGTATTGGACCACTGGCATATCAAGCCGCTCAGGCGGCGTCAGATAGCCGTGTTTAATCATATAGCGCAGCGGCAGTTCATAAATACAGTCGCGAAACAGAGCGTTGTCGTTGCCGCGCACCATACCGTGGTAATGAAATTGATAAATCCAGCCTTTTCCGAGGCGGAAGGGCGTGGCGGTTAGCCCAAGCAGACGTAAGTGAGGATTAACTTTACTCAGGTGAGTGAGGATTTGCTGATACTGACTGTCTTCATCGTCACCGATGCGGTGGCATTCATCGACAATCAACAGCGAAAACTCCTCCTGGAAGGCGTCAAGATTACGCGCCACCGACTGTACGCTGCCGAACACGACTTTGCCCTGACTCTCTTTACGTTTGAGTCCGGCGGCGAAAATATCTGCTTCCAGCCCCAGCGCGCAATATTTGGCGTGGTTCTGCGCGACCAGCTCTTTCACATGCGCCAGCACCAGTACCCGTCCGCGGGCGACGCGCGCCAGTTCGGCGATCACCAGGCTTTTACCTGCGCCGGTCGGCAGAACAATCACGGCGGGCGTACGGTGGCGGCGAAAGTGGCTGAGCGTGGCGTCTACGGCTTCTTGCTGGTAGGGGCGGAGTGTAAAAATCATGGTCTCACTACGTTAAACGGTTCCGGGAATAGTATGCCATGAATCATTTCCCTTGAGGGATATAGTTAGCCCGCTATACTGAGCGGATAGCAATTCCCTTTTTTCGGGTAGAATGCCCGATTTCCGTATTATTACAGGCTAAATCACACACATGCGACTTGATAAATTTATCGCTCAGCAGCTTGGCGTCAGCCGCGCTATTGCCGGGCGTGAAATTCGTGGTAACCGCGTTACCGTCGATGGCGACATCATTAAAAATGCGGCCTTCAAACTGCTCCCGGAACATGCGGTTGCGTATGACGGCAATCCCTTAGCGCAGCAACACGGGCCACGCTATTTTATGCTTAACAAGCCGCAGGGATACGTTTGTTCAACCGATGATCCCGATCATCCAACGGTGCTGTATTTCCTGGATGAGCCGGTGGCGTATAAGCTGCATGCCGCAGGACGTCTGGATATCGATACTACCGGTCTGGTGTTAATGACAGATGACGGTCAGTGGTCGCACCGCATTACGTCGCCGCGCCATCACTGTGAAAAAACCTATCTGGTGACCCTGGAGTCGCCGGTGGCCGACGATACGGCAGCGCAATTTGCGAAAGGCGTGCAGTTGCATAATGAAAAAGATCTCACTAAACCCGCTACGCTGGAGGTGATAACGCCTGTGCAGGTCCGTCTGACCATCAGCGAAGGCCGTTATCATCAGGTGAAGCGGATGTTTGCCGCAGTAGGCAATCACGTTGTGGAACTGCACCGCGAACGGATTGGCGCCATTACGCTGGATGAGAATCTGGCTCCCGGCGAGTACCGCCCGTTGACTGAAGAAGAAATCGCCAGCGTCGGCTAACTATCTCGTTAAATTCAGGAGTTCGATGTGACCACCCGGCAGCACTCTTCCTTTGCCATTGTCTTTATCCTTGGCCTGTTGGCCATGTTAATGCCGCTGTCGATTGATATGTATCTTCCAGCGCTGCCGGTGATTTCTGCGCAATTCGGCGTGCCTGCCGGTAGCGCGCAGATGACGCTCAGCACCTATATTCTGGGGTTTGCGCTGGGGCAGCTTATCTATGGACCGATGGCGGATAGCCTCGGGCGTAAGCCGGTCATCCTGGGCGGGACGCTGGTATTTGCCGCTGCGGCGGTCGCCTGTGCGTTGGCGCAGACTATCGATCAACTGATCGTGATGCGTTTCTTTCACGGTTTGGCGGCCGCGGCGGCAAGCGTCGTCATCAATGCGCTGATGCGGGATATTTATCCAAAGGAAGAGTTTTCGCGCATGATGTCATTTGTCATGCTGGTCACTACGATAGCGCCGTTAATGGCGCCCATTGTCGGCGGCTGGGTGTTGGTATGGTTAAGCTGGCACTATATCTTCTGGATACTGGCCATTGCGGCGATTCTGGCGTCAGTCATGATCTTTGCTCTGATTAAAGAGACGCTGCCCGTTGAGCGGCGTCAGCCTTTTCATATTCGTACCACAATAGGTAACTTTGCTGCGTTGTTTCGCCACAAACGCGTACTGAGCTATATGCTGGCGAGCGGGTTTAGTTTTGCCGGTATGTTCTCTTTTTTGAGCGCGGGGCCGTTTGTCTATATCGAAATTAATCATGTTCCGCCGCAGGATTTCGGCTACTACTTCGCGTTGAACATCGTATTTCTGTTTGTGATGACGATTATCAACAGCCGTTTTGTCAGACGGGTAGGGGCGCTAAACATGTTTCGGGCCGGGCTATGGATTCAGTTTGCGATGGCGGTGTGGATGGTTTTCAGCGCGCTGATGGGCATTGGATTCTGGGCGCTGGTGGTCGGCGTTGCGGCGTTTGTCGGCTGTGTGTCGATGGTTTCGTCCAATGCGATGGCGGTCATTTTGGATGAGTTTCCGCATATGGCCGGAACGGCGTCTTCGTTGGCGGGCACTTTCCGCTTTGGTATTGGCGCTATCGTCGGCGCGTTGCTGTCGCTGGCTACCTTTACCAGTGCGTGGCCGATGATTTGGTCGATTGCGCTTTGCGCCGCCTGTTCCATTCTGTTTTATCTCTACGCCAGCCGTCCCAAAAAACGGTGACGGGCGCGCTGTCCCTCAATGGCGCCGAAGAATGCGCAGGCGGCGTTGGGGGACGCTATCCGCTACACGATGGCAAAGCCAAACGGCTTTCATAGTTGATGTATATCAATTACCAATTCATCATTTTCCTCCTTTATGTTTATTTTATGTAAAATCCATTTATGTAAAAAGTCACATCATTGTAGTTAAAAAGGTTGAGTTAGATCGCAGAAACGGGTACATATAGCCCGCCGCTATCTCCGCGTCGGTAAAACTATTTTAACTCCCGCTTGCTGTAGAGCCACTGACGGAGAGAAGGGCGTTAGCAATCTGTTTAAGGACGGGTTGTCAATGATGTGTTAATATAAATGTAAGCAAATTGTGAAGTAATTGTGCTTCCGGGGAAAGAAAGTGAATACATTACAGCTCTCAATTGTTCACCGTCTGCCGCAAAACTATCGCTGGTCGGCGGGTTTTGCGGGGTCAAAGGTTGAACCGATTCCGCAAAACGGGCAGAGCACCGAGAATAGTCTGGTGGCGCTTAAACTGTTGAGTCCGGCAGGCGATAGCGCGTGGTCAGTGATGCATAAGCTCAGCCAGGCGCTAAGCGATATTGAAGTTCCTTGCTCCGTGCTGGAGTGCGAAGGGGAACCGTGCCTGTTCGTTAATCGTCAGGATGAGTTTGCCGCCACCTGTCGGCTGAAAAATTTCGGCGTGGCGATAGCGGAACCTTTTTCTAACAATAATCCTTTTTAGGCGTCAGCTTAACGCGAGTAGCTGACGCGTATACGCTTGTTGCGGTGCGGTAAACACGCGCTCGCATTGCCCCTGTTCAACCACCTCCCCCTGTCGCAGCACGATAACCTGATGGCACAGCGCGCGTACTACATGCAGATCGTGGCTAATGAAGATATAGGCCAGACGGTGCTTTTGCTGGAGCGATTTCAGGAGGGCAAGAATCTGCGCCTGAACGGTTTTATCCAGCGATGAGGTCGGTTCATCCAGAATAATAAGCGACGGTTTTAAAATCATCGCCCTGGCGACGGCGATACGTTGACGCTGGCCGCCGGAAAACTCAGCGGGGTAACGATGCCGCGTTTCCGGGTCCAGGCCGACTTCCATCATGACCGCTTTCACCTGCTGTTCGCGCTGCGCGCCTGAAAGCGTAGGCTGGTGGACGCGCAGGCCTTCTTCGATAATTTGCAACACGTTTAAACGCGGGTTTAGCGATGAGTTCGGATCCTGGAATACGACCTGGATACGGTGGCGAACAGGTAAAAGCTGGCGGCGGTTTAACGTATCCAGTGATTGACCGTCAAACACGATGCGGCCTTCGGAGCGGATAAGCCGTAACAGCGCCAGACCGGTGGTACTTTTTCCCGATCCTGACTCGCCGACCAGACCCAGCGTTTCGCCTGGATGCAGGGTGAAACTGATATTGTTAACCACCACATTATGATCCACGACGCGCTTCAGAATGCCTTTGCGGATCGGGAAGGCGACGCGCAGCCTGTCTACTTCCAGCAACGGCGTCTGCCCGGCGGGGAGCGGAACCGGATCGCCTGTGGGTTCGCTGTTGAGTAGTTTTTGCGTGTATGGATGGGTCGGCGCGGAGAGCAGCGTGTCGGCGCGTTGGTTCTCTACGCACTTGCCGTGTTGCATTACCGCCACTGAATCCGCCAGTTTTTTTACAATGCTGAGGTTATGGGTGATAAACAGCAATCCCATATTGAGCTCGCGCTGGAGTTCCCGCAGTAGAGATAAAATCTGCGCCTGTACGGAGACGTCGAGGGCGGTGGTCGGCTCATCGGCGATCAGTAATTCCGGCCGTGTTAACAGCGCCATGGCGATCATGACGCGCTGGCGTTCGCCGCCAGAAAGCTGATGAGGGTAATCGCGCAGACGCTGGCTCGCCTGGCGGATACCGACCCGATCCAGACAACCGATCATCTCCGCCCTTGCCGCCTCCCGACGCATTCCCCGATGGAGCGACAGCACTTCATAGAGCTGTTTTTCCAGCGTATGCAGCGGGTTAAGTGAAACCATCGGTTCCTGAAAAATCATGGCGATTTTATTGCCGCGCACGCCGCGTAGCGTCTGCTCGCTGGCATGAAGCAATGATTCGCCGTGAAAGCGAATATCGCCGGAGAGGTAGACGGCGGGAGGGGTAGGCAAAAGACGCAGAATGGAAAGCGCCGTCACGCTTTTTCCTGACCCGGACTCGCCGACCAGCGCCAGCGTTTCCCCGGCGTTCACCTGTAACGAAATGGCGTTAACGACAGGACGTACGTGCTGTTGCTGACGGAAACCTACCGATAAATTTTCAATCGCAAGCAATGGAGATGTCATCTTATACCGCCTTAGCAGGATCAAAGGCGTCGCGTACCGCTTCGCCGATAAAAATCAGCAGCGATAGCAGAATGGCGACAGACAGAAAGGCGGCGATCCCCAGCCAGGGAGCCTGTAAGTTGTTTTTCCCCTGTAAAAGAAGTTCGCCGAGAGAAGGGGAGCCAAGCGGCAGACCGAATCCCAGAAAATCCAGCGACGTCAGGGTGGTGATGGAGCTACATAAAATGAACGGTAAAAATGTCAGAGTAGCGACCATCGCATTAGGCAACATATGGCGCAGGATAATGTCCCGATCGCTGACGCCAAGCGCCTGCGCGGCGCGGATATAGTCAAAATTGCGGGTCCGTAAAAACTCGGCGCGCACTACGCCCACCAGACTCATCCAGCCAAACAACACGGTTATGGCCAGCAGCCACCAGAAGTTAGGCTGCACTACGCTGGAAAGTAAAATAATCAGAAACAGGGTCGGCATCCCCGACCAGACTTCGATGAGACGTTGCCCCCATAAATCGACTTTGCCGCCATAATAGCCCTGTAGCGCGCCCGCCAGTACGCCCATGACGCTGGAGCAAATCGTTAACATCAGACCGAATAAAATAGAAATGCGGGTGCCGTACAGGATGCGGGCGAAAACGTCGCCGCCATTCGCATCGGTGCCCAGCCAGTTTTTCGCCGAAGGCGGGGAGGGGAAAGGCTGCGTGGTGGCAAAATTAATGGTATTGGCGCCAAAGCGTACGGGGGCCCACAACACCCAGCCCCGATTCTCAAGCTGCCGTTGTAGCCAGGGGTCCTGATAATCTGCCGTTGTCGCCAGCGGGCCGCCGAAATCGCGCTCGCTGTAATTTTTTACCAGCGGAAAATACCACTGGCCTTCATAGCGCACCAGCAATGGCTTATCGTTAGCAATCAGTTCCGCGCATAAGCTCAGGCTGAACACTACCAGGAAAATCCATAGTGACCAGTAGCCCCGGCGATTATGGCGGAAACGCGCCCAGCGGGCCTGATTGACCGGGCTTAATCGCGGCATTATCGTCCCTCAAAATCAATGCGTGGATCGACCAGCGTATAGCTGATATCGCTCAGGATATTCAGTAATAAGCCAATCAGGGTAAAGATATAAAGCGTGCCGAACATCACCGGATAGTCGCGCGAAACGGTTGCTTCATAACCCAGCAGCCCCAGGCCGTTGAGCGAGAACATGACTTCAATTAGCAACGAGCCGGTGAAAAACATACTGATAAAAGTGGCGGGAAACCCGGCGATCACCAGCAGCATGGCGTTACGAAAAACATGTTTCCAGAGAATGTTTTTTTCACTCACGCCTTTAGCGCGAGCGGTAACGACATACTGTTTACGCACCTCGTCGAGAAACGAATTTTTCGTCAGCATCGTCAGGGCGGCAAAACCGCCGATGACGGTCGCCAACACCGGTAGCGTAATATGCCACAAATAATCGGTGATTTTCTGGTACCACGGTAACGTGTCAAAGTTGGCGGAGACCAGGCCACGTAGCGGAAAGATATCGTAGTAGCTGCCGCCGGCAAAAAAGACGATTAATAAAATAGCGAACAGAAAGGCGGGGATCGCATAACCAATAATGATAAACGCGCTGCTCCACACATCAAAGCGACTGCCGTTATGGACGGCTTTGCGGATCCCCAGCGGGATAGACACCAGATAAATAATCAGCGTGCTCCATAATCCCAGGGTAATGGAGACGGGAAGGCTATCTTTGATCAGCGTTAGTACGGATGCGCTGCGAAACAGACTGTCGCCGAAGTCAAAAGAGAGATAGTCCCGTAGCATCTTGAAATAACGCTCATGCAGCGGTTTGTCGAAGCCGTAGCGATGGGTGATCTCCGCGATCACCTCCGGATCGAGTCCCCGGCCGCCGCGATAATGGCTGTCGCTGATATTGCCGACGCCGGTTTGCGCATGACTGGCGCGAACGCCTTCGCCGCTGGCGCCGGGCAACGCGCCGCCCTGGCCAAATTCAATCGCGGCAATCGCCTGATCGACAGGGCCGCCGGGAGCGATCTGCACGATAAAAAAGTTAATGGTAATAATGGCCCATAGCGTGGGGATCACCAGTAACAGACGGCGGATAAGATAGGCGCCCATTGATTCTTACTACCTCCTGGCTGCCGGTAGTTTGGCGGCTTTGTTGACATCATACCACCAGGTATCTAACCCGATGGTATATACCGGGCGAATCGCCGGATGGGAGAATTTATCCCACCAGGCGAGCCTGTCTTGCGCCATATACCACATCGGCAGCATGTAATAGTTCCAGGTCAGCACGCGATCCAGCGCCCGTCCCAGCGGCACCAGTTTCGCTTTATCACCCTGCGCTGCGATAATTTGCGCGATCAGTTTATCCACGACCGGGCTTTGTACGCCGGGAGCGTTATAACTGGAGTCAATGTATTCCGACGCCCATGAGATTTGTAGATCGGAGCTGGGCCAGGGCATCGCCCGCCATAGCCTCGGCATCATGTCATAGTCGCGGCTGCGCATCCGGTTGGTGAGCTGAGAATTATCAACCTGACGGATAGTCATCGTAATGCCCAGACGCTGAAGATTATGCTGGAAGGGCAGAACCCACTGGCTATTACTGCTGGCAGGAAGGAGAAGTTCAAACGTCAGGGGCTTACCGGTGACGCTATTGACCCGTTGCTGTCCGTTGATCACCCATCCGGCCTGCGTCAACAAGGCGTCAGCTTTAAGAAGATTTTCGCGATCGTAGCCGTCGCCGTTAGAGACCGGCGGCTGATAGATCTGAGTGAAGACTTCAGGAGGAAGATCTTTTTTCATCGGCGCGAGTAATACCAGCTCATCGGCGTCAGGATAATTTCTGGCGGCGTACTCGGTATTCTGGAAGTAACTGTTGGTTCGGCTCCAGGCATTATAGAACAGCGCTTTATTCATCCACTCAAAATCGAAGGCCAGGGTGACAGCTTCACGTACCCGCCGGTCTTTAAATACCGGGCGCTGAATATTAAAGGCCAGCCAGCGTGTGTCCTGCGCCGACTCGTTTTTCTGTTCTTCTTTAATGATGTAATGATTATCGAAATTTTTACCGATATAGCGCGTTGCCCAGTTTTTAGCGTCGTTTTCCAGCCGTAGATCAAATGCGCCCGCTTTAAACGCCTCGAAAGCGACATTGTCATCAAGGTAGTAATCGTAGCGGATAGTGTCGAGGTTAAAACGTCCACGATTGACCGGCTGATTAGCCGCCCAGTAGTTTTTGACGCGTGAATAGACAATGTACTGGCCCATTTTCCACTGAGTAATCCGGTATGGCCCGCTGGCTAAGGGCGGCGTTGAAAGCGGATCGCTGAGCTTGTGATTTTTCCAGAATTTTTCGGGCATGATCGGTAATGAAAACAGACTAAGCATGTCTTCTTTACCAGGCTTCGCCAGCTCAATTCGCACGGTTAAAGGCGCAATCGCCTTCACGGTAGTACCTTTATAGACCAGACGGAACTGCGGTACGCCTTCGGTCATAAACTTATGAAAGGTAAAGGCCACATCGCGGGCGGTAATGGGCGTGCCATCGTGAAAACGAGCGCGGGGATTAATCGAGATTTCCACCCAGGAATAGTCGGCGGCATAGCGGGCATGGTCGGCAATCAGCGGGTAATAGCTTCCGGGTTCATCATCCGAGGTGGTAAAAAGCGTATCGTAAAGGGCTTCGGTACGTACGCCGGGATTGCCGCGCAGCGAATAGCGATTGAAATTATCGAACGTACCAATGGCGGAAAGCGTCATCTGACCGCCTTTCGGCGCAGCAGGATTCACATAATCAAAGTGATCAAAGTTAAAAGCATACTTAGGTTCGCCGAGTACGGCGAAAGCGTAGCTTTCTTTGATTTCCTGGGCCTGGGCGCCTGCGCTAACCAGTGCGACAAGCAGAAGCATTACGCGCGCAATCATCTGAAGGCGGTTTCCTTATCGTATTGCCCGCTGCAAACCGGCAGGCGTTTCGCTGAATAATAAGTGACGTTGCGTCTGATGTGAATCCGTTAAAACCGTAAGGGGGCTACCATTCAGGCACAGAAGGCGCCGACATCCACAGCACGAAATCTTTTAGGGGTAAAGGACGACTAATCCAGTACCCCTGCAAGTAATTAACACCGTGATCGCGTAGCCAACGGGCCTGCTCCGGCGTTTCAACGCCCTCGGCCACCGTCAGCATATTCAGGCGTCTGGAGAGCGTCAGCACGGTATCCAGAACCGGAGACGTGACGGTTTCCGTGCCGATCGCCTGGATAAAGCCGCGATCGATTTTCAGATAATCTAAAGTAAATCGCTCCAGATAAATCAGGGCGCTATGGCCTGTACCGAAATCATCTATAGCGATTTCAAACCCGGCGGAATGCAGCCATTCGAACAGTTTGGCCGCTTCATACTGCTGGAGCATATCGCGTTCAGTGATTTCCAGCACGATATGAAAATGGTGCGCGGGCAGGGCGTCCCTGAGCCGGTGCATATCCTCTTTAAAACTGTCGCTGTGCAGATGTTCCGGCGCGATGTTAATGCCAAATTTGGCACCGACGGGCATCACCTTCTGTAACGTGGGCGCGTCGCGGGCGATCAGCTCGAACAGATGCTGCGTTAACGGTACGATAAGTTGCTGCGCTTCGGCATAGTGGATAAAGGCATCCGGCGGAATCTCGCCTGCCGTAGGGTGACGCCAGCGCAGTAAGACTTCAAGCCCGGTGACGCTCAGCGTACGAGTATCGACGACGGGCTGATAAACCACATAAAACTGCTCGTGTTTGATCGCCGTTAAAATCTCTTTGCCCGGTCGCGTCCGGAGGGCATAGATAAAGTAACAGATAAACCCTGCTACGATGCCGCTAATGCAGCCCAGCATCAACGCATACCACAAGTCATTGTAGGTCCAGCTATCGGCATAAAGCTGTATTTTAAGCGGCAGGCCGTTGATAGTTGCCTGTCGTGAAGGCGTGCCCGGCAGCTCCGCGACGGTCAGCAGACGCGAAGAAAAGGTCGACAGCGCGGTATTGCCGACAATCAGCGCGATGCCGTTAAAATCGTCCTGGCGCGTGGTATAGAGTAAGTAGGGCGTCAGGTTAATATTCAGCGATGTGAATACGCCGCTGTCATTTAATAATGGGTTTCGATACCAAATCACCATTGTCGGTTTGTTGGGCATCATTGGCGTGCCGGGCAGAATCGCCATAGCAACGTCTTTGCGGATATCTATATCCGGTACCAGTTGCTGAAGCGGCATATTCATGGCGCCAGTGGCGGAAGAGCAGAACACTTTTTTATCTTTAATCAATAAGAAGGCGCGGACATTAAGGCTAAAAGCGGCTCTTGAGGTGAGTTCTGCGCCAACCTGCTGACAGGTGTTGATCGTCAACGGCTGAAGAATATCGGTGGTGGCTTTCAGGTCGGCGAAATAGCTGGCCAGGTAATGTTGTACATCAGAAAGGAGCGTATTGTATTTAACATCCCGTTTATGCCACGACAGGAAAAATTGCAGGCTACCAATAAGTAATGCTGCCGCTATCCCCGTAATGATACAGGTAAGCAGGATTTTCCGACCGGAAGAGGAGTCGCGTGTAAGCATAATTCCTGGTGTGACCTGAAAAGGCGGATGCCGGTTAAACTGGTTGATTTATAAGACTATAGCCTGGATTACCCCGGATAGTCATGCTTTTCTGTGATGCGCAGGAAAGCATATTGTCGCAGTAGTCGTTGGCGGAAACGACCTGAATGTCTGATGGCGCTATGTTTATCAGGCCTATGTTCGTGTGTTGTAGGCTGGATAAGAGGCGACACGTCGCTATTCGGTAAAACGGGTTCAGAAGGGATAATAAGCAAAAGCACTGCTGAAGCAGTGCTTTTTATGTCGTCTCATCAGGTAAGCCAAGGGAGGTGCTGCCTGATGAAGATTAACTGCGGCTCAGAACTCGACGCGCTTCATTGTAGCGTTTTTTCCAGTACGGTTCGTTCATACTGGAGATAATGACGCCGCTACTGGTAGACGCATGGACAAACTGGTTATTGCCGATATAAATACCGACATGACGACCAGTGGAACCGGCGCGGAACAGAACCAGATCGCCCGTACGCAGGTTATTGCGTGAAACCGCTTTGCCCATTTCCTGCTGTTCATAGGTTGAACGCGGAAGCTCTAAACCAAACTGTTCACGGAAGGTGCGCTGTACAAAGCTGGAACAGTCGACGCCTTTCTTAGTGCTGCCGCCCAGGCGGTAACGCACGCCTTTCCAGTCAGCATACTGATCCATAATCCGCGACTTAACGTCGAGGTTACGCACCATATTTTCAAATTCATCCTGAGAGGCTTGCAGTGAAGAGCTATCGCTATTGCCCACAGCATGCGTCTCAGAATGCATATTCTTTGCGGTATTGGTGGTTGTGCTACAAGCAGAAAGCAGAACCGCAACTGCAATCGCAGGAATCCCGCGCAAAATATATCTCAAAATCGGTTGAGATTTGACCATGTTGTTTGTTTTCCCTTGAAGTCCTTAACGATAAATATCGTTATAAAAATGCCAAACGTGATGAGACTAATTACCTGCACAGCTTGAGACAATTCTTTGTGCACAAATCTGTGGCGGAACGCACAAATTTATTCGCAATGAGAATAATTATCTGGCGAGGCAAAACGAGTTTGAGATTACCCGATTGTTGCTGTCATTGCGAGCGATTTCGCGTGATTTTTTATAAGAATTTATGATACGAAAAGTGAACTAGCAGCACGGGTCAAATTAAGCGCAAATCGTTTAAAAATCGGGCAAACTGTTCATTTTGCAGAGGAATAATATGACCGAAAAATGATGGGCTGGGGGAATATCATCATAAATTACCTTCAACGATGTAAAACTATCGCTGAAGGTAATGTTAATTACATAGGTTATTTGTTTAAAATTTGTTTATTTCCGCCCGGGAGATAATTCTCAAAAAGCGTTATCGCCCGGTCGCTGAGCGGGGTCATCAGCCACCAGGGGAGGCCAATCAAAATAACCGTGAGTGACCCGACCACAATATCGGTGAACCAGTGAGCGCCAATCATAACGCGCGGAAACGCGAAAACCACAAATATAATAAGGGCGATAATCCCCGCCGTTTTGCCGAAATAACGCAGCATAAAGGCGGAAAATATCAGCAGCATCATACCGTGATCGCCTGGGAAACTGTCTTTTGACGCGTCTTTTGTCGGGATGTGCAGCAACTCGCTGACGCGATAAATATGCTCAAAAGAGAGCGTTGGGCTGGCGCGCTTGACGGGGATCAGCGCCTGACCGAGTTGGTTAAGCACCACCGCTGTTAGCAGCATGACCAATCCGATTATCACAATGCGCCGCCGGCCCGATGCGTTTTCTTTTAGCCAGAAACTGAGCATCAGTCCCCCCATCGCCAGCAGCGAACAGCCGTCAAACGCCCGATTATTGGTAATAGCGACCCACCAGAGGAACGCGTGGCTTTCCACCAGTTTCTGGTTAAAGAAGTGGAATATGCCGGAATCAATGGTGAACCAGAAACCGTGATTGACGGGAAGATACCATGACAAAAACAGCGCCAGACCGGCGGCATTAAGCAGAATTATCAAGGAATAGCGGGTTTTCATCGTCATTTCGCCATAGTTTTTAAACGGTGGCAACCTTACGCGTGCGTCGCTAAACGAAGCTTCAACAAGGCCGTCTGTAACGTATTCCAGTCGGTTTCTGTGTTTGAGATAAGTTCAACCCGGCTATCCGGCGGCGCGACACTCTGTGTTTCGATGTGCAGGTCATCGCCCTGGCGATTGATGCGTACCAGCCCCTCTTGTATGCGCATAACGCCTTTCACCCGGCCCACCGGCGCCAGACGCGCCCATTCGAGTAGGCCAATGGTGTCAAACACGGTATCGGCATCGAAAATCCAGCCGCAGGCCTGATGACCCTGTCCGCTATTGAGGCTGCGTCGCCAGCGCTGCTGGGCGGGCAGATTTAGCGCGGCGAGTCCTTTTTTACTGGCATGAGTGTGAGAATGCGCGGCGCTGGCCGGCAGTTCCGCCAGATTTTGTCGCGGTAAATCCAGAAGCTTACCGTCTATCTGTCCATGTTCGGCATGAATCAGTTGACGATCGCCGCCGTACTGTCGCCACCACTGTTGCAGGGCGGCATCGCTCTGCGCCGTGGCGCGATCGGTCTTATTGGCGATGATAATATCGGCTGAGGCGAGCTGATCGCGGAAATTTTCATTGGCGACGCTCTGTTGGTCCAGTAGCAGGCGAGGGTCAAGGATGCAGAGCGTAGCGCGTAAATCAATCCACGGCTCATAAACCGGCGCAGTTAATAAATCCAGAATCTGTTTTGGGTGCCCCAGTCCGGTTGGTTCAATCAGCAACCGGTCAGGTTTGCCCTGGCGCAGCAGCGTGTTGAGCCCCACCTGCATAGGCAATCCATTGACGCAGCACATGCAGCCGCCGGGGATCTCTTTTAGCAGTGCGCCGCTGTCGGCAAGCAGCGCGCCGTCAATACCCACTTCACCAAATTCATTAACCAGGACGGCCCACTTTTCAGCCGGATCTTTATGAGCTAATAAATGAAGGATAGAGGTGGTTTTTCCGCTACCGAGAAATCCAGTAATAAGATTGGTTTTGGTCACGTCAGCTCCAGAATATTGATACAACATAACAACTTTTAATAATCCTGGCGAATAAACGTGAAAAAGAGAAGCGCTGAGTTGACGAAGTCGTGCTTCTGCCATCTTAAGAGCAGAAAATGTTAAATTTTTAACGTTTCTCTTGCCTGGTGCAGAACAGTCAATAAATAAAAGGGGCAGACTGCGCCCTGGGGCGCAGCCGAAAAATGTGAAACTTAATCCGCGCGCCCCATATAACGGCGCTCTTCGATATGAATGCGGATTTTCTCACCTGCGCTCAGGTATTCGGGAACCTGAATCACCAGACCGGTGCTTAATGTCGCGGGTTTGTTACGTGCGCTGGCGGACGCTCCTTTAATACCCGGCGCGGTTTCGACGATTTCCAGATCCACGGTCTGCGGAAGCTCTAGCGCCAGCAGTTGGCCGTCCCAGGTCAGAACCTGCATATCCGGCATTCCGCCTTCAGGCATAAACAGCAACTCTTCTTCAATCTGATCTTTGGTGAAGGTATACGGCGTATAGTCTTCTTTATCCATGAACACATATTCGTTGCCATCGACATAAGAAAAGTCAACGCCGCGACGGCTCAGGGTGACGGTATCAACGATATCGTCGCCTTTGAAACGTTCTTCCACTTTCAGACCGGTGCGGACATCGGAAAAACGCATTTTATACAGTGTGGCGGCGCCACGGGCGGTAGGCGACTGAATGTCGATATCTTTCACAATCAGCAATTTGCCGTTGTAGTTCAGTACCATACCCTTTTTGATTTCGTTCGCTCTTGGCATCGAGGAGATCCTGTTGTAGAGATTATCTAAAATATCGCGTAAAACTACTCGCGCCGGGCCGTCCAGGCAAGTGGAATTGTCACTTTTGCTGGTGCAAAAAAGGTGATACTGTTCGCCCGCTTTCCGCTCCGCGTTCAACGAGAATACGCGATGGCATGTCGCCCGGAGGGGGGAAGTGTGCTGTGTTGGCCCTTCTGTTTCCAGCCTTGTCTTCGGAATGTCTGAGGGCAGGCCTGATCATGATGACGTCTACATTTTAAATCTGGATTTTTCTTTGGACAAATTCTGTTATCTTTCATTTGGTTATAAATAGAGGGCTGAGCATGGACTGTCGTAGCGGTTGTGGCGCTTGCTGTATTGCGCCTTCAATTTCGTCGCCGATACCCGGAATGCCGAATGGCAAGCCGATGAATACCAGATGCGTGCAGCTTTCGGAAGATAACTTGTGCCTTATCTTTGGCTCGCCTTTACGCCCAAAAGTGTGCTCTGGTTTGCAACCGACAGGGGACATGTGTTTAACGACCCGGGAAGAGGCCATTATTTATTTGCTGGAACTCGAACAGAAAACCTTACCATGAGCTAATAGCCTAATGGGATAGGCTCTAAGTCAGCTGTTTTTGATAAACGTGCAGGGGCTTACGTTATATCCCGAAATAGTCTACAAAAGCTGCGCATCAAATTACCTCCTTTTACCATTAAATAGCGTAATACATGCTTCCCTTATTTCGTGGCTTCTGAAGCGGTAGATGTCGCCGCTCAACCCCGTTGGTGCCTGAACGTGTACCGAATAAACCGTCACATAAAACAAAAACGATCAATTTTATTTATATGATAGTTTTTATCTATTAAAAAGAGGAATTTTGATCGATTTTAATTATTTATAACGATCGATATCATGAATTTGATAGTTTATATCTATCATTGATGTATTTACCGATCGATATAACCAGTGTGAATGTGTTGTTATTTTCCTTTAAAATACTCGAATTCTTATGTGTGGGTTTTATCTTATGAAGAAATATACGTTCGCAGCCAGGGCGTTTATTTTTACGCTGGTGTTGCTTTTTGTTATTTCAGTATTCGGGTTGACTATTAGCGTTTTAAAAGGGATGTGAAATGCGGGGAGAAAATAGTGAAATTGATTTAGTCGACGTTTCCTTATTCCTTATAAGAAAATGGCTAAGTATCGTGATCGCTACCTTTATTTTTGTCGCCATTGGCTATGTTTTTGTGAGCGTGCAGCATGATACAAAGGTTGTGAGTATTACGATCAAACCTAATCTGGATACGCCTGCTACCTATGCGTTATGTGGCTATACTAATGATATTCAATGTAAAACAACGGTTATCCTTAACCAGTTTAGCCGTTTCTTGCCTGCGAACTATAAAAATAAAATAAGTTTTGACGCGAAAAAACAGCTTGTTCTTTTTAAGGCGCAGGGGAGGGAAGAAAGGGTCAATAATATTATTTCCACCCTGAAAAATAGTGTCGATAAAATGGCAGCATGGTATATCGATGATGGTGACATTAAACGTTATAGTGTGCATAAAAATATGTTACAAACAGAAACATATGCAAAGCTATCATTGTTGTCGGAGGCGGTTAAAAATAATGCTAACATTGAAGTGATAGATGTTGCTGTCACACCAAAATATAAGATGCGGCTGGTGTTGGTCCTTTGCGGGCTGATGGGCGTAATTTTCTCAATAACCGGTCTTTTATGTAGGAGGGCGCTTACAGAATATCGTATTGAGAAAAAGACAATGAATGACCGTGCATGAACATTGCGCAGAGATAAACTCTGCGCTGAAATGTGTCGAAGAGTAAAAGTATCAGGCTTGCAAGTTAAACATCTTTAATACGCGCCAGGCAGAACATAGTGGCGACAATCATAACTAACGCAAACCAGAAGACCGCATGATAATTCCAGATTTCTGCGGCGATTCCCGCCAACGAACCGGCAATGATCCAGCCGACGCGAATGGTATTGGTATACAGCGTGGTGGCTGAACCCGCCTGGCCTGGCATGAGATCCTGAAAATAGAGCATGCCAATCCCGCCAAGAATGCCGATGTAAATCGCGTTCAGCAACTGCAAGCCGAGCAACGTTGCCGGCGCGTGCGCCAGCAACATACCCGCATAAAAGCACAGTCCGGCGACAACGGCGATGCACATTAACAGGCGTTTTCCCAGCCGTTTGGCGAAGTAACCTGCAATCAGCATTGTGGGAATCTCCAGCCCGGCGGCGGTGCCCATCATCACGCCTGCAAGTTTTTCCGGAAGATGCAGCTCATTGATGATAAACAGCGGCATATTAATGATATACAGGCTGTTAGTTCCCCACATTAACGTACAGATGACAAACAGCAACAGCGTATCGCGGCGATTACGACGCGGTGCTTCCAGCGTGCCGGTCGCCAGCGGCGCATCTTTGCGCATTGACGGTAAAAAGAACCACACCATGACGCCGCAGACGATAAAAGCTACCGCCGCGCTCAAATACATCACCGTAAAGCTAAAACCCATCGCCAGCGCATAGGCCAGCGGCGGCCCAATGACCCAGGCCAACGAGACCTGGGCGCGGAGGATTGAGCTGAACATCACCGCTTCACGACCTGTACGATCGGCATGTTCTCGGGCCAGCGCAAACATCTGCGGGTTGGCGGTAGAGCCGAAGCTACTGAGAAAGACGCCGATGAACAGCAAAATAAAGTAGTTGCGGTTCCAGGCAAACAACACGCAGGCCAACATGCCCAGCACGCAACAGAAAACGATCAGTTTTTTGCGATCGCCTTTTTTATCTGAGCGACCCGCCAGAAACTGGCTCACGATAATGCCGATAACCGCGCTGCCGGTAAAAAAGAATCCCACCATGCCGGGGCGGGCGTGAACCTCATCCGTCAGAAAAATACTGAGCGTCGGCGTCTGTAGCGCACCGGCAATACCGGTGAGAAAAGCCACGATCAAAAAGGCGGTAGACGTCAGGTCAAACGATTTAGGCGCAGCGGCGGCGGGACTGTTGTGCATGTTTCTATATCAGTGGTGTGAAGAGAGGCGGAGTTTACGCTGCCCGTCAGAAAATAAACAGGCGTCTGAATCAAAATCGACACGAAAAATCAAAATAGCATTCCAGTTTGTTACCAGGGGGTGCTGACGCAAGCTGAAAGAAAAAAGCTGAAGCCTTTTATGCGTCAGCTATTGAGGGGCTGTTGGAGAAAAAATGTGCTTCACCTCAAAAAATTGCTACAAAACCGGTAACTTTTCTTGCGTGCTGAAGCAGAAAGATCCAGACTTCTTGAAACGTTTCAGCGCGATCTGGTTTTTTTGATAACTCAGATTGGCGCTTTTTTTCTCATAGTGGCTGAATCGTTTCAATTCAGCAGGAGAGGAGACACATGTTCCAGTTATCGGTTCAGGACATTCATCCGGGCGAGCAGGCCGGAAATAAAGAAGAGGCCATTCGGCAAATCGCCGCCGCGTTAGCGCAGGCGGGGAATGTGGCGGGCGGCTATGTTGACGGTATGCTGGCGCGCGAACAGCAAACCTCGACCTTTCTTGGCAATGGTATTGCGATTCCCCATGGCACAACAGACACGCGCGATCAGGTGCTGAAAACCGGCGTCCAGGTCTTTCAATTTCCGCAGGGCGTTACCTGGGGAGAAGGCCAGGTCGCCTACGTGGCGATTGGTATTGCCGCCAGTTCGGACGAACACCTTGGCCTGCTGCGTCAGCTGACGCATGTGCTGAGCGATGACTCCGTGGCTGAACAGCTGAAATCCGCGACAACGGCGGAAGAGCTGCGCGCATTGCTGATGGGCGAGAAGCAAAGTGAACAATTAAAACTTGATAACGAGACGATGACGCTGGATGTCATCGCCAGCTCGCTGGTCACATTGCAGGCGCTAAATGCGGCGCGTCTGAAAGAGGCGGGAGCGGTTGATGCGGCGTTCGTCGCAAAAACGATTAACGATAGTCCGATGAATCTGGGACAAGGCATCTGGCTGAACGACAGCGCGGAAGGCAATTTGCGCAGCGCTGTTGCGGTAAGCCGTGCGACCCAGGCGTTTGACGTAGAGGGTGAAAAAGCAGCCTTATTGGTCACTGTCGCGATGAACGACGAGCAGCCGATTGCCGTGTTAAAACGCCTCGGCGACCTGTTGCTGAACAATAAAGCCGATCGTCTGCTGAGCGCCGACGCCGCGACGCTGCTGGCGTTGCTGACCAGTGATGATGCGCTGACGGATGACGTACTGAGCGCGGAATTTGTAGTGCGTAATGAGCATGGTCTCCATGCCCGTCCGGGCACCATGCTGGTGAATACGATTAAACAATTTAACAGTGAAATTACCGTGACAAACCTTGATGGAACCGGCAAACCGGCAAACGGACGTAGTCTGATGAAAGTGGTGGCGTTAGGCGTGAAGAAAGGCCATCGTCTGCGCTTTACCGCGCAGGGTGAAGATGCTGAACAGGCGCTGAAAGCGATTGGCGATGCGATCGCCGCCGGTCTCGGGGAGGGCGCATAATGAGCAGGCGTGTTGCCACCATTACCCTTAATCCGGCTTACGATCTGGTTGGGTTTTGCCCTGAAATCGAACGCGGCGAAGTGAACCTGGTGAAAACCACGGGTCTGCACGCGGCGGGCAAAGGCATTAACGTTGCCAAAGTGCTGAAAGACTTAGGCATCGACGTCACCGTCGGCGGTTTTCTCGGTAAAGATAACCAGGACGGTTTTCAGCAATTGTTCAGCGAACTGGGTATCGCTAACCGCTTTCAGGTGGTTCAGGGCCGGACCCGCATCAACGTGAAGCTGACGGAAAAAGATGGCGAAGTGACCGACTTCAACTTTTCCGGCTTTGACGTGACCCCCGCAGACTGGGAACGCTTTGTTAACGACTCCCTGAGCTGGCTGGGTCAGTTCGATATGGTCTGCGTCAGCGGTAGCTTACCGGCTGGCGTGAGCCCGGAAGCGTTCACCGACTGGATGACGCGTCTGCGCAGCCAGTGTCCATGCATTATCTTTGATAGTAGCCGTGAAGCGTTAGTCGCCGGTCTTAAAGCTGCGCCGTGGCTGGTGAAACCGAATCGCCGCGAACTGGAAATTTGGGCGGGTCGTAAGCTCCCGGAAATGAAAGATGTGATTGATGCGGCGCACGCGTTACGCGAACAGGGTATCGCCCATGTGGTGATTTCGCTGGGGGCGGAAGGCGCGCTGTGGGTTAACGCCTCAGGAGAATGGATCGCTAAACCACCGGCAGTTGACGTGGTAAGTACCGTCGGCGCAGGCGATTCCATGGTTGGCGGATTGATTTACGGCCTGCTGATGCGCGAGTCCAGCGAACATACGCTGCGTCTGGCGACGGCGGTTGCCGCGCTGGCGGTCAGCCAGAGCAATGTGGGTATTACCGATCGTCCTCAGTTGGCCGCAATGATGGCGCGTGTCGACTTACAACCGTTTAACTGACAGCAGGAGAGGCATAATGAAAACGCTGCTGATAATTGACGCTAATCTCGGCCAGGCTCGCGCTTACATGGCGAAAACCCTGCTTGGAGCGGCGGCGCATAAAGCAAATCTGGAAATTATCGACAATCCGAATGATGCTGAGCTGGCGATCGTGCTGGGCGAATCTCTGCCGAACGACAATGCTCTGAACGGCAAAAAGGTTTGGCTGGGGGATATTGGTCGCGCCGTCGCGCATCCGGAACTGTTTCTGAGTGAAGCCAAAAGCCATGCGACCCCTTACAGCGCTCCTGCTGCGGTTGCTCCTGCGGCGAGCGGCGGTCCGAAACGCGTGGTCGCGGTAACGGCCTGCCCGACCGGCGTCGCCCATACTTTTATGGCGGCTGAAGCCATTGAAACAGAAGCGAAAAAACGCGGCTGGTGGGTAAAAGTCGAAACGCGCGGCTCCGTGGGGGCCGGCAATGCCATCACCCCGGAAGAGGTGGCGGAAGCGGATTTAGTCATTGTGGCGGCGGATATCGAAGTGGATCTGGCGAAGTTTGCCGGTCTCCCGATGTACCGCACGTCGACCGGCCTGGCGCTGAAAAAGACGGCGCAGGAGCTGGATAAAGCCGTAGCGGAAGCAACGCCGTATCAACCGGCGGGTAAGGCATCGCAAGCGGCGACCGAAGGGAAGAAAGAGAGCGCTGGAGCATACCGGCATCTGTTGACGGGCGTTTCTTACATGCTGCCTATGGTGGTTGCCGGGGGACTGTGTATTGCACTTTCCTTCGCCTTTGGTATTGAAGCCTTTAAGGTGCCGGACACGCTGGCGGCGGCGCTGATGCAGATTGGCGGCGGTTCGGCGTTTGCGCTGATGGTGCCGGTACTGGCGGGTTATATCGCTTTCTCCATCGCGGATCGCCCAGGCCTTACGCCAGGTCTGATTGGCGGTATGCTGGCGGTTAGCACCGGTTCCGGTTTTATCGGCGGGATCATTGCCGGCTTCCTTGCCGGGTATATGGCGAAGCTTATCAGTACCAAACTGAAACTTCCGCAAAGTATGGAAGCGCTGAAGCCAATCCTGATCATCCCGTTAATTTCCAGTCTGGTGGTGGGGCTGGCAATGATTTACCTGATCGGTAAACCGGTTGCCGGGATTCTGGAAGGGCTCACCCACTGGCTGCAAACCATGGGGACGGCAAACGCGGTGCTGCTGGGCGCGATTCTCGGCGGGATGATGTGTACCGACATGGGTGGCCCGGTGAACAAAGCGGCGTATGCGTTTGGTGTTGGTCTGCTGAGTACGCAAACTTACGCGCCGATGGCGGCGATCATGGCCGCAGGTATGGTACCGCCGTTAGCGCTGGGTCTGGCGACGATGGTGGCGCGCCGTAAGTTCGACAAAGCGCAGCAGGAAGGCGGTAAAGCGGCGTTGGTGCTGGGGCTGTGCTTTATCACTGAAGGCGCTATTCCGTTTGCGGCACGCGACCCGATGCGTGTACTGCCGTGCTGTATCGTTGGCGGCGCGTTGACCGGGGCCATTTCTATGGCGGTAGGCGCAAAATTGATGGCGCCGCATGGCGGTCTGTTTGTTCTGCTTATCCCAGGCGCAATTACGCCGGTATTGGGATACCTGCTGGCAATTGTGGCCGGTACGCTGGTGGCAGGGCTGGCTTATGCCGTCCTGAAACGTCCGGAGACGGAAGTCACGGCAAAAGCGGCATAAGAGAAACACGCTAAAAAAGGCAGAGCGCGCTCTGCCTTTTTTATTGCCTGAAGAACATTGAGCGTCAGGCCATCGCTTCGGCAATTTGCTGGGCTTTTAACCACGCAATCTCTTCCGCCCAGATATCAGGATTGATGGTCTCCAGTATCAGCGGAATACCGTCAAAACGCCCATCCTGCATAATCCAACGAAACGCATCGTGGCCGATATTGCCTTCACCCAGACTGTGATGGCGGTCAACGCGGCTACCGAAGGCGCTTTTGGCGTCGTTCAGGTGCATTCCGCGCAAATACTGAAATCCGACAATTTTCCCGAATTCGGCGAATGTTTTTTCGCACGCCTCTGGCGTACGCAGATCGTATCCGGCGGCAAAGGCATGGCAGGTATCGATACAGACGCCAACGCGCGACTTATCTTCCACGCCGTCGATGATGGCGGCTAACTGTTCAAACTCAAACCCCAGATTACTGCCCTGACCGGCTGTATTTTCGATAACCGCCGTAACGCCCTCGGTCTGCGCGAGGGCAATATTGATGGATTCCGCGATCCGCGCCAGGCAATCCTCCTGTGCAATCTGCATCAGATGGCTACCGGGATGAAAATTAAGCAAGGTTAAGCCGAGTTGTTCACAGCGCTGCATTTCATCGAGAAAGGCATCGCGTGATTTTTCCAGCGCTTCACTGACCGGATGGCCCAGATTAATCAGGTAACTATCGTGGGGAAGAATTTGCGCCGCCGAGAAATGATACTTTTCACAGGCGATTTTAAAGTCATCAATGACCTGGGGAGTAAGGGGGGCGGCACGCCACTGACGCTGGTTTTTTGTGAAAAGCGCAAAGGCCGTTGCGCCAATTTCAGCCGCGCGGGCAGGGGCGTTAGCCAGACCGCCAGCAGCGCTGACGTGCGCTCCGATGTATTTCATAAAAGACTCCTGTTAAACCCGCTAACGGTTCATTACGAACGCTATGATAACGGGTTAACAGGCGTGAAACGTAATAATTTATGCGATAAGGCTATGGATTAGGACGTTAATGGCGCCACCGCCAATAATCAGCCAGGCGAATAATGCCAGCGCCATCAGCAGCGGTTTCGCCCCCGCTTTTTTCAATGCGCTAACGTGAGTGGTCAGACCCAACGCCGCCATCGCCATCGCCAGCAGCACTGTGTCCAGCGTCACCAGCATATCCACCACGGCTTTCGGCAGCAGGTGAAAAGAGTTGAAGATCGCCACTACGATGAAGAAAATAGCAAACCACGGAATGGTAATTTTGCTTTTTTCCGCGCCGGTCGCCGGTGAAAGCTGTTTAACGCGCGCCGCCAGAATGATCAGGAACGGCGCCAGCATCATGACACGCAGCATCTTAGCGATAACTGCCGCATTTTCCGCATCCGGGCTAACGGCATGACCCGCTGCGACCACTTGCGCGACTTCATGCATGGTTGAGCCGATATAGATGCCGTAAGTTTCCGGGCTGAACCAGTGCGCCAGCAGCGGATACATTGCCGGGTAAAGGAAAATAGCGATGGTGCCGAAAATAACGACAGTCGCGACGGCTACAGTAACCTTACTGGCTTCCGCTTTTACCACCGGTTCTGTCGCCAGTACCGCCGCCGCGCCGCAGATACTGCTACCGGCGCCAATCAGCCAGCTGGTGTGCCTGTCCAGACCAAAGACTTTTTGGCCTAAGAAGCAGGCCAGCATGAACGTGCTGGAAAGCGTTAATACGTCAATTACAATGCCGCTAATGCCCACGTCGGCGATTTGTGAAAAGGTAAGGCGGAAGCCGTAAAGGATAATCCCTAAACGCAGCAGATGTTGTTTTGCAAACAGCACGCCGCCGTCGCATTGTTTCCATATTTGTGGATAGACGGTATTCCCGATAACCATACCCAGCAGGATAGCCAGGGTCAGGGCGCTGAACCCCGCGCCTGCAACGGCAGGGATAGCGCCGCCCCACAGGGCGACTCCTGTAATGACGGCGCTCAGAGCGAGCCCCGGTATAAAATGCCACATTGTACGACGATGATTCTGCAAGGTGAGTTCTGTCATAACCTTCTCCTGTATATGGACAATAAGGTTACGGTGATCTGGTTTAAAAATAAAATTGATTATATATTTATAATTAATCTTTATAAGTGGTAAGTGAAACGCTATCGGTGGGATACGACTATGCATATTACGCTACGACAACTTGAAGTGTTTGCTGAAGTACTGAAAAGCGGTTCAACAACCCAGGCGTCGGTCATGCTGTCATTATCGCAGTCCGCCGTTAGCGCCGCGCTCACCGATCTGGAAGGTCAGCTCGGCGTACAGTTGTTTGATCGGGTGGGGAAACGGCTGGTGGTCAACGAACATGGGCGCTTGTTATACCCGCGCGCGCTGGCATTGCTGGAGCAAGCGGTAGAAATTGAGCAGCTATTTCGTGAAGATAACGGCGCGATACGGGTTTATGCCAGTAGCACCATCGGCAATTACATTTTACCCGCCATGATTGCCCGCTATCGCCAGCATTATCCGGCCTTGCCGCTGGAACTCAGCGTGGGAAACAGCCAGGACGTGATTAACGCGGTGCTGGATTTTCGGGTTGATATCGGCCTGATTGAAGGGCCGTGTCACAGTACAGAGATTATCTCTGAGCCGTGGCTGGAAGATGAGCTGGTGGTCTTTGCCGCGCCGTCCTCGCCGCTGACGCAGGGGCCGGTGACGCTGGAACAGCTTGCGGCATCCCCATGGATTTTACGCGAGCGCGGTTCCGGTACGCGGGAAATTGTCGATTATTTGCTGTTGTCGCATTTGCCGCGCTTTCATATGGCGATGGAGTTGGGGAATTCAGAAGCGATCAAACATGCGGTGCGTCATGGACTGGGGATAAGCTGTTTATCGCGCCGGGTGATTGCTGAACAACTTCAGGCGGGAACCCTGGGCGAAGTCGCGGTGCCGTTACCGCGCCTGGTGCGCACGTTGTGGCGTGTTCATCATCGGCAGAAACATCTTTCTAACGCGTTGCAGCGTTTTTTGAGTTACTGTGAATAAAGGTGAAGAGGAGGGCTGCCCGGGCGGCATCGCCATTTTTAGTATCCGCTTACGTATACGTTATTCTCTGCTTTACTTATAATCCGTGGCCGGTCATGAAGGTCTCTTATAACCGCGCATTTGTGTCGGAAGGATAGTATTTCGTCTGTTACAATCGCGCCTCATTTTTTGGATGGATAGCATTTTCACATGGGTTCCAAAACTAAAACCACAGAAGCGCCCGCGCTACGTCGCGAATTAAAGGCGCGTCACCTGACGATGATTGCCATTGGCGGCTCCATCGGGACAGGTCTTTTCGTTGCATCTGGTGCGACAATTTCTCAGGCGGGGCCAGGCGGCGCGCTGTTTTCTTATATTCTGATTGGTTTGATGGTCTACTTCCTGATGACCAGTCTTGGCGAGCTGGCGGCCTATATGCCGGTATCTGGCTCGTTTGCGACATATGGTCAGAACTATGTGGAAGAAGGCTTTGGTTTCGCGCTGGGCTGGAACTACTGGTACAACTGGGCGGTGACTATCGCTGTTGACCTGGTTGCCGCGCAATTGGTGATGGGCTGGTGGTTCCCGGACACGCCGGGCTGGATCTGGAGCGCGCTATTCCTCTGCGTCATTTTCTTGCTGAACTACATTTCCGTGCGCGGTTTTGGCGAAGCGGAGTACTGGTTCTCGTTAATTAAAGTCGCGACCGTTATTATCTTCATCATCGTTGGCGTAGCGATGATTATCGGTATCTTTAAAGGTGTTGAGCCGGTCGGCTGGAGCAACTGGACGACGGGCGATGCGCCTTTTGCTGGCGGTTTTGCGGCAATGATTGGCGTCGCGATGATCGTGGGCTTCTCTTTCCAGGGAACTGAGCTGATTGGTATTGCCGCCGGGGAATCTGAAAACCCGGAGAAGAATATTCCGCGCGCGGTGCGTCAGGTGTTCTGGCGTATTCTGCTGTTTTATGTTTTCGCGATTTTGATTATCAGCCTGATCATTCCTTATACCGATCCAAACCTGCTGCGTAACGACGTCAAAGACATTAGCGTCAGTCCGTTTACCTTAGTGTTCCAGCATGCGGGCTTGTTGTCTGCGGCGGCGATAATGAATGCGGTTATCCTGACGGCGGTACTGTCTGCGGGTAACTCCGGGATGTATGCCTCGACCCGTATGCTCTACACCCTGGCCTGTGACGGTAAGGCCCCGCGTATTTTTGCGAAATTGTCCCGCGGCGGCGTACCGCGCAATGCGCTTTATGCCACCACCGTGATTGCCGGTCTTTGCTTTTTGACCTCAATGTTTGGCAACCAGACGGTCTATCTGTGGCTGTTGAACACCTCCGGTATGACGGGCTTCATCGCCTGGCTGGGGATTGCCATTAGCCATTATCGCTTCCGTCGCGGTTACGTGTTACAAGGGTATGATGTGAATGATTTGCCGTACCGTTCCGGGTTCTTCCCGCTGGGGCCGATTTTCGCCTTTGTACTGTGCCTGATTATTACGTTGGGGCAGAACTATGAAGCGTTCCTGAAAGATACCATCGACTGGGGCGGCGTCGCGGCGACCTATATCGGTATTCCGCTGTTCCTGCTTATCTGGTTCGGCTACAAGCTGATAAAAGGTACGCATTTCGTGCGCTATAGCGAAATGCACTTCCCGGAACGCGTTAAAAAGTAACGCGGTATTCTCGTCGTAGGCCGGATAGGCTTTTATGCCGCTATCCGGCACTGACTGCCTGAATCTGACTCTTCTAACCCTCTCATTCGAGAGGGTTTTTTGTTTTTTCTTCATGATTGGTTCAAATGACATAATTATTAACAATTAAATTGATAATTATTATCGTTTGCTTTATCGTTACGCTCGAAATCAGAAAGGATGAAGATTCGGGCGCGACCGTCACTCATGAGCCCGACTCGCCTGCATAAAAAGAGTTCGCCGTGATAACCGTTATCGCAGGCGAAACGTAATGCGTTGTGAGCGATAACCGATTTTTTTGTCGTATTTACCTCATGGAGAAATGGAATGTTTAGGTTTAACCCTTTCGTTCGGGTAGGGCTTTGTATGTCCGCAGTTACGTTGGCCTGGCCGGTTGCCGCGGCAACGGATGATGGTGAAACCATGGTCGTTACCGCGTCCGCCATCGAACAAAATCTGAAAGATGCGCCAGCAAGTATCAGCGTCATTACCCAGCAAGATTTACAGCGCAGGCCCGTGCAAAACCTGAAAGATGTCCTGAAAGAGGTGCCGGGCGTACAGCTCACTAACGAAGGGGATAACCGTAAAGGCGTGAGTATTCGTGGTCTGGACAGCAGTTATACGCTGATCCTGATCGACGGTAAGCGCGTTAACTCCCGTAACGCGGTCTTCCGCCATAATGATTTTGATCTGAACTGGATACCGGTTGACGCTATCGAACGCATTGAAGTGGTGCGTGGCCCCATGTCCTCGCTGTATGGCTCCGATGCGCTGGGCGGCGTGGTCAACATTATCACCAAAAAAATTGGTCAGAAATGGCACGGCAGCGTCACGGTTGACTCCACTATTCAGGAACATCGCGACCGTGGCGATACCTATAACGGTCAGTTCTTTACCAGCGGTCCGCTGATCGACGGCGTGCTGGGAATGAAAGCCTACGGTAGCCTGGCGAAACGCGAAAAAGACGAGCAGCAGAGTTCCGCCACCACCGCTACGGGTGAAACGCCGCGCATTGAAGGATTTACCAGCCGGGATGGAAACGTCGAGTTTGCCTGGACACCAAACGAAAATCATGACGTTACCGCAGGCTACGGTTTTGATCGCCAGGACCGGGACTCCGACTCGCTGGATAAAAACCGTCTGGAACGACAAAACTATGCGTTGAGCCATAACGGACGTTGGGATCTCGGCAATAGTGAGCTCAAATTCTACGGCGAAAAAGTGGAAAACAAAAACCCCGGCAACAGTAGCCCTATCACGTCAGAAAGCAATTCGATTGACGGGAAATACGTTCTGCCGTTAGCGTCTGTCAACCAGTTCCTCACCTTCGGCGGCGAATGGCGTCACGATAAACTGAGCGATGCGGTGAACCTGACCGGCGGTTCCAGTACTAAAACCTCCGCCAGCCAGTACGCTCTGTTCCTTGAAGATGAGTGGCGCATCTTCGAACCGCTGGCGCTGACCACCGGTATTCGTATGGATGACCATGAAACCTATGGCGATCACTGGAGCCCGCGTGCTTATCTGGTCTATAACGCAACGGATACCCTGACGGTGAAAGGTGGGTGGGCCACGGCCTTTAAAGCGCCGTCGCTATTGCAATTAAGCCCGGACTGGGCGACCAACTCCTGCCGTGGCGGATGCCGCATTATCGGTAGCCCGAATCTGAAACCTGAAACCAGTGAAAGCTGGGAGCTCGGCCTTTATTACCGTGGCGAAGAAGGCATACTGGAGGGCGTGGAAGCGAGCGTTACCACGTTCCGTAACGATGTGGACAATCGCATCAGCATTAGCCGTACCCCTGACGTTAACGCCGCGCCCGGCTATTCCAACTTTGTCGGTTTCGAAACCAACAGTCGGGGACAGCGCGTTCCGGTCTTCCGTTATTACAACGTGAATAAAGCGCGTATTCAGGGCGTGGAAACCGAGTTGAAAGTTCCGTTTAACGAGGCGTGGAAACTGTCGTTGAATTACACCTATAACGACGGACGCGACGTCAGTAATGGCGGGAACAAGCCGCTTTCCGATCTGCCGTTCCACACCGCGAACGGTACGCTGGACTGGAAACCGGCGCAGCTCGAAGACTGGTCATTCTACGTATCAGGGAATTATACCGGGCGTAAGCGGGCCGACAGCGCAACGGCGAAAACGCCGGGCGGGTACGTGGTCTGGGATACCGGCGCGGCATGGCAGGCGACGAAAAACGTTAAACTACGTGCGGGCGTTCTGAACGTGGGCGATAAAGATCTCAAACGCGACGACTACGGTTATACCGAAGACGGACGTCGTTACTTTATGGCGGTGGATTACCGTTTCTGACAGAGACTGGCGACAGCCGCGTTTTGCCGCTGTCGCCAGAATGTTATAACCGATGCAGCCTGGAGAGCAGCGCCAGCGACAGAGTCGTTAGCAGAATGGCGATCACCGCATAGATATAAACGCCCGACCACGCCCAGCTATTTTTCACCATAATTACCGGCACACCGGCCATTGCCGCGCCGACATAGCTGAACAATCCCCGAAAGCCGGTAATCGATCCCGCCGCATCCTTATGGGTCACATCCAGACAGCCGACGGCAAAAAGCATATGCGGTCCGTATAAGGCGAAGCCCATGATGGTGAACAGAATCGCGGTGAGGGTGTAAGAGGTATCCTGAACCAGCGGCACCAGCACGATGCATATGCACAGCGCTAACGCGAAGATTAATCCGGTCATCCAGCGGTTACTTTTGAACATAAAGTCAGACAAGTAGCCTGCCAGCAACCCACCTGCCAGTCCGCCCGCCTCAAACCAGGAAATAATCGAGTTCGCTTTTATCAGGCTCCAGCCGTGAACCTGCGAATAGTAAATCTGCGGCCAGTCGTTAAGGATAGTGCGCGCAATATAAACCGACATATCGCCGATAATAATGATCCATACCAGTGGATTGGTCAGGATATATTTCACAAAAATCTGCCAGAAGCTCAGGTTGACCGGGCTGGCCTTGACCTGGGCCAGTTCTGTCGGGTCGTTACGCCACTGCCCCACGTTGGGCAAACCTAACGTACCGGGACGATCTTTAATGGTAAATAGCGCCACTATCCCCATCAGCAGCGAAATGGCGCCGGGAACATAAAACCCCATTTTCCAGCTACCGCTAAAGGCGATAGCAAAGCTGGTCAGCAGCGGCGCGAGGCTGCCGCCGATATTGTGCGCCGCTTCAACGATAGCCCACCAGCGTCCCCGTTCGTTTTTCGAAAACCACGAGGCCATAATTTTCGCCATCGGCGGAAAGCTGGTGCCCTGTAATATCGCGTTGAGACTGTACAGCACGTAGAATGCCGCCACGCTGTCGGAAAAGCCGAACAGAATATTTACAATCCCCACGCCAATCAGCACCGGGCCGGTCATGGCTTTCGGGTTAATTTTATCGACCAGCATCCCGCCGACAAACTTCATCGCGCCATAAAGAATGTAAAAAATAGAAGACATAATGGCGAAGTCTTCTGCGGTCAGTGACGTTTCCGTCAGCATGGCCGGCATCGCGGCGGAGAAATTTTTACGGGTAAGATAAAAGACGGCATAAGAGATAAAGACCGAGGCGATAATCTCAAAACGAAATTTTTTATAGGTCTGGTCTATCTCTTTTTTCTCTTTTACAATCGGCTTATCGGGCTGGCTGAAAATAAATGTTTTTATACTCATTTTAAAATTCCCTTCCGGCGAGGTGAGTCGCGTTATAATTCATCTTCAATAAGAAAAAGAAGCAATTCGAAACCGTGATAATTAATCTGATGGTGGATTTTTTCCCGTACAACCGGCTTCGCTTTCCAGGCAATACCGGTGCCAGCATGTTCTAACATCGGCAGATCGTTGGCGCCATCACCGCAGGCAATAATATTCTCCGTGGCAATATTTAACCGGGCAGCCAGGTCAACCAGCGTCTGTTTTTTGTTTGCGGCATTCATAATCGGCAAGGTAATGTTATCCGTCAGAACGTTATCGCGTATTTCAACCGTATTCGAAAAGGCATAATCCAGTTGATACCGTTCTTTTAGACGCTGGGTGAATATATCCAGTCCCCCGGAGATAATCGCGGTTTTAAATCCTTTGGCCTTGATGACTGGCAGAATAGTTAACAGGCCTGGCGAAAGGGTCATGCGATCGCATACGGCGTTCAGCACTGCTTTCGGCGTGCCTTTCAACATTCCGATACGTCGGGTAAAACTGGCGTTAAAATCAAGCTTGCCCTCCATCGCCTGTTGGGTAATGGCGGTGATTTGCGTCGACATGCCAAGCTCGCGGGCAATTTCATCCACGCCTTCTTCCGCAATAAATGTCGAGTCCATATCAAACGCGATAATACCGTTAGCAGGCAGTGGCTGCGGCTTAATAAAAAAATCAAACTGCCATTGCAATGAGAGTTCGCGTAAATAGCGATAAAATTCAGGCGTCAGACATTCCGCTGGCAGCATAAGCTTTAAATAAGCGGTATTGATAAGCGCGGCATAACGTTTATCAAATAATAGCGGAAACGGCATGGTGACGGCATTAAATAACGTTTCCTGTAATTTTTTCTGAAACGTATCGATATCCTGTGTAGTAATAAAATAAATAATGCTCATATGATAACTCCCTTAATTTATGGGTATTATAATGGCTCTTTTGCGGCGTGGAATCTCGTGCTATCACAGATATCACAGCCAGAAAAGGGCTAAAAAAGCGTTGTTTTTGATACCAGGTAAAGTTCAGACACAAAAGGTATCACTTTTGATATGCCAACTGTGCGAGGATGTTATTTATTACTGAACGCGAATGACACTGAAAGGATTGATATAACGATGGAGAGTTGTCTTGATATATTCAAAATAGTAATAGGTCCATCCAGCTCACGTACCGTAGGGCCGATGCGCGCCGCCTGTCACTTTATTTCATTGCTCAGAGAACAAGAGACGTTGCCGCTAATTCGGGAAATTGAAATCGAGCTGTATGGCGCGTTATCGTTAAGCCGCAAGTGCCACAATGTGGATACCGCCCTGTATCTTGGGCTGCTGGGTTACCAGCCGGAGAATGTCGATCTCCGTTCGCATATGGCGGTGATTAAGCGTGCGGAAAATGAAAACAAAATCGAACTCCCGCTCTCCGACGCGGGCGGAATCACGATAAAAGTCAAGATTATCGCCAATCACCAGGCGCATCCAGGCCATCCTTATGCCATGACGTTTCGCGCCAGAGATGATTATTTCACGGTGTATGAAGAGACCTGGTTTTCGACCGGCGCCGGACAGGTTCGCAAACATGGCGAGCCGCTGACGCCATCGCTTCCTTTGCGTACAGTGTCGCCCTTTGAATTTAGTCATGCCGCGCAGTTGCTGGCGCTGTGTCGGCGTAACGGCCTGTCCGTGGCGGCGCTGATGATGAAAAATGAGCTGTGCCGCCACTCGCCACAGATGTTGCAGAATTATCTGGCGCAAATATGGGACGTGATGCAGCAGGCGGTTTATCGCGGCCTGCATACTGAGGGGGTATTACCCGGCCCCTATCAGGTACCGCGGCGCGCCTGTGCGTTACATAAGACGTTACAGGCTAACCGCTCCGCCAGCGATTTTTTAACCGCGCTGAACTGGGTCAATGCCTTCGCGATTGCGGTAAGCGAAGAAAATGCCAGCGGCGGACAGATTGTTACCGCGCCAACCAATGGCGCGTGCGGCATTATTCCGGCAGCGCTCTGCTGGTATGATAAATTTGTCACGCCGCTGGAGCCCGGTGCTCTGACCCGTTTCTTCCTGACCGCCGCCGCTATCGCGATATTGTTTAAACAAAACGCCTCTATTCTGGGATCTGAAGTTGGCTGTCAGGGGGAAGTCGGCGTGGCGTGCTCAATGGCGGCGGCGGGCCTGGCTGAACTGATGGGCGCATCCGTGGAGCAAACGCTGAGCGCCGCTGAAATTGCCATGGAACATCATCTGGGATTGACCTGCGATCCGCTGGGCGGGCAGGTACAAATTCCCTGCATAGAGAGAAACGCCATCTCTGCCGTGAAAGCGATAAACGCGGCGACGATGGCGATGAGTCGCGTAAGCGAACCCTGTATCTCGCTCGATGAGATCATTGCTGCGATGTACGAGACCGGTAAAGACATGAGCGCTAAATACCGTGAAACGTATCATGGTTCGCTGGGGAAAATTCAGCCGCGCAAGAGAGGGTAACAGCGTGAAATACAATACGATGAATAACGACGAGATTATCCTGTCGTTGTGCGCCCGCTTAAAGGAGACGCGTCTGTCTCTTTCGATGACCCAGCAGCAGCTTGCCGATCGCGCGCACGTTGGCATTGCCACCATCAAGCGTATCGAGAAGGGAGGAGGGCTCAATCTTGATACGTTAATTTCTCTCCTGCGGGCGCTGGATAAGTTGCATAATCTTGATGCGGTGCTGTTTGAATCCGAGCTGCGTAATTTTCACGAAAGTTATGAAGGCGGAGAGGGCAGCGGCCGCCTTCAGGTACGCCAGCAGGCCGCGGATTTAAATAATAAATCTTCCGCGCCGCAGTCGGAGGAGGTGAATTACAGCGCGGCGCTGGAAAATTCATTATGTTGGTGACGTCTCACGCTCGTCCCGTAAATACCGGGCATGAAAGCGCAGATGGTCCTCGATGAAGGACGCAATAAAATAATAGCTATGATCGTAGCCAGGCTGGATTCTTAGCGTCATCGGCCAGGCGGTTTGCCGCGCGGCTTCCGCCAGTACGGCGGGCTGAAGCTGATCGGCGAGGAATTGATCGCTGTCGCCCTGATCGATGAGCACAGGAATGGCGTCCTGCGGCTGGCTGGCCAGCATTAATTCGCAGCTATCCCACTCAGTCCAGGCTGATTCATCTTCGCCGAGATAAGCGGTAAGCGCTTTGATTCCCCACGGCACGCGGCTGGGGTTGACGATAGGCGCAAAAGCAGAGACGCTGGTGTATTTGCCCGGATTTTTCAGCGCCATGATTAATGCGCCGTGGCCGCCCATCGAGTGCCCGCTGATGGCGCAACGGTCGCTGACGTTAAACTGTGTCTGGATAAGCGCCGGAAGCTCATCGCGCAGGTAATCGTACATGCGATAATGGCTGGCCCAGGGCGGCTGTGTGGCATTGAGATAAAACCCGGCGCCGTGGCCTAAATCGTATCCGCTATCGTCGGCGACCTGTTCACCGCGTGGACTGGTATCCGGCATCACCAATACAATGCCCAGTTCTGCTGCGATACGCTGCGCGCCTGCTTTGGTGGTAAAATTCTCATCATTGCAGGTCAACCCGGACAACCAGTACAGTACCGGAGGCGGTTCATTATCCTGAGTCGGCGGAAGAAAAATGCTGAATGTCATGGCGCAGTTTAGCGTGGCGGCATGATGACGCCAGCGCTGCTGCCAGCCGCCAAAACATCGGTGCTCTTCGAGCATTTCCATGCGGGGGCTCCTTTTATAGTGAACCTGATAAGGTATGCAGATTCTTCATAATACAGATTATTCACCGCGTTGTGAGTAACTTTCACTTCCGTAATACATAAACATGCTTCATCATTTAAATAACGTTGCGTTAACAAATATGCCCTTTGTCCTGCCATCATTTTCGCACCGGAACAGATGTCATGAAAGGCAGCGACAATTTCAACAATTATGGGCGTGAATACTGGATTATGTGCGCTACCTCACGCACAATAATCACACTGTCACAATATTGACAAACTTTGCCCCATGCAGGGCAGAGGCGCCACACCTGCAGGAGAACACGATTAATGCCATCACTCAGTAAAGAAGCGGCCCTGGTTCATGACGCGCTGGTTGCCCGGGGGCTGGAAACGCCGCTGCGCCCGCCTATGGATGAACTGGATAATGAAACGCGAAAAAGCCTTATCGCAGGGCATATGACTGAGATTATGCAGTTGCTGAATCTCGATTTGAGCGATGACAGTCTGATGGAAACGCCGCATCGTATCGCTAAGATGTACGTTGACGAGATTTTCGCCGGCCTCGACTATGCCAATTTCCCGAAAATTACCCTCATTGAAAATAAAATGAAGGTGGATGAAATGGTCACCGTCCGCGATATCACGCTGACCAGCACCTGTGAACATCACTTCGTGACCATTGATGGCAAAGCGACCGTCGCGTATATCCCCAAAGATTCCGTGATCGGCCTGTCGAAAATTAACCGCATCGTGCAATTCTTCGCCCAGCGTCCACAGGTTCAGGAACGTTTGACCCAACAAATTCTGACGGCGCTGCAAACCTTGCTCGGCACCAATAATGTAGCGGTATCGATTGATGCGGTGCATTACTGCGTGAAAGCGCGCGGTATTCGTGACGCAACCAGCGCCACGACGACGACGTCGCTGGGCGGATTGTTTAAGTCCAGCCAGAATACGCGCCAGGAGTTTCTGCGTGCCGTTCGCCATCATCCATGATTAAGGCGGAGACGATGGAACGTAATGTCACGCTGGATTTTGTACGTGGCGTCGCTATCCTCGGTATCCTGCTTCTTAACATTAGCGCCTTTGGATTGCCGAAGGCGGCTTATCTCAATCCCGCCTGGTACGGCGCGATCGTTCCCGAAGACGCCTGGTCCTGGGCGATTCTCGATATTGTGGCGCAGGCTAAGTTTCTTACGCTGTTCGCGTTGTTGTTTGGCGCGGGGCTACAAATGCTGCTTCCGCGTGGTAAACAGTGGATTCAGTCGCGCTTGACGCTATTGGTACTGTTAGGTTTTATCCATGCGTTATTCTTTTGGGACGGCGACATTCTGCTGGCCTACGGTCTGGTCGGGTTAATTTGCTGGCGACTGGTACGCGACGCGCCTTCGGTAAAAAGCCTGTTCAATACCGGCATACTCCTTTATCTGGTCGGGATTGGCGTGCTACTGCTGCTGGGCGTGGTATCGAGTAGCGAAACCAGCCGCGCCTGGACGCCGGATGCGTCGGCAATATTGTATGAAAAATACTGGAAGCTGAACGGCGGCATGGAGGCTATCAGCAACCGGGCAGAGATGCTGTCGAATAGTTTACTGGCGCTCGGCGCGCAGTATGGCTGGCAACTGGCAGGTATGATGCTGCTGGGCGCCGCGCTAATGCGTAGCGGCTGGCTGAAAGGTCAGTACAGTCTGCGGCACTATCGCCGTACCGGGATTCTGCTGGTGGCGTTAGGGCTAATGATCAACCTGCCTGCGGTCATCTTACAATGGCGGCTGGACTGGGCGTACCGCTGGTGCGCCTTCTTATTGCAGGCGCCGCGCGAACTGAGCGCGCCGTTGCAAACGCTGGGCTATGCCGCGCTGATGTTTGGCTTCTGGCCGCAGCTTAGCCGATGCAGACTGACGCTTGCCATTGCCTGCGTAGGGCGAATGGCGCTGACCAATTATCTGCTGCAGACGATCATCTGTACCACACTGTTTTATCAGTTTGGCTTATTTATGGAATTCAATCGGCTGGAACTCTTGTTCTTTGTCGTTCCGGTATGGGCAATAAACCTTCTCTTTTCCGTCATCTGGCTACGTTTCTGGCGACAGGGACCGGTCGAGTGGTTATGGCGTCAACTCACGTTGCGCGCGTCAGGATCGCTCAGATAACGATCTGGATCACATTCATTAACAAAATGGCTGTAACCGTTTCCATCCCTGTGATGTTTCTCACGCAGCCCTGGGCAGGGGGCTGACAAAATAGCCGCCTGCTAACGGGGCATTTGTGAGCATTTTTGAACTCAAACAGGGCAGTGAATATGATCACCATTCGTGATGTAGCGCGCCAGGCTGGCGTGTCTGTAGCGACCGTTTCCCGCGTACTGAATAACAGCGCGTTGGTCAGTCCCGACACCCGTGACGCCGTTATGCAGGCCGTCACCCTGCTGGGATATCGGCCAAATGCGAATGCGCAAGCGCTGGCCACCCAGGTGAGCGATACCATCGGCGTCGTGGTCATGGATGTTTCCGATGCCTTTTTCGGCGCTCTGGTGAAAGCCGTAGATCTGGTCGCGCAGCAGCACCAGAAATATGTTCTCATTGGCAACAGTTATCATGAGGCGGAAAAAGAGCGCCATGCGATTGAAGTCTTGATCCGTCAGCGTTGTAACGCATTGATTGTTCACTCAAAAGCCTTAACCGATCGCGAGCTGAGCGACTTTATGGATCAGATCCCCGGTATGGTGCTGATTAACCGTATCGTGCCGGGTTATGCGCATCGTTGTGTTTGTCTCGACAATGTGAGCGGCGCCAGAATGGCGACCCGAATGTTGCTGAATAATGGACATCAACGCATCGGCTACCTGGCCTCCAGCCACCGTATTGAAGATGACGCGATGCGCAGAGAAGGGTGGTTACACGCGCTGCAAGAGCAGGGGGTTGCTGCGTCGGAGAGCTGGATTGGCACCGGCACGCCGGATATGCAGGGCGGCGAGTCGGCAATGGTTGAGTTGCTGGGACGCAATCTGCAACTGACGGCGGTATTTGCCTATAACGATAACATGGCGGCGGGCGCGCTGACGGCGTTAAAAGATAACGGCATCGCCATTCCCTTGCATCTGTCTGTCATCGGTTTCGATGATATCCCTATTGCTCGTTATACCGATCCTCAGTTGACTACCGTGCGCTATCCTATTGCTTCTATGGCGAAAATCGCGACCGAGCTGGCGTTACAGGGGGCTGCAGGTACGCTGGATATCACGGCGACGCACTGCTTTATGCCGACCCTGGTGCGGCGCCATTCGGTGGCATGGCGACAGAATGCGGTACTGATCACTAACTGATTACGCACCGCATGTAACCGTTTTCAATCTGTGAGTAAATTCACAGTTTATTAACATTGTGATAGCTATGATGACAACGTTTGTCGCACTGTAACTAATGTGTAACAGTTAGTTGTCAGTTTTGCTGGGGTATTTCGCTTATAAAAACCGTTATCACAATATCCCGCGACTACCGGACAAAAATAAAGAGTTGAATAAGAGCTTATCCCATTAGGGCTATTTTACTTGCCATTTTGGACCTGGGCAGTGCTCGCCAAAACGCGTTAGCGTTTTGAACGCCGCTTGCGGCGGCCCGAAGGGCGAGCGTAGCGAGTCAAACCTCACGTACTACGTGTACGCTCCGGTTTTTGCGCGCTGTCCGTGTCCAAACTGGCTGCGCCAATAACGCCTGGTGGGATAGGCTCTAAATACGCTTCGGCGTTCAGTAACACGCGTTAACGTGCTGAACAGCCGGGCATTTTTTTACGCTATACCCTACATAATAAAACCGGAGCTACCATGAATAAGAAGGTACTGACCCTTTCTGCCGTGATGGCAAGTCTGTTATTCGGCGCGCACGCGCAGGCGGCTGATACTCGAATTGGCGTGACGATTTATAAATATGACGATAACTTTATGTCCGTGGTGCGTAAGGCTATTGAAAAAGATGGCAAATCCGCGCCGGATGTTCAGCTACTGATGAATGACTCGCAAAACGATCAATCTAAACAGAATGATCAAATTGACGTTTTATTGGCGAAAGGGGTTAAAGCTCTGGCGATTAACCTGGTCGACCCGGCAGCCGCCGGTACGGTGATTGAGAAAGCGCGCGGGCAAAATGTGCCGGTGGTGTTCTTTAACAAAGAGCCTTCCCGCAAAGCGCTGGACAGCTATGACAAGGCGTATTATGTCGGGACTGACTCTAAAGAATCCGGTGTGATTCAGGGCGACTTGATTGCCAAACACTGGCAGGCGAATCAGGGTTGGGATCTGAATAAAGACGGTAAAATTCAGTATGTTCTGCTGAAAGGCGAGCCGGGGCACCCGGATGCTGAAGCCCGTACGACGTATGTGGTGAAAGAGTTAAATGCTAAAGGTATTCAGACCGAGCAACTGGCGTTAGACACCGCTATGTGGGATACCGCGCAGGCAAAAGATAAGATGGATGCCTGGCTGTCTGGCCCGAACGCTAACAAGATTGAAGTGGTTATCGCGAATAACGATGCGATGGCGATGGGCGCGGTAGAGGCGCTGAAAGCGCATAATAAATCGTCGATTCCGGTCTTTGGCGTCGATGCGTTACCGGAAGCCCTGGCGCTGGTGAAATCGGGCGCGATGGCCGGTACGGTACTGAATGACGCCAACAATCAGGCGAAAGCGACATTCGATCTGGCGAAAAACCTCGCCGAAGGCAAGGGCGCGGCTGACGGCACCAGCTGGAAGATTGAGAACAAAATCGTGCGCGTGCCTTATGTCGGCGTGGACAAAGACAATCTGAGCGAATTTACCCAAAAATAACTTTTCCGTCTGTGGGCGCAATTTTGTTGCGCCCTGAAACCGTGGAAGGGTGACGCGCCGCAGACCGGATAACGTATTTCTTTTGCCATCCGGCGCGGATAGTCATAATTAAAAAGGCCGACAGGGTATCATTATGGGCAGCACGATTTCTCCGCCGTCGGGTGAATATTTGTTGGAAATGCGTGGCATTAACAAATCATTTCCCGGCGTGAAAGCGCTTGATAATGTCAACTTAAACGTTCGTCCGCATTCTATTCATGCATTAATGGGTGAAAACGGCGCAGGCAAATCAACATTATTAAAATGTCTTTTCGGTATTTATCAAAAAGATTCCGGCAGCATTGTATTTCAGGGAAAAGAAGTGGACTTCCATTCGGCGAAAGAAGCGCTGGAGAATGGGATTTCGATGGTACACCAGGAGTTAAACCTGGTATTACAACGTTCGGTCATGGATAACATGTGGTTGGGACGTTATCCCACCAAAGGTATGTTTGTCGACCAGGATAAAATGTACCAGGATACCAAAGCGATATTTGATGAGCTGGATATCGATATTGACCCGCGCGCGCGCGTAGGAACGTTATCCGTTTCGCAAATGCAGATGATCGAAATTGCGAAGGCGTTTTCCTATAACGCTAAGATCGTTATTATGGATGAACCGACCTCATCGCTAACTGAGAAAGAGGTTAATCATCTGTTCACCATTATTCGCAAGCTGAAAGAACGCGGCTGCGGCATTGTTTATATCTCGCATAAAATGGAAGAAATTTTTCAATTGTGCGATGAAATTACTATTTTGCGCGACGGTCAGTGGATTGCCACCCAGCCGCTGGAAGGGCTGGATATGGATAAGATCATTGCGATGATGGTCGGGCGTTCCCTGAACCAGCGCTTTCCGGATAAAGAAAATAAGCCGGGCGACGTGATTCTGGAGGTACGTCACCTGACCTCGCTGCGCCAGCCTTCCATTCGCGATGTCTCCTTTGATTTGCACAAGGGCGAAATTCTGGGCATTGCCGGTCTGGTTGGGGCAAAGCGTACCGATATCGTCGAAACGCTGTTTGGCATTCGTGAGAAGTCGTCCGGGACAATCACTTTACATGGCAAGAAAATTAATAATCACACTGCGAACGAAGCGATTAACCACGGTTTTGCGCTGGTGACGGAAGAGCGCCGTTCCACCGGAATTTATGCCTATCTGGATATCGGGTTTAACTCATTAATTTCGAATATCCGTAATTATAAAAATAAAGTGGGGTTACTGGATAATTCCCGGATGAAAAGCGACACCCAATGGGTCATTGATTCCATGCGGGTAAAAACGCCGGGGCATCGCACGCAAATTGGTTCACTTTCCGGCGGCAATCAGCAAAAGGTGATCATTGGTCGCTGGCTATTAACGCAGCCGGAAATATTAATGCTGGACGAACCGACCCGCGGCATTGATGTCGGCGCAAAATTTGAAATTTATCAGCTTATTGCGGAACTGGCGAAAAAAGGCAAGGGGATCATCATTATCTCTTCTGAAATGCCGGAGCTGTTAGGGATTACCGATCGTATCCTGGTGATGAGTAACGGTCTCGTTTCCGGCATTGTCGATACTAAAACAACAACGCAAAACGAAATTTTGCGTCTTGCTTCTTTGCACCTTTAAGATCAGGGGCTCCTTATGAGTGCGTTAAACAAGAAAAGCTTTTTGACCTGGCTGAAAGAGGGCGGAATTTACGTCGTTCTTTTAGTGTTGCTGGCGATTATTATTTTCCAGGACCCGACTTTTTTAAGTTTGCTGAATTTAAGTAATATTCTGACGCAATCTTCGGTACGTATTATTATCGCGCTGGGCGTGGCGGGACTCATCGTCACCCAGGGGACAGACCTGTCGGCGGGGCGTCAGGTAGGGCTGGCGGCGGTCGTGGCGGCAACATTACTGCAATCAATGGAAAACGCCAATAAAGTGTTTCCGGAAATGGCGACCATGCCGATTGCGCTGGTCATCCTGATTGTCTGCGCGATTGGCGCGGTGATTGGCCTGGTGAACGGCATCATCATTGCTTACCTGAATGTGACGCCGTTTATTACCACGCTTGGCACGATGATTATCGTTTATGGGATCAACTCCCTTTACTATGACTTTGTCGGCGCTTCGCCCATTTCCGGCTTTGACAGCGGCTTTTCCACCTTTGCGCAGGGCTTTGTGGCGATGGGCAGTTTCCGGCTCTCATACATAACCTTTTACGCCCTGATTGCGGTAGCGTTTGTCTGGGTGCTGTGGAATAAGACCCGTTTTGGTAAAAACATTTTTGCTATTGGCGGCAACCCGGAAGCGGCGAAAGTTTCCGGAGTAAACGTGGCGCTGAACCTGCTGATGATTTATGCGCTCTCCGGCGTGTTTTATGCCTTCGGCGGCTTACTGGAAGCAGGGCGTATTGGTTCTGCCACCAACAACCTCGGCTTTATGTATGAACTGGATGCGATTGCCGCGTGCGTGGTCGGGGGCGTATCATTTAGCGGCGGAGTGGGTACGGTCTTCGGTGTGGTGACCGGCGTCATTATCTTTACCGTCATCAACTACGGCCTGACCTATATCGGGGTAAACCCGTACTGGCAGTACATTATCAAAGGCGGCATTATCATTTTCGCCGTGGCGCTGGACTCGCTGAAATACGCGCGTAAGAAGTAGTTATCCAGACCTATTGCCTTGCTTATCAGATAACCCGGCGCAGCGAAACTGCGCGCCGGGCTTCATACCGCGAGCTACAGTGTTAACGCGTGCTCTTTTTCGCCTTTTTTAAATTTGACCTCGCCTAAATCAATACAGGCGACCGGGCAGACATGACCGCACAGCAGACAACCGACGCATTTTTCCGTATTGCAATGCGGCGTGCGGCTGTGTTCATCCCACTCCATCGCCTGATGGCCGCCGTCATAGCAGGAGATATAGCAACGTCCGCAGCCGACGCATTTCTCCTGATTAATCCGCGGATAGACGATATAGCTGCGATCCAGGTCTTCCGCCGGGATAATATTGCCATTCGCCAGCCCGATCATCTCCTGTAATGAGGCAAATCCCTGATCGGCCAGATAGTGGCTGAGGCCGCTCGCCATATCTTCTACAATGCGGTAACCGTATTGCATAATGCCTGTCGTCACCTGTAGGGTCGCCGCGCCCAGCAGCAGAAATTCGGCAGCGTCTTCCCAGGTTTCAATGCCGCCGATACCGCTAATCGGGAAATCGCGCAGTTCAGGGTGCATTCGCAACTGCTGGATAAAACGCAGCGCAATGGGTTTCACCGCTTTTCCTGAATAACCGGAGATACTGGATTTACCGTTAACCACCGGCATCCCGATTTTGCGGTTCAGGTCGATGTTAGTAATGGATTTCACGGTGTTGATGGTGGCGATACCGTCGGCCCCGCCGCGTTTGGCGGCCAGCGCGACTTCACACATATCGCCAATATTCGGCGTCATTTTCGCCAGCATTGGCAAAGATGAACCGCGTTTTACGGCGCGGCAGTATTTTTCAACCAGTTCCGGGCTTTGCCCTACATCGCTTCCCATGGCGTGCGAGGTCATCTGCGGGCAAGAGAAGTTACACTCAATCATATCCGCGCCGGCTTCTTCAACCAGACGCGCCAGTTCCTGCCACTGCTGCTCATTTTCCCCCATGATGGAAGCAATCAGCACCTTATCCGGATAATCCTGTTTTAGCCGTCGAATGGCGGCCAGGTTCTCTTCCAGCGGATGCTCAGCAATTTGCTCCATGTTTTTGAAACCAATAAAACCGGTATCTTCTTTCGTCAGGTGGTCAAAACGTGGAGAGACTTCGTTGGCAATAAAAAAACCAATGGTTTTAAAAACGATCCCGCCCCAACCGGTATCATAGGCTTTGGCGCACATCTCATAACAATTGCCTACCGGAGAAGAAGAGAGACAAAACGGATTGGGAAACTTAACGCCGCAAAAGGTAACAGACAAATCTTTTGTTAACATGAGCAGGCCTCCTCTAAATAATGATGAATAGCCTGAGCGGCTTCTTTTCCGGTTTTTACCGCATAAACGACGGTCTTATCACCTTTAACAATATCGCCAGCGGCAAAGATCGCCGGGGCGTCGGTTTGATAATTGTGCGTGTCGATAATATTACGCTGCGCTTTTATCTCCGCAAAGGCATCCAGTCGCGCGTGCTGCCCCACGGCCAAAATAATATTTTCCGCTTCCAGCGTCAGTTCTCCTGAGTGGCGTACATGGTGGAAGGTCACTTTATTTCCGCTGACGGCGACAGGCGTAAAGCCATCAATAATCGATACGCCTAATGCCTGCGTGCTGGTAAATTCTTTTTCGCTGGCGGGGAATTCGGCTAATTCTTCCCGCGCCACGCAGGTGACGGAAGGGCAGCCGAGAATTTTTAACGTACTGGCGACATCCATCGCTACGTCGCCGCCGCCAATAATTAATGCGCTACGCGGAACGCTAATATCGCCGTCGGCCTGACGGGCGCGCTGTAAAAAATCAACGGCAATCTCTACGTGACTGGCTTGCTCAAATAACGGTAAATCAGAGCCACAGGACATCCCGACGGTCATCAGCACGGCGCGATATTCGGCTTTGAGTTGCGCAAGCGATAGCGACCCGCCCACCTCACAATTACATTTAATATTGACGCCCATTTCTACAATGCGGGCAATTTCCTGATCGAGTACGCTTTGCGGCAGACGAAATGCCGGGATGCCGTGACGCAGCCATCCGCCGGGCTGCGGCTGTTTTTCGTAAATGGTGACGTCATAGCCTAAATGCGTGAGCGTCACGCTTGCCTGCAAACCTGCCGGACCCGCGCCAATAATCGCGACTTTCCCGCGTGTTTTACTCCCGGGCTGATAAATCTGCATGGCAGTCTGCTGTTCAAAATCGGTAATAAAACGTTGCAGGCGTGCAATATCAATAGGTTTATCTATTCCGGAACGTGTACATCCGCGCTGGCATAATTTTTCCGTCGGACAGACTCTGGCGCAGACGGCGCCAAGCGCATTATTTTCCCGGATAGTTTCCGCTGCGCCTTTAAAATTGCGAAAGTAAATAGAACGAATAAATTTCCCCGGATCGGTTTGCGCCGGGCAAGCCTGACTACAGGGCGCATCGTGACATAATAAACAACGTGAAGCCTCTTTTATTGCCAGTAATGGCGTAAAACCAGGCGTGAGTTCATCCAGATAATTTTGTTGCGGCATATAATCTTCCTTAATGCTTGAATAAATTAAGGCGAAACGCAAATAACGCGTTTTAATGATCCAAAATCTACCGCCAGCCTAAGCATTGAAAGAAGGGTATTCTGTGAAAGAATTCACAAAAAAATGAAACCAGAATGCAAAACAGCATTTGTTCCTTATATCATAATAATAACTATTCTCAATTTTAAAGGGATAATAAATAGATTAACGATAAAAAAGAAGATAAATAATCATTCCAGTAAATAAAAAACCGCAACCGGTATAAAGAAAAAGATAAGACCAATATTGTACGGGATCGGCATGGCGATAGACATAAACCGGTTTTCGCGCATTTTTGACAACTTTATCTACCGCGCCGGTTCGCCAGCCTTTCCAGGCCTCACGGAAGCAAAAAAGCGGGAGTAGCAGAAAGGCTAATATGACAAATATCGTCTGTACATCCATGATCATTTCCCTTTTTTCTTTTCCAGTTCAAGCAATTGTTCCGGCGTAACGGCCGGATATCCCTGGGCGTCATTCGGCACCTGATGCTGCGTGGGAATAGGTACCAGCGGGCCTAAAAAACGCGGTTCGCGTTTAAAAATATAGAGATCCGCCAGCGCGCTAAAGCGGGCGCCAAATTCGCGCAGGCGCACTGTCAGCATATTTTTGGGCGAAGGTACCGCGTAACACTGCGCCTGAATGCCCATATGCAACGCAATAAACAAGGCGCGTTCGCAGTGGAAGCGCTGAGTGATGATAATAAAGTCGTTGGTATCAAACACTTTGCGGGTACGCACAATGGAGTCAAGCGTACGGAAGCCAGCGTAATCAAGCACAATGTCCGCAGGATCGACGCCCGCCGCGATAAGGTCTTTGCGCATGGTCATCGGTTCGTTATAGCTTTGCAGGGCATTGTCGCCGCTGAGCAGCAGGTAATTGACTTTACCGCTATTGTAAGCGTTTAACGCGCCCTGGATACGATAACGATAGTACTGATTAATGACACCCTTGCGATAGTATTTGGCTGTCCCTAACACGACGCCAACCTGGCGGTAGGGGAGATCCTGTAGCTCGTCATAGATATAGGGCGCTGTTTTCCAGCTCATCCACCGATCGAGGCCAAGCACCGTCAACAGCAGCAAGCCTACCAGGACCAACAGGCTGTAAAACACGCGCTTTAACATGCAGGAAACTCGATACCAGGATGAAAGTACGATCAGGCTACTGTACCCGAAGACGTAGCGCAAGAAACCGCCGTCTGATTGCGGAGATTTTCAGCATGATTTCCCTTGTATCGGGTCGCGGGAGAGGAGAGTCAGGCCGGATAAGACGCCAGTGCGTCGCTATCCGGCACATTTGCTTAGCCGAGAAGCACGCGGTCAATATTATGGCAACCTAACGCTTTCAGCGTTGCGGCGGTGGCATCCCATTGAATTAATGCTGCATCGCCTTTTTCCGCCAGAATCGCACGCTGAATATCCGCATAGTCATAGCCATTGAGACTCAGCAGGTTTAGCGCGCCTTGCAGTGGGGGAAGCGTAGGGTTAAAGGCGGCGTTTTCCGCATAGCTGCCGGTGAAAATACGGCCATCTTTACATTCCAGCGCCACGCCGCTCGGTGAGTGGCTATAAGGCATATGGCTCTTATTGGCTGCCGTAATCGCCGCTTGCGTTAGCGTATCGCCCGTTAACGTAAAGCCATGATCCTGCTCGTCCATCAGCAGCGTTTTGATCTCCAGATCTTTTGGCCCGAAAGCGTCAGGCAGATAATCGCGTAACGTATGCGGCGCGCGGCCCGGCAGATGAATGCGCAGATCCAGACCGCTGTTCAGCTCGTTCATAAACTGGCGACAGTGGCCGCAAGGCGTGTAGTTAACGGTGACGGCGGCGAGCCCTTTTTCGCCGCGTAGCCAGGCGTGGCTAATCGCGCTTTGTTCAGCATGCACAGTTTGTTGCATGGTGGCGCCCAGGAACTCCATATTCGCGCCGAAATACCAGTTGCCGCTAACGCCGCGCGCAATCGCGCCGACGTTAAAATGGGACAAATCGGTACGGGCGCAGGCCGCCGCCAGAGGTAACAGTGCGAAAGCCAGCGCGTCTTCGTCCAGTCCCGCCGTATTTTTAAGCGTCGAGACCTGCTCTGCGGTCAGCATGGCGGGAAAATGGTGGTCCGCCAGGATAGGGGCCAGCGCTGATTGCAAATTATCCGCAAGCTGGGCAAAAGCAGTTTGAAAACGTGGATGCATGGCGTTGCCTCATAACAATGTAATGGAACCGTAGTTTACGGGCCTGCTATGTCTTAATATGTGATATAAATCTCATTGTTTATGCAACTTGTGAAACTTAAATGAAAAATGCGCGACGTATCGCAAATTTTAACCCGGTCTTTTGTCCCGTCGTTAGCGCATTACCGCCAGAATGAGCGGAAACAAAAAGGGCGCTACCAGCGAGGTAATAATGCCGCAGATCACCAGCGCCAGGGAGCTAAACGCGCCTTCCTGGTAATCCAGCTCGGCACAGCGCGCAGTACCGAGCGCATGTGAGGCGGTCCCCATTGCCAGCCCGCGTGCGGCCTTAGTACGGATGTGCATCGCGTTTAACAGCGTGTGGCCAAACACCGCGCCCAGAATACCGACAAAAATTACGCATACCGCGCTGATCGCGGGGATGCCGCCGATGCTGCCGCCCACCGCCATCGCGATAGGCGTAGTCACGGATTTAGGCAGTACCGATGCCGCGATTTCAGGCGTTGCGCCCATCAGCAAGGCAACGGATGTTCCGGTAATCATCGCTACCAGACTGCCGACAAAACAGATGCTAATAATGGATTTCCAACGCGCGCGAATCTGGTGCAATTGTTCATAAAGGGGATAGGCCAGCGCCACCACCGCTGGTTGCAGCAGATCGTTAAGTACTTCGCTGCCTTTGAAGTAGTGCTCGTAGGGAATACCGGTCAGCAACAGAAAAGGAATAATGACTACCATTGCCACCAGCAGCGGATTCAGCAACGGCATTTTAAAATGCGCCGCCAGTCTGCGGGCGGCGAAAAATACCGCCAGCGTCAGCGGTAACGACCACCAGATATATGTCATCATTTTTTCGTTCCCTTCTGCCCAACCACTTTACGCTCACCGTGTATCAGATGTGAACTCCAGCTTACGACCACAAAAACGACCAGCGTACTGATAGCGCAAGAGACCACCACCGGGCCGAATTGCGCGCGCAGTAAGTCAAAATATTGCATGACCCCAACGCCAATCGGCACAAACAGCAACGCCATATAACGAATCAGCACATAACAGCCGGGGTTAACCCACTTTGCCGGCAGAATTTGCAGCGCCAGCAATACAAACAGAATTAACATCCCGATAATGCTGCCGGGAATAGTGATAGGAAGCAGTGATGCAAGAAAAATGCCTGCGTACAAACAGGCATAAATCAATACAAAAGCGCGTATATATTGCCAGATAATATTCAGTGACTTACTCATGTTTAAAGCCCTTGATGAGATGGATTCATCATACAATTAAACGTTAAAACGTGCTACCGATCACATCATGAATTCTTAGCATAGTGGGTATAGACAGCAGGAACATCGGGCAATGCCCCTGGTCGGCGGCGTTAAACCTGGGCTAAAAAATACAAAAAGCGACTCAGGGCCAAAGACGGCGTCTCATTCTTACGCCAGAACATCCCTACGCTGCCTTTTTGCTCAATTTTTGGCAAGTTTAAAATCGCCAGTTGCCCCTGGCTGGCATAGCGTTGCGCCAGCCGTAAAGAAAGAATAGAGATCATATCGCTGCTTTGCAGCAAATTGGTGCTGACGTTCATTGACGCTGACTCAATGGTGTTTTCCGGGAGCATGACGCCGTTATCGACGAGGGCGTTATCAATACTGATGCGAATAGGGGTGCCGGTTGGCCAGACTATCCATCGCCAGTGCGCCAGATCGCTCCAGGCGATCTGCGCTCGCGCGGCCAGCGGATGGTGCGGACGCGCCACAAAGCAGACCGGCTCGGTATAAAGTACCTGATAATTAAGCGGCAGTTGCAGGGCGCGGCCGCCGACACGCCCTACCACCACATCCACCTGACCGGCAAGCAAATCGTGCAGCAGCGGCGTCATTACCTTCTCTTCAATATTCAGATGCAGCGTCGGCATTTCGTTAAGCAGGCTCAGAATCGCCTGTGATACGCAGTCAGTCGCCACGGGCGAACAGCCGATCTTCAGGCTGCCAACCAGGCCGCCCTGCTTAAAACGGGCGATTTCATACTGTGAACGCTCCAGATCGTTAATTAGGCGCTGGGCGTGCTGGAGCAGTAATTTACCGCCTTCCGAGGGGCGTAGCCCTTTACTGTGGCGCTCAAAAAGCGTGATGCCTATCTCATCTTCGAGTTGAGATAACCACTTCGATAGCGCCGGCTGGGAGATATTCATCATCCGGGCGACGTGCGTCAGGTTGCCCTGTTCGCCCAGCGCAACCAGCGTTTGCAGGTGATGTAATTTCAATTTCTGCGCCCAGTTCGCCATTCGCTATAACCTCCAGGTTATGTCTCTGCCTGAAAAGCCATTGTACATTTTATCGCTCACTCTACAAACTCGTAACATAGCAAACATAAAAACAACATCTATCTCCCTGCACTGAGGCATTAGCTATGACTCAACGACGTGATCTACAAGCCCTTATTGATGCCGCGCCCGTCGGCAAAATGCAGTGGCGCGTTATCATCTGCTGTTTTCTGGTGGTTATGCTCGACGGTTTTGACACCGCCGCGATTGGCTTCATCGCCCCGGATATTCGTACTCACTGGCAGCTAAGCGCCAGCGAACTTGCGCCGCTGTTTGGCGCAGGGCTGCTGGGGCTTACGGCCGGCGCGCTGCTATGCGGGCCGCTGGCGGATCGCTTTGGCCGCAAGCGGGTCATTGAGCTTTGCGTGGCGCTATTCGGCGCATTGAGTCTGCTTTCCGCTTTCTCGCCGGATATAGAAACCCTGGTGTTGCTGCGCTTCTTAACCGGTCTGGGACTGGGCGGAGCGATGCCGAATACCATCACCATGACGTCGGAATACCTTCCCGCTCGTCGACGCGGAGCGCTGGTCACGCTGATGTTCTGCGGTTTTACCCTGGGGTCGGCGATGGGCGGGATTGTGAGCGCGCAACTGGTGCCGCTGATTGGCTGGCACGGAATTCTGGCGCTAGGCGGCATCTTGCCTTTGATGCTGTTTTTCGGCCTGCTGTTCGCGCTGCCGGAATCTCCCCGCTGGCAGGTACGCCGCCAACTACCGCAAGCCGTTGTCGCCCGGACGGTCAGCGCCATTACCGGCGAGCGCTATCACGATACGCAATTCTTTCTGCATGAGACGGCAGCCATCGCCAAAGGCAGTATTCGCCAGCTTTTTGCCGGGCGACAGCTTGTCATTACCCTGATGTTATGGGTGGTGTTCTTTATGAGCCTGCTCATTATCTATCTGCTTTCCAGCTGGATGCCGACGTTACTTAACCATCGCGGTATTGATCTGCAACAGGCGTCGTGGGTGACTGCCGCATTCCAGGTTGGCGGCACGCTTGGCGCGCTGTTACTCGGCGTGTTGATGGACCGGCTTAACCCGTTCCGGGTACTGGCGGTGAGCTATGCGCTGGGCGCAGTTTGCATTGTCATGATAGGCCTGAGCGAAAACGGCCTTTGGCTGATGGCGCTGGCGATTTTTGGTACCGGCATCGGTATTAGCGGTTCCCAGGTCGGGCTTAATGCTCTGACGGCGACGCTGTACCCCACCCAAAGCCGGGCGACGGGCGTGAGCTGGTCGAACGCCATTGGACGCTGCGGGGCGATTGTCGGTTCGCTCTCCGGCGGCATGATGATGGCCCTCAATTTCTCTTTCGATACGTTGTTTTTTGTCATTGCTATTCCGGCGGCTATCAGCGCGGTAATGCTTACCCTGCTGACGGTGGTTGTCCGCCTTTCGATTTCTGTACCTGACGACCTGCCGCGTGCCAGCGTCGTAAACGAATAAGGAGAATCTCCATGTCTGAAATAAATCAGAACGTAAAAGATAGCCGTCAGCAGTATTACCAGCATATTTCCGGGCAGAATCTGACGCCGCTGTGGGAATCGTTACATCACCTGGTACCGCAGACGCCAAACGCCAACTGCGCGCCGGCCTACTGGAATTATCAGGAAATTCGTCCGCTACTGATGGAAAGCGGCAATGTCATTGGCGCGAAAGAGGCGATCCGCCGGGTGCTGGTGCTGGAAAATCCGGCATTGCGCGGTCAGTCGTCGATCACGGCGACCTTATACGCTGGTTTACAGCTGATCCTGCCCGGCGAAGTCGCGCCGAGTCATCGCCATAACCAGTCGGCGCTGCGTTTTATCGTCGAAGGTAAAGGCGCATTTACCGCGGTGGACGGCGAGCGCACGCCAATGCATACCGGCGATTTTATCCTGACGCCGCAGTGGCGCTGGCACGATCATGGTAATCCGGGATCAGAGCCGGTGGTATGGCTGGATGGTCTGGATCTGCCGTTAGTCAACCTCCTGGGCTGTGGGTTTGCGGAAGACTATCCCGAAGATCAGCAGCCGGTGACGCGAAAAGAGGGCGATTATCTGCCGCGCTATGCAGCGAATATGCTGCCGCTGCGCCACCAGCGCGGGAACTCGTCGCCGATTTTCAACTACCGTTACGACCGCAGTCGCGAGGCGCTGCACGATCTGACCCGTATGGGCGATCCGGATGAGTGGGAAGGCTACAAGCTGCGTTACGTTAATCCCGTCACCGGCGGTTATCCGATGCCGTCGATGGGCGCGTTCCTGCAACTGCTGCCAAAAGGCTTTGCCTCGCGTGTGGCGCGGAGCACCGACAGCACTATCTACCACGTCGTTGAAGGGGCAGGGCAGGTCACTATCGGCAACGAAACTTTTCATTTTTCCGCAAAAGACATTTTTGTGGCGCCGACCTGGCATGAGGTGTCGTTTCGCAGCAGCGAAGACACGGTGTTATTCAGCTTTTCGGACAAGCCGGTTCAGGAAGCCCTGGGGCTGTTCCGCGAAGCACGTTATTAATTAGGGAGAGAGAACATGACCAAATATGTATTCCAGCCGCAGGCCCCAGTGACAGTACCCGTGGCGGGCAGTGATGAGCAGTTTCCGGTACGTCGCGTTTACTGCGTGGGTCGCAACTATGCCGCCCATGCCCGTGAAATGGGCTTTGATCCCGATCGCGAACCGCCGTTCTTCTTTTGTAAACCAGCGGACGCTGTCGTCCCGGTAGCGGAGGGGGATACCCTGGAACTGCCGTATCCGGCGCAGACTGATAACTACCATTATGAAATTGAGCTGGTGGTGGCGATTGGTAAAAAGGGGAGCGATATCCCGCTGGAAAAAGCCCATGAATATGTCTGGGGATACGCCACCGGTCTGGACATGACGCGTCGCGATCGTCAGATGGAAATGCGTCAGATGGGACGCCCGTGGGAAATTGGCAAAGCGTTCGATCTCTCCGCGCCCATTGCGCCATTACACAAAGCCGCTGAAACGCATAATGTGGATAACGCCCCTATTTGGCTACAGGTTAACGGCGAAGACCATCAGCGCAGCGATATTCGTCACCTGATTTGGTCGGTGAATGAAACCATCAGCTATTTGTCCGGCTTTTTTGAATTGCAGCCAGGTGATTTGATTTTCACCGGTACGCCAGAGGGGGTGGGCGCAGTGGTGAAAGGGGATGTTATCACCGGGAACGTAGAAGGTCTGACGCCGATTGCTGTGAAAATTGTCTGAGGTGAACGATGAAGCTGTACAGTTTCTTTAATAGTTCGGCGTCTTATCGTGTACGTATTGCGCTGGCGTTAAAGGGGATTGATTACCAGACGGTGGGCGTCAATATTCGTATCGGCCAGCAGAATGCGCTGGCCTACCGACGGATGAATCCGGTAGGCCTGGTGCCGACGCTGGTCACTGATGACGGCGAATCGTTGGGGCAATCGCTGGCCATCGTCGACTGGCTGGACCGACATTTTCCGCAAACGCCGCTGCTGCCGACGAGCGACCCGGCGCGCAGCCAGGCGCTGGAAATTGTCTACGCTATCGCCTGCGATATACACCCAATCAATAACATGCGCGTGTTGCGCTACCTGACCGATGAGCTGAAGGTTAGCGAAGAGGATAAAAAACGCTGGTACGCCCACTGGATACAGCAAGGGTTAAGCGCGGTAGAGCAGCTATTGCGTAAAAGTCAGTCCGGACGATTCTGCGTGGGCGACGCGCCAGGACTTGCGGACTGCTGCCTGATTCCTCAGTGGGCGAATGCGCTCAGGATGGGCTGCGATTTATCAGGCTATCCGCGCTGTAAAGCCGTTTATGACGCCTGCGTACAGCTACCGGCGTTTATTGCCGCCGCGCCGGAAAATCAACAAGATAAAATCCCGGCCTGAAAAGGAGAATGACCATGACTCACGTGACAAGCGCAATTATTGTAGGTGGCGGAATCGGCGGCGCGGCGACCGCGCTGTCGCTGGCGCGCCAGGGAATAAAAGTCATGCTGCTGGAAAAAGCGCACGAAATTGGCGAGATTGGCGCGGGTATTCAGCTTGGGCCGAACGCTTTTTCGGCGCTGGATAGTCTCGGTGTGGGCGATGTTGCCCGCCAGCGTGCGGTGTTTACCGATCACATTACCATGATGGATGCCGTGAATGCCGAAGAAGTGGTACGCATTGAAACCGGACAGGCGTTCCGCGACCATTTTGGCGGGCCGTATGCGGTAATTCACCGGGTAGATATTCATGCAACGGTATGGGAAGCGGTGCTGACGCACCCTGGCGTGGAGTATCGTACCTCGACCCATATTGTCGATATCCGCCAGACGCCGGATGACGTTACGGTGTTTGATGAGCAGGGAAATAGCTGGACGGCGGATATTCTCGTGGGCTGCGACGGCGTTAAATCGGTCGTGCGGCAAAGTTTACTCGGCGACGCGCCGCGCGTAACGGGGCATGTAGTCTATCGGGCGGTGATTGATTGCGACGATATGCCGGACGATTTACGTATTAATGCGCCGGTGCTGTGGGCAGGCCCGCATTGTCACCTGGTCCATTATCCGCTGCGCGGAGGCCAACAGTACAATCTGGTGGTGACATTCCACAGCCGCCAGCAAGAAGAGTGGGGCGTGAAAGACGGCAGTAAAGAAGAGGTGCTCTCTTATTTTGCCGGTATTCATCCCCGCCCGCGTCAGATGCTGGATAAGCCGACCTCCTGGCGCCGCTGGTCGACCGCCGATCGCGAGCCGGTCGCAAAATGGGGAACCGAGCGTATCACTCTGGTGGGCGACGCCGCGCATCCGGTGGCGCAATATATGGCCCAGGGCGCCTGTATGGCGCTGGAAGACGCCGTCACGCTAGGCAAAGCGCTGGAACGCTGCGACGGCGACGCGCAGCAGGCATTTGCGCTGTATGAGTCGGTGCGTATTCCCCGCACGGCGCGTATCGTCTGGTCTACCCGCGAGATGGGGCGTCTCTATCACGCCGCCGGGGTGGAGCGTCAGGTGCGTAATCTGTTGTGGAAAGGGAAATCGCAGGAGGCGTTTTATCGCGGTATCGAATGGCTGTACGGCTGGAAAGAAGATAACTGTCTTGAGCCGCGTTGAGCGCCTTACGTGACGTAGCGTGGCGTTTGCGCCGCCACCCGGCAAAAAGTTTTGCTCATCGCAGAGAGGCGTTATGATAGCGCCTCTTTTTTTGCTGTGGATACCGATATGCGTGTTTTACTGGCGCCGATGGAAGGCGTGCTCGACGCGTTAGTGCGCGAGCTGCTGACCGAAGTGAATGATTACGATCTCTGCATCACCGAATTTGTGCGCGTGGTGGATCAGCTGCTGCCGGTAAAAGTGTTTCATCGCATCTGCCCGGAGTTGCATTACGCCAGCCGCACGCCGTCCGGCACGCCGGTGCGTATTCAGCTTCTGGGCCAGCATCCGCAGTGGCTGGCGGAAAACGCCGCGCGGGCGACGGCGTTGGGATCGTATGGCGTGGACCTGAACTGCGGCTGTCCGTCAAAAGTGGTGAACGGCAGCGGCGGCGGCGCGACATTGCTCAAAGATCCCGAACTCATCTATCAGGGCGCGAAAGCGATGCGGGCCGCGGTACCGTCGCATCTTCCGGTGACGGTAAAAGTGCGTCTCGGCTGGGATAGCGGCGATAGAAAATTTGAAATCGCCGATGCTGTGCAGCAGGCTGGCGCCAGTGAACTGGTGGTGCATGGTCGTACCAAAGCGCAGGGCTACCGCGCCGAGCATATCGACTGGCAGGCGATCGGCGAAATACGCCAGCGTCTGACTATTCCGGTTATCGCGAATGGCGAAATCTGGGACTGGCAGAGCGCGCAGGCATGTATGGCGACCAGCGGCTGCGATGCGGTGATGATTGGCCGTGGGGCGTTAAATATTCCTAACCTGAGCCGGGTGGTGAAGTATAACGAACCGCGTATGCCGTGGCCGGAAGTGGTAACGTTATTACAAAAATATACCCGACTGGAAAAGCAGGGCGATACCGGTTTATACCATGTCGCGCGTATTAAACAGTGGTTGGGATATTTGCGTAAGGAATATATTGAGGCGACGGAACTCTTTCAGTCGATTCGGGCGTTAAACCGTTCATCCGAGATTGCGCGGGCGATTCAGGCTATTAAAATCTAATCTCTACAGCGTCCAGAACGTGTGCCGGGCAGATACTATCGCTGCCCGGCGCAGGAATCAGAAAATCATCTTAAACACGCCCGTTACCACCAACAGCCCAATCAGAAAAATAATTAAGATTGCCCATAGAAGAATTTTCATTGTTTGTCCCTTTATTGGTAAATACAAACAAAGTATAGGAAAGTATTAAGCCATCTGCTGCCTTGTTGGGCGCGGCGACGTTTAACTCATGAAGGCTGCTGGCGCGTATTGCAGCAAAATCGTTCATTTATGAACGGGTTAGTGGGACTTTTCATTGAAGTATTACATCAAAAAATGTATCAGATGAAATTATTTACTAATCATATAAATTTCAAAATATGTCTTTTGTTGTCTGATGATGTATTGCCACGCGTAACTAAAAAATAGATCGCCGTAAGACGTACTCTCTGCGCACCTTTTTTTATCAGAACACCTCCATGAATCGTAATTCTTTCCTTGCCGCGACAGCGAGCTTACCGCTTTTTATTTTGCTGGCGGGCTGCGCCCCTATGCACGATACCCGCCAGTCGCTGACCCAGCAGACGCCCTCTTCTCATGTTGATTCCAGCCTGCCGGCGGCATTGAAAAACGGTTGGCCGGATAGCCAGTGGTGGAAGGCGTATCACGATGCGCAGCTTGACGCGCTGATTGATAATGCCATACAGCATTCGCCGGATATGCAGGTGGCTGAACAGCGTATTCAACTGGCGGAAGCGCAGGCGAAAGCGGTTGAGGCGCAGGACGGCCCGCAGCTCGACTTTTCTGCTGACATTGAGCGCCAGCGAATGTCCGCGGAAGGGCTGATGGGGCCATTCGCGATTACCGACCCCGCGGCGGGAACGACCGGGCCGTGGTATACCAACGGTACATTCGGCCTGACGGCGGGCTGGGATCTGGATTTATGGGGGAAAAACCGCGCTGAAGTTACTGCGCGGATCGGGGCGGTCAAAGCGCGCGAAGCGGAGCAGGAGCAGACCCGACAATTGCTGGCAAGCGGCGTGGCGCGACTCTACTGGGAGTGGCAAACACAGGCAGCGCTGAAAAATGTGCTGATGCAAATCGAGCATGAGCAGCAAAACGTGGTGGCGGTAAACCGGGAGCTGTATCAACACGGTATTACTTCTTCTGTTGAAGGGGTCGAGACCGATATCGACGCCAGCAAAACCCAGCAGCAGTTGAATGACGTTAACGGTAAAATGAAGGTTATTGAAGCGCGGCTCAGCGCGTTAACCAATACGCAATCGGCGGCGCTCAAGCTGCGTCAGGTGAGTCTCCCCGCCGTTGAAAGCCAGTTACCGTCGCAACTGGGGTATTCGTTGCTGGCGCGCCGGGCGGATCTACAGGCCGCGCACTGGTACATTGAATCCTCGTTGAGCAGCATTGACGCCGCGAAGGCCGCGTTTTATCCCGATATCAATCTGATGGCTTTTTTACAGCAGGATGCGTTACATCTGAGCGATTTGTTCCGCCATTCCGCACAGCAATATGGCATTACCGGCGGGCTGACGCTGCCGATTTTCGACAGCGGCAGGCTGAATGCCAACCTCGATATCGCCAAAGCGCAAAGCAACCTTTCTATCGCCAACTACAACAAAGCGGTGGTAGATGCGGTTAATGATGTGGCGCGCGCCGCCAGTCAGGTAGAGACGCTGGCGCAGAAAAATCAGCATCAGCAGCAGATTGAGCATGACGCGCAGCGTGTGGTCGGTCTGGCGCAAGCGCGCTTTAATGCCGGCATTATTGCGGGTTCCCGCGTGAGCGAGGCCAAAATCCCGGCACTGCGCGAGCAGTGTAACGGCTTGCTGTTGCAGGGCCAGTGGCTGGATGCCTCTATTCAGCTTACCAGCGCGCTGGGCGGCGGTTATCATTCCTGATTTTTCCAGATGATTCAGACAGGGTTCCTATACTTAGGCTGTGTATGATTCATCCGGAGAGGAATATGACCAAAGTCGCAATTGTAACGGCATCAGATTCGGGAATTGGCAAAGCGTGTGCGTTGTTATTAGCACAAAACGGTTTTGATATTGGTATCACCTGGCATTCCGATGAACGCGGCGCGCAGGAGACGGCGAAAAAAGCGGCGCAGTTTGGTGTGCGGGCAGAGACCATTCATCTTGACCTGAGCCAGTTACCCGAGGGCGCGCAGGCCATTGAACATCTTATCCAGCGCCTGGGGCGCGTTGACGTGCTGGTCAATAATGCCGGGGCGATGACCAAATCCGCGTTTATTGATATGCCGTTTACGCAGTGGCGGCAAATTTTTACCGTGGATGTCGATGGCGCGTTTCTCTGCGCGCAGATCGCCGCCCGGCATATGATTAAACAAGGAGAGGGAGGGCGCATTATCAACATCACCTCCGTCCATGAGCATACGCCGCTTCCGCAAGCCAGCGCCTATACCGCGGCGAAACATGCGTTGGGGGGATTGACTAAATCCATGGCGCTGGAACTGATTGAGCATCATATTTTGGTCAACGCCGTCGCGCCAGGCGCTATCGCCACGCCGATGAATGATATGGATGACAGCGACATTGAGCCGGGATCGGAACCCTCGATCCCTATCGCCCGACCGGGTTCTACGCATGAAATAGCCAGCCTCGTCGCCTGGCTGTGTTCGGAAGGCGCAAGCTATACCACCGGTCAGTCGCTGATTGTCGACGGCGGATTTATGCTGGTGAATCCGCAATTCAACGCAAAATAAACGCCGGGTGCCGGATGGCGGCGTTATGCCATCCGGATACCATCGGGTTTAACGGGCCTCCGCTTTGCCGCGTCTTTTCAGCCACCAGCGCACGCCCACCACCAGGACGATGGCCAGAATCAGCCAGACCCCGTGCCTGAGATGCTGATCGAGGTCGTGCAGCCATGGCGCGATCACCTCGCCGCCAAGATATCCCAGCGTGGTAAACAGCAGCGCCCAGATCAGCGCGCCTACAATATTCAGCGGCAGAAAAATTTTAGGCGGCAGGCGGCTGGCGCCAATCAGCAGCGGGCCAACCACCCGGAAGCCATACATAAAACGCGTGCCGATCACAAACAGATACGGATGGCGTTGGATCATTTTCTGCGCGCGACGAATCTTCGTATGATAACGCGGGAAACGACGCAGGATCTTCCCGCCATAGCATCGTCCTAACAGGTAAAGTAGCTGATCGCCCATCATCCCTCCCAGCGCGACGGCCGCCGCCACCAGCGGAAACTTGAGTAATCCCTGATGCGCCGCGACGCCCCCCAACAGGGTAACGGTTTCACCTTCGGCCATACTGCCGATAACCAGCGCCGCATAGCCATAATGCGTAATAAGCGTGTTGATATCCATGCGTAAACCACCTCCGGCATTAAGCATACACCCTGGCAAGAGGCGTGCGCGGCAAAGCCGACGTTTTGCCGGAGACTATTTTGCCATTGCTCATAAAATAACCAGAAACTGAATTATACTTGAACATACTGGCATCTGAGGCAGCAGAAGGGGGCAGTATGAACCATGTATGGGGGCTTTTTTCCCATCCCGATCGGGAAATGCAGGTGATCAAAAGCGAAAACGAAACCGTTTCGCATCACTATACGCACCATGTTTTGCTGATGGCGGCGATTCCCGTCGTCTGCGCCTTTATCGGCACGACGCAAATCGGCTGGAATTTTGGCGACGGCAACGTGTTACAACTCTCGCTGTTTACCGCTTTTGCGCTGGCGGTCTTGTTCTACGGCGTGATGCTGGCGGGCGTCGCGGTGATGGGACGCGTCATCTGGTGGATGGCGCGAAACTATCCGCAACGGCCATCGCTTGCGCGCTGTATGGTTTTTGCCGGCTATGTCGCGACGCCGCTGTTTTTAAGTGGTCTGGTGGCGCTCTATCCCCTGGTATGGCTATGCGCTTTGGTCGGCGCTGTCGCGCTCTTTTACACCGGCTATTTGCTGTATTTGGGTATTCCGACTTTCCTTAACATTAATAGAGAGGAAGGATTAAGCTTCTCCAGTTCGACGCTCGCTATCGGCGTACTGGTCCTGGAGGTGCTACTGGCGATCACCGTGATCCTGTGGGGATACGGCTACCGCCTGTTCTGATGCGAAAAAGGGCTGGCGCAAAAGCCAGCAATGCAGCATTTGCTGACGATTCTTCTGTAGCGGCAACGCTGGCGTGCCGCTATGATGCCACTGCTAGCTTGAGTATAATCTTAGCTCAGGCGGTGTGCGTTACGACGCGCGTGAATCATTATCAGAAATCTCATCATGCTGAAATTCCGAGCTTCATTCCTGAGCCTTGCTCTGATGTTGGCCGTTCCTTTTGCCCCGCAGGCTGTGGCGAAAACGGCAGCGACAACCGCGGCGTCTCAACCTGAGATTGCCTCCGGTAGCGCAATGATTGTTGATCTCAACACCAATAAAGTGATCTATTCGAACCACCCGGATCTGGTGCGTCCGATTGCCTCGATAACCAAATTAATGACAGCGATGGTCGTGCTCGACGCGCGATTGCCGCTGGATGAAATACTGAAGGTCGATATCAGCCAGACGCCGGAAATGAAAGGGGTTTACTCCCGCGTGCGCCTGAACAGCGAAATTAGCCGCAAAAATATGTTGCTGCTGGCGTTGATGTCATCCGAAAACCGTGCGGCGGCAAGCCTGGCGCACTATTATCCTGGCGGTTATAACGCGTTTATTAAAGCAATGAATGCGAAGGCGAAAGCGCTGGGCATGACGCATACCCGCTTCGTTGAGCCGACGGGGCTGTCGATTCATAACGTCTCGACCGCGCGGGATTTAACAAAATTGCTGATTGCCACGAAGCAATACCCGCTGATTGGCCAGCTAAGCACCACGCGCGAAGATATGGCGACATTCTCGCATCCTGCGTATACGCTGCCGTTTCGCAATACCAACCATTTGGTCTATCGTGATAACTGGAATATCCAGTTAACGAAAACCGGCTTTACCAATGCGGCGGGGCATTGCCTGGTGATGCGTACCGTGATCAATAACAAACCGGTCGCGCTGGTGGTCATGGACGCGTTCGGCAAATATACCCACTTTGCGGACGCCAGTCGCCTGCGTACATGGATTGAAACCGGTAAAGTCATGCCCGTTCCGGCTGCCGCGCTGAGCTATAAAAAGCAAAAAGCCGCGCAAATGGCGGCAGCCAGCGCCAGCGCCGGAGCGCAAACCGCACAGAACGATTAAGTCGCCGCAGGCCCGGCAGGCATCGCGCCGCCGGGCATTCACGGTAAACCACTCGGTGTTAATGCGTTTCGTCGGGCGTATTTTCCTGCCAGAATTTCCGCTTACTCGTTTTGCCGATACCGGGGTTCATACTGTTGGTTGGGTCATTTTGCCGATAAAAACGCGTCAGCGTTTCCGGCGCTTTATACAGATGTCCAACGTTGTGCTCCGCCGGGTATTGTGCCCCGCGCGCCTGCAACAGCTCCAGCATTTGCGCTTTCAGCGCGTGGACGTCGACGCCTTTCTTCACGATATAGTCCTGATGAAAAACGTGGCACATAAAGTGGCCGTAATAGAGTTTATGTACCAGTTGGCTGTCGATTTCCGGCGGCAGATGCTCGAACCAGTCGGTATCGTTGCGGCGCAGAGCGATATCCAGCGCCAGGATATCTTCCACTTCATCAGCGTGTACGGCCTGATAACGAATCGCCGCGCCAGCAGCGGCGAAGCGGTGCAGGAAGGCTTTGCTGCCTTCTTCCGGCGTACAGGTGAAGAAACCGCCCTCAGCGGATTTAAAAAATTCATTCAGCCAGCGTTGCGCTTCTGCGACGCCGTCTCCCGCCATTTTTAACAGCAGATGATGCTCATATTTATCGCGCCAGTTTTTCATTCGTGGCGGCAGATGGCTGGGAAACAGATGGCCGAATTTCTGCATCGCGCGGTCGGTGAAATGCGGACGGAAAAATTTTACTTTTTCCAGCATCGCATCGGTTCGGCCTTTTAGCGTGAAAAAGAATGGCATCTTGTCGGTGCCGAGTTTATCGATCATCAGAAAGGTATCTTTACCGTACTGCTCCGCAATATCGTAGATATCGCGATGCATATATTCTCCCGCCACTGGCAGATTGTCGAAGTTCGCCAGAATATGCCGACGGATTTCAGTCAGTACCGCGGGCTGATTGGTGCCGATATAAAAAACCTGCTGATTTTTTTCCGCTGCAAAGGTATCAAGGCGAACGGCAAAAACCGCCAGTTTTCCGGCGCAGCCGGAAGATTCAAACAAACGGTCCGGGTCGGCGTTATAGCGGGCGGGCGTATCGGCGTTGATATCTCGTACCCGCGTCACGTAGTCGTGATCGTGCGCATGACGACCATCGTGGCGCACATCCTCATCTTTAATCCGTTCGTCATCCAGCTTGCTCAGGATCTGCTCCGGCGTATGCCCAAGATCGATACCCAGATGATTGACCAGTTGCAGTTTGCCTTGCTCGTCAATACGGGCAAAGAGCGACATCTCGGTATAGGCCGGGCCGCGCTGCACCAGCGAGCCGCCGGAGTTATTACAGATACCGCCGATGACCGACGCGCCGATACACGACGAACCAATCACCGAGTGCGGTTCACGGCCCAGCGGTTTAAGCGCTTTTTCCAGCGCATAGAGCGTCGTACCGGGCCAGGCCAGAACCTGTTGGCCGTTATCCAGTAAGTGCAGCTTATCCAGCCGCTGGGTGCTGATAATCACAATATCGCGATCGTAGTCGTTGCCGTTCGGCGTGGAGCCTTCCGTCAGACCGGTGTTGGCGGCCTGCATCAGAATAATTTTGTCAGCGTTAACGCAGGCGTTGAGCACACGCCACAGTTCCAGTAATGAACCCGGGAAAACAACGGCCAGCGCGTCGCCCTGACCGGAACGGAAACCCTTGCGATAGCGGGCGGTTTTGGCGGGGTCTGTCAGCAGGTGAGAATGGCCTACCAGGCGGGCCAGCTCATTCAGGAACGTTTTATTATCAGTCATTGTTATGGAAGACATTCTCCACTCCTTGTGGTGGGACAAAATATCAGCGTTAAGCATAGCGCTTGGTATGACAATACGCTTTCTCATTCAAATTGTCTCTGTGTTGGTGGTATTCATTTGCCGCCTTGATACCATTTGCTGGTGGTTGCGTATTCGACTGTGCGGAAAATTAGGAGAATAACCTTCGCTTTCTTCTCCTCTCGCGTTTAGGCTTATGGCAAACTGCGGTTTTTATTCTGTTTTTACCGCCTCGTCGGGATAAAGATAAAGAGAGACTCAACATGAAATGGTTATGTTCAGTAGGTGTTGCTGTGAGTCTGGCGATGCAGCCAGCATTGGCGGAAAACCTGTTTGGCAATCACCCGCTGACGCCCGAAGCGCGCGACGCGTTCGTCACGGATTTACTCAAGAAAATGACTGTCGATGAAAAAATTGGTCAGTTACGTCTGATTAGCGTCGGCCCTGATAACCCGAAAGAAGCGATTCGCGAGATGATCAAAGACGGGCAGGTAGGGGCGATTTTCAATACCGTCACCCGCCAGGATATCCGTCAAATGCAGGATCAGGTGATGGCATTGAGCCGCCTGAAAATTCCTCTCTTTTTTGCTTATGACGTGGTACACGGCCAGCGAACCGTCTTCCCGATAAGCCTCGGTCTGGCTTCTTCTTTTAATCTGGATGCGGTAAGAACTGTAGGACGCGTATCGGCGTATGAAGCGGCGGACGACGGCCTGAATATGACCTGGGCGCCGATGGTGGATGTCTCCCGCGATCCGCGTTGGGGACGCGCCTCCGAAGGCTTTGGCGAAGATACATATTTAACCTCCATCATGGGCGAAACCATGGTGAAAGCGATGCAGGGCAAAAGCCCGGCGGACCGCTATTCGGTGATGACCAGCGTGAAACATTTTGCCGCCTATGGCGCCGTTGAAGGCGGTAAAGAATACAACACCGTGGATATGAGTTCCCAGCGCCTGTTTAATGATTACATGCCGCCGTACAAAGCGGGGCTGGATGCGGGGAGCGGCGCGGTGATGGTGGCGCTGAACTCGCTGAACGGCACGCCTGCGACGTCAGATTCCTGGCTACTGAAAGATGTCCTGCGCGATGAGTGGGGCTTTAAGGGAATTACCGTTTCCGACCACGGCGCTATTAAAGAACTGATTAAACACGGTACCGCGGCCGACCCGGAAGATGCGGTGCGCGTGGCGCTAAAGGCAGGGGTGGATATGAGCATGGCGGATGAGTATTACAGCAAATATCTGCCGGGTCTGATTAAGTCGGGCAAAGTGACGATGGCGGAACTGGACGACGCGACGCGCCATGTGCTCAACGTAAAATATGACATGGGATTGTTTAACGACCCCTATAGCCATCTGGGGCCGAAAGAGAGCGACCCGGTGGACACCAATGCCGAAAGCCGCCTGCATCGTAAAGAGGCGCGGGAAGTGGCGCGGGAAAGTGTGGTACTGCTGAAAAACCGGCTGGAAACGCTGCCGCTGAAAAAATCGGGCACCATTGCCGTTGTTGGGCCGCTGGCCGACAGTCAACGTGATGTAATGGGAAGCTGGTCTGCTGCTGGGGTCGCGAATCAGTCGGTGACGGTGCTGGCGGGTATTCAAAATGCCGTCGGCGACGGGGCGAAGATCCTCTATGCCAAAGGGGCGAATATCACTAACGATAAAGATATCGTCGATTTCTTAAACCTGTATGAAGAGGCGGTGAAAATCGATCCGCGCTCACCGCAGGCGATGATTGATGAGGCGGTGCAGGCGGCGAAACAGGCCGATGTGGTGGTCGCGGTGGTAGGCGAGTCGCAGGGGATGGCGCATGAAGCCTCCAGCCGTACCAATATCACCATTCCGCAGAGTCAGCGCGACTTAATCACCGCTCTGAAAGCCACCGGTAAGCCGCTGGTACTGGTATTAATGAACGGCAGACCGCTGGCGCTGGTAAAAGAAGATCAACAGGCCGATGCGATTCTGGAGACCTGGTTTGCCGGGACGGAAGGCGGCAACGCCATTGCCGATGTGCTGTTTGGCGATTACAACCCGTCAGGCAAACTGCCGATCTCCTTCCCGCGTTCGGTGGGACAAATTCCGGTCTATTACAGCCATCTCAATACGGGACGCCCGTATAATCCTGAAAAGCCAAACAAATACACCTCACGTTATTTTGACGAAGCGAATGGCCCGCTCTATCCGTTTGGTTACGGTCTGAGCTACACCACATTTACGGTGTCTGACGTCACGCTCTCCTCACCGACAATGCAACGCGACGGCAAAGTCACGGCCAGCGTAGAGGTCACGAACACCGGTAAACGCGAAGGGGCCACGGTCATCCAGATGTACTTACAGGATGTCACGGCATCAATGAGCCGCCCGGTGAAGCAATTAAAAGGCTTTGAAAAAATCACCCTCAAGCCCGGCGAACGTAAAACCGTGAGTTTCCCGATTGATATCGAGGCGTTGAAGTTCTGGAATCAGCAGATGAAATATGACGCGGAACCCGGCAAGTTCAACGTCTTTATCGGCGTGGATTCCGCTCGCGTTAAACAAGGATCGTTCGAGCTACTGTAAGCCTGCCGTCAACAGGGCGCGATAGCAGCGCCCTGTCTGGCAATGACTTTTTCTGTCCCCCCTTTTATTGCCTGCCACGTCACTTACACTGGCGGAAAATCCTAGGTTAAACGCAGACTTTTCAACTATGCTTTTTTCTCAAGTCTCTGAAAAAGGCCGTAAAAGGATGAGGAAAGCATCATGACGATCTCAAAGCTATGGGTAAGTTTGCTGGCGTTGCTGGCGACGGTGAGTTTACCTCTACAGGCGGCATCGCCCGTGACGGTCGGGTCAAAGATTGATACCGAAGGCGCGCTGCTCGGCAACATGATTTTGCAGGTACTGGAAAGCCACGGCGTTAAAACGGTCAATAAAATTCAGCTCGGGACGACGCCAGTCGTTCGTGGCGCGATTACCGCCGGAGAGCTGGATATCTATCCGGAATACACCGGTAACGGGGCGTTCTTTTTTAAAGATGAAAACGATCCGGCATGGAAAAATGCAAAGCAAGGCTTTGAGAAAGTCAAAAAACTGGATGCGGAGCAGAATAAGCTGGTCTGGTTGACGCCTGCGCCGGCCAACAACACCTGGACCATCGCGATACGTCAGGACATCGCGGAAAAAAATAAACTCTCCTCGCTTGCCGATCTCAGCCGTTATCTGAAAGAGGGCGGCACTTTTAAACTGGCGGCGTCTGCGGAATTTATCGAACGGGCGGATGCGCTGCCGGCATTTGAAAAAGCCTATGATTTTACCTTGAATCAGAACCAGCTCTTGTCGCTGGCGGGCGGCGATACGGCGGTCACGATCAAAGCCGCCGCGCAACAAACATCCGGTGTTAACGCCGCGATGGCGTATGGCACCGACGGCCCGGTCGCCGCGCTGGGTCTGCAAACCCTGAGCGACCCGAAAGGCGTCCAGCCTATCTATGCCCCCGCGCCGGTAGTGCGTGAATCGGTGTTACAGGCCTATCCGCAGATAGCCGATTGGCTGCAGCCCGTTTTCGCCAGCCTTGATGAGAAAACGCTGCAACAGTTGAACGCCAGAATCGCCGTAGAAGGGCTGGATGCGAAAAAAGTCGCCGCAGATTACCTCCGACAAAAAGGGTGGGTGAAGTAATCTGTGAGTGACGCTGCCAAAAAAATTACGGTTAATCGTGTGCTGTTGCTGTTGGTTGTTCTGGCCCTGCTTGCTGTCGCGCTGCCTTTCATTAATTACGCCCCGAATCGTCTGGTGAGCGGCGAGGGGCGCCAGTTATGGGAGATCTGGCCGGCGACCATCTGGATGCTGACTGGCGCGGGATGCGCGCTGTTTACGCTGTGCTTTGTGCCCGGTAAACGCGGTAGCGTACTGACGCTGATGATGGCGCAGACGCTTTTTATTGTCATGCTGTGGGGAGTCGGCAGGGCGGCGACCCAGTTGGCGCAGGAGGGCAGTCCGCTGGCGCGTACCAGTCTGGGAAGTGGATTGTGGCTGGGCCTCGGTCTGATGCTGCTGGCCTGTAGCGATGCGATCCGCCGTATTACCGTTGGGCCGCTGTGGCGCTGGTTGCTGCACGCGCAAATTGTTATTGTCCCGCTGGCGCTGCTGTTTTCAGGCACGTTCGACAACCTCTCGCTTCTGAAAGAGTATACCAACCGCCAGGATGTTTTCGATGCCGCGCTGGTGCAACATTTAATGTTACTGGCGGGCACGGTGCTGCCGGCGCTGGCGATCGGACTACCGTTGGGCGTCTGGTGTTATTTTTCCGCCTCACGCCAGGGGCCGGTGTTTACCGTACTGAATGTGATCCAGACTATTCCTTCCGTCGCGCTGTTTGGCCTGCTGATCGCGCCGTTGGCCGGGCTGGTGAAACAGTTTCCGTGGCTTGCCGAATTCGGCGTCGCGGGAACCGGCATGACGCCTGCGCTGATAGCGCTGGTGCTCTATGCGTTATTGCCGCTGGTGCGCGGCGTGGTCGCCGGGCTCAATCAGGTGCCACGCGATGTGCTGGAGAGCGCAAGAGCAATGGGAATGAGTAGCGGCCAGCGCTTCAGGCATGTGCAACTGCCGCTGGCGCTGCCGGTCTTTTTACGTAGCCTGCGGGTAGTAATGGTCCAGACAGTGGGAATGGCCGTCGTCGCCGCGCTGATTGGCGCGGGAGGTTTCGGCGCGCTGGTGTTTCAGGGGCTATTGAGCAGCGCCATTGATTTAGTCCTGTTGGGCGTCATTCCGGTGATTGCGCTGGCGGTAGTGATCGACGCGCTGTTTGATTTATGGATCGCGTTTTTGAAGGGAGCAACCGATGATTGAATTTAACCATGTCAGTAAAACCTTCGGCGATCAACAGGCTGTTAGCGACCTCAATTTGCACTTTAGCGAAGGCAGCTTTTCGGTGTTAATTGGCACCTCCGGTTCGGGAAAATCGACCACTCTGAAGATGATTAACCGGCTGGTAGAGCATGATAGCGGAACGATCCGTTTTGCCGGGGAAGAGATCCGCAGCCTGCCGGTGCTTGAACTGCGCCGTCGCATGGGCTATGCCATTCAGTCTATCGGCCTTTTTCCCCACTGGACGGTGGCGCAAAATATCGCCACCGTACCGCAACTACAAAAGTGGTCGCGTGCGCGGATTAACGATCGTATTGATGAACTGATGGCATTATTGGGTCTGGAAAGCGCGCTGCGCGATCGCTATCCGCATCAGCTTTCCGGCGGGCAACAGCAGCGGGTCGGCGTTGCGCGGGCGCTGGCTGCCGATCCGCAGGTATTGCTGATGGACGAGCCTTTCGGCGCGCTTGATCCGGTAACGCGCGGCGCATTGCAGCAGGAGATGACCCGCATTCATCAGCTACTGGGGCGCACCATCGTACTGGTGACGCACGACATCGACGAGGCGCTACGCCTCGCCGACCATCTGGTGCTGATGGACGGGGGCCACGTTATCCAACAGGGATCGCCACTTTCTATGCTGACCTCGCCGGAAAATGATTTCGTGCAGGCATTTTTTGGCCGCAGCGAGCTGGGCGTAAGGCTGCTTTCGTTACGTAGCGTAGGCGATTATGTACGTCGGCATGAACAGCTCAGCGGCGACGCGCTGGTGGAAGAGATGACGCTACGCGATGCGCTATCGATGTTTGTCGCCCGTCGGTGCGACGTCCTGCCGGTGGCGAATCAGCAGGGCGAGCCCTGCGGTACGCTCCATTTCCGCGATCTGCTTTCGGAGACGTCCCCCCGTGAAACGACTGTGTGATCCGCTTCTCTGGCTTATTGTTCTGTTCTTGCTTCTGCTGTTTGGATTGCCTTATAGCCAGCCGTTCTTCGCCGCGCTGTTTCCCGATTTACCGCGCCCGGTCTACCAACAGGAGAGTTTTGCCGCCCTCGCGCTCGCCCATTTCTGGTTGGTGGGCATCTCAAGTTTGTTTGCCGTCGTGGTGGGCGTCGGCGCAGGGATTGCGGTCACGCGAGAAAGTGGGAAAGAGTTTCGTCCCCTGGTGGAGACTATCGCCGCCGTCGGGCAGACCTTTCCGCCGGTCGCGGTACTGGCGATCGCGGTACCCGTCATGGGTTTTGGTCAGCAACCGGCCATTATCGCCTTGATCCTGTATGGGGTGTTGCCCATCCTGCAGGCGACCCTGGCCGGGCTGGGCGCGGTGCCTGCCAGCGTGATGAGCGTTGCCAGCGGTATGGGAATGAGCCGTCGCCAACAGTTGTATCAGGTTGAGCTGCCGCTGGCCGCGCCGGTGATTCTGGCGGGCATCCGAACCTCGGTGATTATCAATATTGGTACGGCGACCATCGCTTCAACGGTGGGGGCCAGTACGTTAGGCACGCCGATCATTATCGGGCTTAGCGGCTTTAATACGGCCTATGTTATCCAGGGGGCGCTGCTGGTGGCGCTGGCGGCGATCATTATCGATCGCCTGTTTGAAAGGCTGACGCGCGCGCTTACCCGGCACGCAAAATAAAACTGTAACCTGCCAGCATCACGCCGCCGATACCGCCAATAGCCATCAGCAGGAAAAGGGCGATCACCCCGATTTTCGCTACGCGCATTATGTACTCCTTATGTTAATAAAAGGAGTATACATTAAAGCGAATTTGTTAGCTGCTGTTTAAACGCCAAGGGGATGAATGTCGTGTCCCTGGGCGCGCCATGCCAGGAGTTGCTGCTGCTGCGCCAGCGTCTGGTTTTCTCCGCACCATACCAGTAACGTCTTGCCGTCAAAAAGTTCCGGGCGGAACTGGCTAAGCGAATGCGCCAACACGTCGATTCGCCATCCCTGTTGGCTGGCGACCCAACCTTCCAGCCACAGGCGGGTGGTATCATGGATATTCCAGCCGATCACCAACGCATCTTTTCCCTGTTTCTTACGCGCAGACGCCAGGCAGAGCGCAATATAGTTGATCAGGATACCGTCAAGAATGCCGAGCAGCGCCTGAAGGGCGGGTTGTTGGCACTGTAATCGTCGCCGCAGTGGGACGAACAGGTTAGTGGTCAATGTTTGGGCAGGATAATCCTGACCGCGTTCTTTGACCCATAACCGTAAACTGTGCAGATTACTGCTTTGCAGGTAGTGCAGCAGGATCTCCTGCTGTTCGCGCCAGCCGTTAGGTTGTTCGCTACTGTCGCTACTGAGCAGCACTTTGACTTTGCTGACCTGGACGCCGTTATCTATCCAGCGCTTGATTTCGCGGATTCTGTCGATATCGGCATCGTTAAACAGACGATGACCGCCATCCGTTCGCTGTGGTTTTAAAAGTCCATAACGTCTCTGCCACGCGCGCAACGTGACAGGATTGATATCACAAAGCAAAGCCACTTCACCAATTGTGTAAAGCGCCATCGTTTCACCCTTGCTCGCGAGGTCCCGGTTTAACTTTAGACGCTCTTTTACGAACCAGGAAGTTTTGCCTGTTTTTTATGCATTAAAACGCGAAGTAGCGGGTTGCGGCGGGGTGTTTAAGTGATCGTATTCACGAATTCATATTTTTATGCAACAGTTCAAAGAAAGTTAATCGTACTCAATGTATGTTACGCGCTTTTAATTGAAGTGTGGTTTGCGGGTATGTACGAGTTTAATCTGGTGTTGCTGCTGCTTCAGCAGATGTGCGTGTTTCTGGTCATTGCGTGGCTAATGAGTAAAACGCGCTTGTTCATCCCGCTTATGCAGGTCACGGTTCGTCTGCCGCACAAGCTTCTGTGTTACGTCACGTTTTCTATCTTCTGCATTATGGGCACTTATTTTGGGCTACATATCGAAGATTCGATTGCCAATACCCGCGCGATTGGCGCGGTGATGGGTGGCCTACTCGGCGGGCCGGTCGTCGGCGGGCTGGTCGGCCTGACCGGTGGGTTACATCGGTATTCTATGGGCGGCATGACGGCGCTGAGCTGTATGATTTCCACCATCGTCGAAGGGCTGCTGGGAGGGTTGGTACACAGCGTTCTCATACGTCGCGGACGCCCGGACAAAGTGTTTAGCCCGCTGACGGCGGGAGCAATTACGTGTGTTGCCGAACTGGTGCAGATGCTGATCATTTTACTGATAGCCAGGCCGTTTGACGATGCCCTGCATCTGGTCAGTAATATTGCCGCGCCGATGATGGTGACGAATACCGTTGGCGCCGCGCTGTTCATGCGTATTTTGCTCGATAAGCGCGCCATGTTCGAAAAATATACTTCGGCATTTTCTGCTACCGCGCTGAAGGTCGCCGCGTCAACGGAGGGGATTCTGCGTCAGGGATTTAACGAAGTGAACAGTATGAAGGTGGCGCAGGTGTTATATCAGGAGCTGGATATTGGCGCCGTCGCCATCACCGATCGTGAAAAACTGCTGGCTTTTACTGGTATTGGCGACGATCACCATCTACCGGGCAAACCCATTTCATCAGGTTATACGCTGAAAGCGATTGAAACCGGAGAGGTGGTTTATGCCGATGGCAACGAAGTGCCGTACCGCTGTTCGCTACACCCGCAGTGTAAACTCGGCTCGACGCTGGTGATCCCGCTGCGTGGCGAAAATCAGCGAGTCATGGGCACCATTAAATTGTACGAAGCGAAAAACCGACTATTCAGCTCAATTAATCGCACCCTGGGAGAGGGGATTGCGCAGCTTTTATCCGCGCAGATCCTGGCCGGGCAGTATGAACGGCAGAAGGCGTTGCTGACGCAGTCAGAGATCAAGCTGTTGCACGCGCAGGTGAATCCGCATTTTCTGTTTAACGCGCTCAATACCATTAAAGCGGTGATTCGTCGCGACAGCGAACAGGCCAGCCAACTGGTGCAGTACTTGTCGACCTTTTTTCGCAAAAATTTAAAACGCCCGTCGGAAATCGTCACGCTGGCGGATGAAATTGAACACGTGAACGCTTATCTGCAAATTGAAAAAGCGCGTTTTCAGTCGCGTCTGCAGGTACAGCTTGATGTTCCATCGACGCTTTCACGTCAGAAATTGCCTGCGTTTACATTACAGCCGATTGTTGAGAACGCCATTAAACATGGCACGTCGCAACTGCTTGATACCGGCAACGTCGCTATTCGCGCCCGGCGCGAAGGGCAGCATTTGATGTTAGATATTGAAGATAATGCGGGACTGTATCAGCCTTCCGCCGGCAGTAGCGGGCTGGGGATGAGTCTGGTTGATAAACGTCTGCGCGAACACTTTGGCGATGATTATGGTATTAGCGTGGCCTGCGAGCCGGACTGTTTTACCCGAATTACATTACGACTTCCACTGGAGGAGGACGCATGATTAAAGTGCTGATTGTGGATGATGAGCCGTTAGCGCGGGAAAATCTGCGGATTTTGCTCCAGGGGCAGGATGACATTGAGATTGTGGGAGAGTGCGCGAACGCGGTAGAAGCGATTGGCGCGGTACATAAGTTGCGACCTGATGTGCTGTTTCTGGATATTCAGATGCCGCGTATCAGTGGACTGGAGATGGTAGGAATGCTTGATCCGGAACACCGCCCGTATATCGTTTTTTTGACCGCATTTGACGAATACGCCATCAAAGCCTTTGAAGAGCACGCTTTTGATTATCTGCTCAAGCCGATAGAGGAGAAACGGCTGGAAAAAACGTTACATCGTCTGCGTCAGGAGCGCAGTAAACAGGATGTTTCGTTGTTGCCGGAAAACCAGCAGGCGCTTAAATTCATTCCCTGTACCGGACACAGCCGGATCTATTTGTTGCAAATGGATGATGTCGCCTTTGTCAGTAGCCGTATGAGCGGCGTTTATGTGACCAGCAGTGAAGGGAAAGAGGGGTTTACCGAGCTGACGCTGCGCACGCTGGAAAGCCGGACGCCGCTACTGCGTTGTCATCGTCAGTTTCTGGTGAATATGGCCCATTTGCAGGAAATTCGGCTGGAGGATAATGGGCAGGCAGAGCTGATTTTACGCAACGGCCTGACGGTGCCGGTAAGCCGTCGCTATCTGAAAAGTTTAAAAGAGGCGATTGGCCTGTAAAAGACTGTTAGAATATCGTTTTGCCATAGAAACGACCGAAGGCCTCATGCTGAGTAACGATATTCTGCGTAGCGTGCGCTACATTTTAAAAGCTAATAATACCGATCTGGCGCGTATCCTGGCGCTGGGTAACGTTGATGCTACGCCGGAGCAGATAGCAATCTGGTTGCGCAAAGAAGAGGAAGAGGGGTTTCAGCGTTGCCCGGATATCGTGTTGTCCTCATTTCTCAATGGCCTCATTTATGAAAAACGCGGCAAAGATGAGGCGGCGCCTGCATTGACGGCGGAACGTCGTATCAACAACAATATTGTGCTGAAAAAGCTGCGTATTGCCTTTTCGCTAAAAACAGATGATATCCTGGCGATACTTACCGGTCAGTTGTTTCGTGTCTCAATGCCAGAGATCACCGCGATGATGCGCGCGCCGGACCATAAGAACTTCCGCGAATGCGGCGATCAGTTTATGCGTTATTTTCTGCGCGGTCTGGCGGCCCGTGAACACGCGGCGAAGTAATTCTGCGGTATTGTTCCCGGCAGCGTCCTGTCTGACCGGGAAAACGCATTATTATACTAATTGATTCTATGATACCCGCTCTCTTCCAACAGTTTCTGCGAGCGAATCATTGACAGATAGTACGCGGAACAGTTGTCAATTGATGATCCTGGCAATTTACAGAGGTCGCTTATTTTTGCCTGGGTAAAATCAATATCCACATATTCCGTAGCATAGCTATCATAATAGTCGATTCGTTCAGTCAAACCCGGCATACCCTGATAAGCTTCGCCGACTTGACTCAGCATTTTTTGTGCTTCTTCTTTATTATTGGCTTTCAGGGTCTTATAAAGTAGTTTATGTTCAGATATTTGACGTAAAACGATATCCCCTTTGTAGTAATAGGTTAACTTGATTTCAATACCGTTGAGATTACCTACATAGCGTTGTGTTTCCTCTGACTCTTTGCTAGCGGCTATCTTCTTGATAAACGCTGTCATGTTATTTTGCTTTCCCTGGAGAGTATCGTTTTTCTGATCGCAGCCAGTTATGCTAACCGATAGAGAGAGCGCGAATAGTGGCAGTGCCATAAGACGTAGAACCTGCATAACAATTCCTTGTCGTTAAGTATTGGTGTGGCCAGGAATTCAGGGATTATAGGCTTTGGCGAGGGGACTTACAGCGAGGCTGTCTTTTTTCGGAATTCATAAAGAAAAGACGCTGCCGAAGCAGCGCCCTGAGCGACTTTACCAGTCGATGCAATACATTATGCCTGCCAGTTATTTCGCTTCTTTAAAACCAGCAGCTTCCAGCAGCGTCTGGGTTTGTTTCATGCTGATACCTTTGCTGGTATCGCCGGACACCATCGTCCCTGAGATTTGCTGTAACGCTTTAAAGTCCACTTTTTCCATATCCACAGAGACGTTTTCCTGGGCATAGGTATCTTCATAGGTTAATTTTTCTTCCACTCCGGCGATATTTTTATATTTCGCGCTCAGCGGATCGAGAATTTTGGCGGCATCTTCTTTCGTTTTAGCGCCTACAGTGGCATAGCTGATTTTACTTTCAGACGTCTGCTTAATGATTTTGTCACCTTTATAGGTGTAAGTAATTGAAATTTCTGTCCCCGCCAGGTTTGCGTTAAAGGTCTTTGATTCTTCTTTATCGCCACAGCCAGCAAGAGAGAACACCAGTACGGAAGCCAAAGCCGCGGACAATAACTTGCCAGAAATTTTCATCTAAAACTCCATTTTATATAATGATTGGGTTTTTAAAATAATTTCAATGAATTAATTTAACCCAGTAATAGCAATGTATCAGGGAGAGATAGAATATGACTTTTAGCCGTTATTTAGCAGTCCGGATATGGAGTCTTAACGCTATTGCTTATTAAGGAAAAAGTTAAAACACGCGGATGGGGTGATATGCCAGTCAGGATTAAGCGGTTAAAAAAGCCGGAGCATGCTCCGGCTTGTTGCTTATTTCACCTGTTGGCCAGGCTTCGCGCCGTCATCAGGGCTTAACAGGAAGATATCTTTCCCGCCAGGTCCTGCGGCCATCACCATTCCCTCGGAGACGCCAAAGCGCATTTTGCGCGGCGCGAGGTTGGCGACCATTACCGTCTGGCGGCCAATCAGCGCCTGCGGGTCCGGGTAGGCGGAACGAATGCCGGAGAAGACGTTACGCTTCTCGCCGCCCAGATCCAGCGTCAGACGCAGCAATTTGTCAGAACCATCTACGAACTCAGCATTTTCAATCAATGCTACGCGCAGGTCAATTTTGGCGAAATCGTCAAAGGTGATGGTTTCCTGAATCGGGAAGTCGGCTAACGGGCCGGTAACCGGCGCGGCTGCGGCTTTCACCTCTTCTTTAGACGATTCAACCAGCGCTTCAACTTGCTTCATGTCGATGCGATTGTAGAGCGCCTTAAAGGTGTTGACCTTGTGACCGAGCAGCGGCTGTTCGATGGCATCCCAGTTCAACTCACTGTTCAGGAAGGCTTCAACGCGTTCAGAAAGCGTCGGCAGTACCGGTTTCAGATACGTCATCAGCACGCGGAACAGGTTGATGCCCATTGAGCAAATGGCCTGCAGGTCCGCGTCGCGGCCTTCTTGTTTAGCCACCACCCACGGCGCTTGCTCGTCAACATAACGGTTAGCGATGTCGGCCAGCGCCATAATCTCACGGATAGCTTTACCGAATTCACGGCTTTCCCATGCTTCGCCAATCACCGCAGCGGCGTCAGTAAAGGTTTTATACAATTGCGGATCGGCCAGTTCAGCCGCCAGCACGCCGTCGAAACGCTTATTGATAAAACCGGCGTTACGCGAGGCCAGGTTGACTACTTTATTGACGATATCGGCATTGACGCGCTGGACAAAGTCTTCCAGGTTCAGGTCGATGTCATCAATGCGTGAAGAAAGCTTCGCGGTGTAGTAGTAGCGCAGGCTGTCGGCGTCAAAGTGTTTCAGCCAGGTGCTGGCCTTAATAAAGGTGCCGCGAGACTTAGACATCTTCGCGCCGTTCACCGTCACGTAACCGTGAACGAACAGGTTGGTCGGCTTACGGAAGTGGCTGCCTTCCAGCATGGCAGGCCAGAACAGGCTGTGGAAATAGACGATGTCTTTGCCGATAAAGTGGTACAGCTCGGCATCGGAGTCTTTTTTCCAGTACTCATCAAAACTGGTCGTGTCACCGCGCTTATCGCACAGATTTTTGAAGGAGCCCATATAGCCAATCGGCGCGTCCAGCCAGACGTAGAAATATTTGCCCGGCGCGTTCGGGATTTCGAAACCAAAATACGGCGCGTCGCGGGAAATGTCCCACTGTTGCAGGCCGGATTCAAACCACTCCTGCATTTTGTTCGCCACCTGCTCCTGCAGCGCGCCGCTGCGGGTCCACGCCTGCAACATTTCGCTGAATGACGGCAGGTCAAAGAAAAAGTGCTCGGAGTCACGCATTACCGGCGTCGCGCCGGACACCACGGATTTCGGTTCGATAAGTTCGGTCGGGCTGTAGGTCGCGCCGCACACTTCACAGTTATCGCCGTACTGGTCTGCGGATTTACATTTCGGGCAGGTGCCTTTCACAAATCGGTCCGGCAGGAACATGCCTTTTTCCGGATCGTAGAGTTGAGAGATGGTGCGGTTCTTAATAAAACCGTTCTCTTTCAGGCGCGTATAAATCAGCTCGGACAGCTCGCGATTCTCGTCGCTGTGCGTTGAGTGGTAGTTGTCGTAGCTAATATTAAAACCGGCGAAATCGGTCTGGTGCTCCTGGCTCATTTCACCGATCATTTGCTCCGGCGTAATACCAAGCTGCTGCGCTTTCAGCATGATCGGCGTGCCATGAGCGTCATCGGCACAGATGAAGTTAACCTCATGGCCGCGCATTCGCTGGTAACGGACCCAGACATCAGCCTGGATGTGCTCCAGCATATGGCCGAGGTGGATAGAGCCGTTGGCGTACGGCAGCGCGCACGTTACCAGAATTTTCTTCGCGACTTGAGTCATAGTGGGTATTACTTCTTCTGTTGTAAAAAAGGGCTTTGATAGTACCAAAATGGTAATTACTGCGCCAATCGATAAGGGCATTTATCCGTAAATGAATAATTGTTACCGCTGGAGTAAACTACAAAGTTACAATCGTACTTTTCAGAACTACAAAAGGAGTCGGGATGAACGAACAATCCCAGGCCAAATCACCAGATACCCTGCGAGCGATGGTCGCCGGGACGCTGGCGAATTTTCAGCACCCAACCCTGAAGCATAACCTCACCACGCTTAAGGCGTTGCACCACGTCGCCTGGATGGATGATACGCTGCACGTTGAGCTGGTCATGCCGTTCGTCTGGAACAGCGCGTTTGAGGTATTAAAAGAGCAATGCAGCGCCGATCTGTTACGTATTACGGGCGCAAAAGCGATCGACTGGAAACTGTCGTACAACATTGCGACGCTGAAACGCGTCAAAAATCAGCCTGGCATTAATGGCGTGAAAAACATCATTGCCGTGAGCTCCGGTAAAGGCGGGGTGGGGAAATCGTCCACGGCGGTAAACCTGGCGCTGGCGTTAGCGGCTGAAGGCGCAAAGGTCGGGGTTCTCGATGCCGATATTTACGGTCCGTCGATCCCAACCATGCTTGGCGCAGAAGATCAGCGCCCGACATCGCCAGACGGTACGCATATGGCGCCGATTATGTCTCACGGCCTGGCGACCAACTCGATCGGCTATCTGGTGACTGACGATAACGCGATGGTATGGCGCGGCCCAATGGCCAGTAAGGCGCTGATGCAGATGTTGCAGGAGACGCTGTGGCCGGATCTGGATTATCTGGTACTGGATATGCCGCCGGGAACCGGGGATATTCAGCTAACGCTGGCGCAGAACATTCCTGTTACCGGCGCGGTGGTGGTGACTACGCCGCAGGATATCGCGCTAATCGACGCCAAAAAAGGTATCGTGATGTTCGAGAAGGTGGAAGTGCCGGTGCTCGGCATTGTGGAAAATATGAGTATGCATATTTGTAGCAACTGCGGCCATCACGAACCGATCTTCGGCACGGGCGGCGCGCAGAAGCTGGCGGAAAAATACCATACTCAGCTTCTGGGTCAGATGCCGCTGCATATTAGTCTGCGTGAAGATCTCGATCGCGGTACGCCGACGGTGGTTAGCCGTCCGGAGAGCGAGTTTACCGCGATCTATCGCGAACTGGCCGATCGCGTTGCGGCACAGCTTTACTGGCAGGGTGAAGTGATTCCGGGAGAAATCGCCTTCCGCGCGGTGTAATCCTCCTGACGTATTCCAAAGAGAATATGACATTCACTGCATTAATATATATTGATGCAGTGAATGTATTAATAAAATAATAGCCCCCGCATTGTTAATTCCTGCTTAAACAGACAGGTGTTTATCTGAAATAATCGGCAAAAACATTATTTGAATTGATCATACCTATCCTACTGATTTATTTTTTCAATTGGTTTTAAGGTATCGATACGTTCATACTGCTCATCAGGACGGCCTGCATACTGTTTGACGTTCACCAGAGGAACAATTACTCACTATGAAAAAATATTTGCTGATGGGAATTATAGTTTCGGCTTATGGGATAAGCGTACCTGTTTTTGCCTCCGACACCGCAACATTAACCATCAGTGGAAAAGTGACCGCGCCAACGTGCAGTACAGAAGTGGTAAACGCACAGTTGCAGCAGCGTTGCGGCAACACTATCCACGTTTCAACTCTGCAAACACCCGCCGCTACGCCGATGAGAGGTGTGACAACGCAGCTATACACGGTGCCTGGTGATAGCACCCGACAGATTGTTGTTAATCATTACGACTAATTCTTATTAATTCCGCAGGCCCATATCATTGATATCAATGATATGGGCTTTTTTATTTGTTGTGTTTATGTTTAAGGGCAGTAAATTTCGGAAATTAATAAGTTTACAAAATAATGATAAGCAATGATTATTTGTTGCAATTATATTGCAATCTGTAAATTGTTTTAAATCAACAAAACATCGTGTTTACATTGCGATAACTTCCTGTCTATGAGAATTTTCGTTGCAAGGGTTAATAACTCTTAACAAATAGAAATTACTTCATTAAGGAAGAGATTATGAAACGTTCACTTATTGCTGCTTCTGTATTGTCTACTGTATTTATGAGCGCTGGGGCTTTTGCTGTTGATGAGTATGATTCAGGCGTTCTGAATATTAACGGAAAGGTGGTTGGTACTACCTGTCAATTTTTGGGTACGAACACCGCTGAAATTAGACTGAATGAAATTGGTGCGGATAAAATAATTAATTTAACCCCGGGTCAGATTTATGACGCAGTAACTAATCAAACTCAGATGCCGTTGAAAATAAAATGTCAACAGGGTGTAGCGCCGCGTATTACCTTCTCTTCAACGCAATTTGACAGCCACGATATCACATTTAATAACGGGTCTGCCAAAGGTGTCGGTTTTGCGGTTTACTACGGAAGTACGGATAATCAGATTGATCCAGAGACGGGGGTGACACTAGATCCAAATAGCAGCGGTGAATACGACCTGACTTTTTTAGCACGCTATGCGCGTTTAGACGGTGATGTTGCTTCTGGTGATGTTAGCTCAACACTGACTTTAACGGTTGTTACTGACTAATTTATTCAACCGGCGGCGTTCGTCGCCGGTTTTTTATAAGCAAGGCCGTGTAAATATGAAAATATTATCTGCAGTATTATTATCTGCCATAATTTTGCCTGCGCATGCTGGTATTGTTATTTATGGTACGCGTGTGATTTACCCGGCAGAGAAGAAAGAAGTCGTTGTACAATTGGTGAATCAGGGCGAGCAAGCTTCGCTGGTACAGTCCTGGATTGATGACGGTAACACTTCATTACCGCCAGAAAAAATTCAGGTGCCATTTATGCTGACGCCGCCAGTGGCGCGCGTTGCCGCTGAGTCTGGTCAGCAGATCAAAATCAAGAAAATGCCTAATAGCTTACCGGACAACAAAGAAAGTCTGTTTTATCTGAATGTGCTTGATATTCCACCAAACAGCCAGGAAAACGCCGGTAAAAATGTGCTTAAATTCGCAATGCAGAATCGAATAAAATTAATATGGCGCCCCAGTCGAATTGCCGCCGTAACCAAAGACAGTTTTCAGAGGATTGGTTTATTTCGCAGTAATAAAACTGTCATCATGAAAAATGATACTGCAAACTGGATTACCGTGACGGATGTAAAAGCAGGAAATACTAAGATTAATGATCAAACTATCATGCTGCCACCGCTATCGACGCAAAATATTAACATGAAATATGCGTCAACAAGCCAGTATGAAGTAACGATTATTGATGATAATGGTAACTATATTAGTAGCAAAATTAATGTAAAATAAACAGGAGTTCATCATGCTAAGGATGACGCCCATCGCTTCGCTTGTTTTATTGACTCTGTTTACCTGGCAAACGCAGGCTATCGCGACGGAAACGTTTGATACCCATTTTATGGTGGGGGGAATGAGAGATCAAAAAATAACAAATTTCCATCTGGATGAGAATAAGCCAATTCCGGGACAGTACGAATTGGATATTTATGTCAACAATCAATGGCGAGGTAAATACGATATCATTGTTGCCGATGATCCCGGTAGCACGTGTATTTCAACTGAGTTGTTGAAAAATATTGGTGTGATAAGCGATGGTCTGCAACCGCAGGGAGCAACGGATTGTATTGCGTTAAAAGATGTCGTGAGAAGCGGTGGCTATACTTTTAATATTGGCGTTTTTCGGCTGGATTTGAGCGTTCCCCAGGCCTATGTAAATGAGGTCGAGGCGGGTTATGTATTGCCTGAAAACTGGGATCGCGGCATCAATGCATTTTATACTTCTTACTATGCCAGCCAGTATTACAGTGACTATAAGAATTCTGGCAGTAGTGAAAGTACTTACGTTCGGTTCAATAGCGGTTTCAATCTGTTGGGCTGGCAAGCGCATGCGGATACCACATTTAATAAAACCGATGGCAGCAGCGGTGAGTGGAAAAGCAACACATTGTATCTGGAGCGCGGTATCGCTGAGCTCCTCGGCACATTACGCGCCGGGGATCAGTATACCTCGTCAGAGATTTTTGATTCTGTGAGATTTACCGGCGTTCGCCTGTTCCGCGATATGCAAATGTTGCCAAACTCGAAACAGAATTTTACGCCGTTGGTGCAGGGGATTGCACAGACTAACGCTTTGGTAACCATCGAACAGAACGGATTCGTTGTTTATCAGAAAGAGGTTCCTCCTGGCCCCTTTTCCATTGCGGATCTGCAACTCGCGGGCGGTGGCGCGGATCTTGATGTCACCGTGCGTGAGGCGGATGGTTCGATAAATACCTGGCTGGTGCCTTACGCTTCCGTACCGAACATGTTGCAGCCTGGCGTCTCTAAGTATGATTTTTCCGCCGGCCGTAGTCATATTGAAGGCGCCGATAATCAGGCCGATTTTACACAAATCAGTTATCAGTATGGCCTTAATAACCTGTTGACGCTTTATGGCGGTACGATGCTATCGAACCATTATAATGCGTTTACCCTCGGCACGGGGTGGAATACCCGGATTGGCGCCATTTCGCTTGACGCTACGCGAGCGCACAGTAAACAGGATAATGGCGATGTATTTGATGGTCAGAGTTATCAGATTGCTTATAATAAATACCTGACCCAAACATTAACTCGGTTTGGTCTGGCTGCGTATCGGTATTCATCACAGGATTACCGCACATTTAACGATCATGTCTGGGCCAATAATAAAAATAACTATCGTCGCGATAAGAATGATGTATACGATATTGCTGATTATTATCAAAACGATTTTGGGCGTAAAAATACGTTTTCAGCTAATGTGAGCCAATCCTTGCCAGAAGGATGGGGCGCAGTATCACTGAGTGCATTATGGCGTGATTACTGGGGACGTAGCGGCACCAGTAAAGATTATCAAATAAGCTATTCCAATACGTTCCAGAAAATTAATTATACGTTATCCGCCAGTCAGACTTACGACGAGGATCATAATGAAGATAAACGTTTTAACCTGTTTATTTCAATTCCCTTTGACTGGGGGGACGGTATTACTACCCCGCGGCGTCATCTGAATGTGTCGAACTCGACGACCTTTGATGATGATGGATTTACCTCAAACAATATTGGTTTAACCGGTACGGCAGGCAGTCGCGATCAATTTAATTACGGCGTGAATGTTAGTCATCAGCGACACGATAGTGAGACCACTGCGGGGACGAATTTAACCTGGAATACGCCCGTTGCAACGCTTAATGGTAGTTACAGCCAGTCGTCCAATTATACTCAGACCGGCGGAAGTATTTCCGGTGGGGTTGTAGCCTGGAGTGGCGGGTTGAATTTATCCAGCCGGCTTTCAGATACCTTTGCGATTATGCAGGCTCCGGGACTTGAAGGAGCCTACGTTAACGGCCAAAAATATCGGACCACCAATAAAAAAGGAACGGTGGTTTATGACAACCTTACGCCATATCGCGAAAACCATCTTATGCTTGATGTGTCGCAAAGTAGCAGTGAAACGGAATTACGCGGTAACCGTAAAGTTGCCGCCCCGTACCGAGGGGCCGTCGTGCTAGTGAATTTTGATACCGACCAGCGTAAACCATGGTTTATTAAAGCGCAGCGTCCTGATGGTTCGCCTCTTATTTTTGGTTATGATGTAGTAGATCATCATGGTCATAATGTGGGCATTGTTGGACAAGGTAGTCAGCTATTTATTCGAACGAATGATATTCCGCCCGAAGTCAGTGTACCAGTAGATAAAGAGCAGGGGCTTTCATGTTCAATCACCTTTGGTAAAACGGTTGATGAAAGTAAAGTTTATATTTGTCGGTAGTGGTGAGGTGGTGAAATGAAACTCTTTCTTTTTATCGTGATGTTATTGATTTTACCTGAAACATACGCAGCCTGTACGGGAGAAATTACTTATCAGGATAATTTAATTATTCGTGAGGATTTTACGATTAACCCTAATCAGTCCGCAACTTATAGCCATAATTTTAACGATACAACTTGTTCAGGGACTTATAAGATAACGCGTATGGATCCTTCCGATATCATCGTGGGATTATACAATGATACAGTAAAACTGAAGTTAAAAATCGCCTGGGCAGATAATAATACTCTCACAATGCCGTTTACAACGGGCTATATGGTAACGGTTGAACCCGCTTCCTCTGGGGCGAATGTAAATATTTCTGCCGGTAGTGGGAACAGTGTCCTAATCAACGGGGTGGTATCAATAACAAGCGCTTCTTCTGCAACTCAGTTTACGGCCAGTTTGCGGTTTTTAGGGTGCCTGCTAGCAGGAAGAGGCTGGAATGCCTGTGCCGCAGATTATAATAGTTATCTTAGAGGTGCAGGGTTATATTCATTTGATCTGTTTGTGTCCTACGATCGCAAGCAGACAACCTGCAAACCTGAAGATCTGACGATCACGCTACCGAATATTGCGCTTTCTGAATTATATAACACAGGCAAGGTCAGCAACAAAAATGCCGCGGATAATATTCGACTCCAGTGTGATAATCTTTTTGGTAATGCTAAACAAACATCGCGTAAAATGACGGTTTATCTCTCCAGCAGTGATTTAATACCAGATAGCTATTCTGTGTTGCGTGGTGCTGTGAATAATGGCGTCGGATTTATACTGGAGAGCGGTGGAAAAACGGTGAATATTTCAAATACAGCAGAGCAAGGTAATGCTTCAACGTTATGGAAAGTGGATCAAGTAGGCACGCCGCTCAACAGTGATATGATAACAATCCCTATTATCGCCAGTTATTATGTTTATGACCGAGACAATATAAAGCCAGGCGATCTAAAAGCGACTGCGCTGATCTATGTGAAATACGATTAATGTATATGAAAAACATTTAAAATATATGGCGCGATAGGTGAATGAACTTCCGGTCACTTACAATAATAAGTGACCGGGATGACAATTTTTCTGCAATAAATTTTAATGTGGTATGCGGTAGTTTCAAAAGGGCGAGATCCAGAGCGAATCGGGTAGTGAAGGCAGTCAACAAAAAGGCAGTTTGAAGGGGATAGAGTGATTAAGGGCTAATAAAAAAGTAACATGGGGCTGTATTTCCCCCTCTGGATGAGGGGGCTTTTTTTATCGATGATAAAAAATCTCGCCATCATAGGCTTTGATAATTTTTCCATCGGTATCGTTAATCAGTACATACGCGCCGCCCATATAGGTCCAGTGAGTACCGGCATCTGGCGCGGGCAGATTACGTAATTTCCACTGTTTAATATTATACTCATCGGTGCGGTACATTTGCGGAACGGTATCGCCGGGCTTGAAGTGGGTGAAGTCGGCGATAAAGCTTTTTAACTCATATTGATCAATGCCCGTTGTCGCGGGGGCGGCCCATGCAAAACTGGTTGCAAGCAACAGCGCGCAAGGCAGCAACTTACTTTTCATACTTTTACCCTCCACATATGCGGGTCAGTTAACATCGTGTGTATCATTTCTGCTGGTGGCGTATCTGACAAGCGCTATTTTGTTATCTCACGCCCCTTTTCGTAAAAAGTGTAAACGAAAGCGTCGTGCAGCAACATATCCGCCAGCAAGTTTGCCAGAACCGAATAGGTTTTGAGAACTATCTGATAACGCTGAAATTATCGTCCGCGGCTGGCTGTAAATTTACATTGTCTGGCGCAGACAGTATGCTTAATAGCGAAACCCCGCTTAACACGGTGGGGCTTGACGACTCGGGGTGCCCTTCTTTGTGAAGGCTGAGAAATACCCGTACCACCTGATCTGGATAATGCCAGCGTAGGGAAGTCTGACACTGCTCGTGTCCCTTCTTCACGCGGGCAGGAGCTGAACCATGCAGCCTGACCTGCACTGCCGCACGCTTGCGGCGCATACGTTAAAACACTTTCGCGCGCTCTCCCCGCTTACGCACTGTATGACGAATGACGTCGTACAAACGTTTACCGCCAATACGTTGCTGGCGCTGGGCGCTTCACCCGCCATGGTGATTGATCCTGTCGAGGCCAGACCGTTTGCCGCCATCGCCAACGCCTTGCTGATTAATGTCGGAACATTAACTGCCTCACGCGCTGACGCGATGCGTGCGGCGGTAGAAAGCGCTTATGATGCCAAAACGCCGTGGACGCTTGATCCTGTCGCGGTGGGCGCGCTGGAATTTCGTCGGCGATTTTGCCTGGATCTCTTGTCCCTGCGCCCGGCGGCAATACGCGGCAACGCCTCGGAAATCCTGGCGTTATCCGGCATGGCGCTGGGCGGACGCGGCGTAGATACCACCGAGGCGGCGTTGGCCGCACTGCCTGCGGCGCAGGCGCTGGCGCGTCAGATAGACTGCATCGTTGTGGTTACCGGAGAGATAGATTACGTCACTAATGGTCAGCGCACGCTGAGCATTCCCGGCGGCGATCCGTTAATGACTCGCATTGTAGGCACCGGCTGCGCGTTGTCGGCGGTTGTCGCCGCCAGTTGCGCGTTACCGGGCGCCGCGCTGGACAATGTCGCGTCGGCCTGCTGCTGGATGAAACTGGCTGGACAGGTCGCGGCAGAGCGTAGCGAAGGACCGGGCAGCTTCATCCCGGCTTTTCTTGATGCGCTCTATCATCTGGATATGGAGGCGGTCAATGCAACGAATTAACGCGCTGACGATTGCCGGCACCGATCCCAGCGGCGGGGCCGGTATCCAGGCGGATCTCAAGACCTTTTCCGCGCTGGGCGCATATGGCTGTTCGGTCATCACCGCGCTGGTGGCGCAAAATACCTGTGGCGTACAGTCGGTGTACCGGATAGAGCCGGACTTTGTCGCCGCTCAACTTGATTCCGTGTTCAGCGATGTGCGCATTGATACCACAAAAATCGGCATGCTGGCGGAAACCGATATTGTCGAGGCCGTGGCGGAGCGACTACAGCGTCATCATGTACGTAATGTGGTGCTGGATACGGTGATGCTGGCGAAAAGCGGCGATCCGCTGCTCTCGCCCTCTGCGATAGAAACATTACGCGTCCGGCTGTTGCCGCAGGTATCGCTGATTACGCCTAATTTGCCGGAAGCCGCAGCGTTGCTGGATGCGCCCCATGCGCGTACGGAACAGGAGATGCTGGCGCAGGGGCGGGCGTTACTGGCGATGGGGTGTGAAGCGGTATTGATGAAAGGCGGGCATTTAGAGGATGCGCAAAGCCCGGACTGGCTCTTTACCCGTGAGGGCGAGCAACGTTTTAGCGCGCCGCGTGTGAACACCAAAAATACGCATGGAACGGGCTGTACGCTGTCGGCGGCGCTGGCGGCGTTACGGCCCCGGCATCGCTGTTGGGGAGAGACGGTAAACGAGGCGAAGACATGGCTTTCGGCGGCGCTGGCGCAGGCGGACACGCTGGAAGTGGGGAAGGGCATTGGTCCGGTACATCATTTCCACGCGTGGTGGTAGTATACTGCCTACAGACCCGTCGTCAGGAAAGATAAATGGAACAAGCGCATACCCGGCTCATCGCGCAACTGAATGAACGAATTTCAGCGGCGGATAATACGCCGCTATACATGAAATTCGCCCAGACGGTAAAGGATGCCGTGCGCAGCGGTATTCTTGAGCACGGTAATATTTTGCCTGGCGAACGCGATCTCAGCCAGCTTACCGGCGTCTCGCGCATCACGGTACGAAAAGCGATGCAGGCGCTGGAAGAAGAGGGTGTCGTCACGCGCGCCCGCGGCTACGGTACGCAAATCAATAATATCTTTGAATATTCCCTGAAAGAGGCGCGGGGATTTTCTCAGCAGGTTGTCTTGCGCGGCAAAAAACCGGATACGCTATGGGTTAACAAACGCGTGGTAAGTTGTCCGGATGAGGTCGCGCAGCACCTGGCGATCCCCGCAGGCAGCGACGTCTTTTTACTCAAACGCATTCGTTATGTTGATGAGGACGCGGTATCGATTGAAGAGTCCTGGGTGCCCGCGCATCTGATTCATGATGTCGACGCGATTGGCATTTCGTTGTATGACTATTTTCGTCGCCAGCACATTTACCCTCAGCGTACCCGATCCCGCGTCAGCGCCCGGATGCCGGATGATGAGTTTCAGTCGCATATTCAAATGGATGGTAAAGTGCCGGTGCTGGTGATTAAGCAGGTGGCGCTCGATCAGCAGCAGCGGCCTATTGAATACAGCATCAGTTATTGTCGTAGCGACCTATACGTTTTTGTGTGCGAGGAGTAGCGCCTCGCGCGTGGGCGCGCAGTCGCCGCCGCGATGCCCGACCACCCAGCTTGCCACCGCATTTCCCAGCAGTACGGCATCCGCGAGCGGCCAGCCTGACGCCAGTCCTGCCAGCACGCCGCCAGCATGGCTGTCGCCCGCGCCGATGGTATCCACCACGGTTGCCGGAAACGCTGGCACAACGCCGGAAGATTGCGCGCTAAAATACCACGCTCCGTCTTTATCATGGCGCACCACCAGCGGCGCGGAAAAGCGTTTTACCCATGCTTCGCCGAAAGTGCGGGTATCGGTCGCAAGCCCGGCGCGTTCCGCAGCGATGATGGCTTCCTGGCGGTTGAGGGAGACGATGGGCCGGCAGGCCATAATGCGCGCCATTGCATCGTCTGTAATATCACCGATTCGCGGGCCAAAATCGATAAAAGGCGTTACATCGTCGACGGTTTCCAGCCACTGGATCAGTGGCTCGCCACAGGACGAGGCCAGTTGATAGCCGGACAGGTAGACAAGACTGCCCCGCGGTGTCCTGAGCTGCGACAGCCAGTCCGCATTCCACTGGTTTTCCACGCCGCTAAAAGACATAAACGTGCGTTCGCCATCCGGTTCGACTAACGCCAGACACCAGCCGTTATCTCCTTCAACCGCGTCAATCACGCTGGATAATCCCTCTTTTGCCAGACGGCGGCGAATCCTCTCCGCCCACACGCCCTGGCCCAGCGGCAGCGCATTGCTGGCGTCAATCCCCAGTCGTTTCAACGCCACGGCAATATTCAGCGCACAGCCGCCGACATTGACGCTCTGTTGTTGCAGTTCAATATCGCCTCCGCGACGCGGCAACGTCCAGGCGTCGGCAATGATATCGATCACTGCCGCGCCGATAACGGTGAGCGGACGCCGGGTATGCAGGGTCGGTAATAATGTCAGCAACCGTGCGCCGTTCATAGTGCCTCCCGCCGTTGACGATAGCTCGCCAGCGCAACGGCATAGCGCGCAAAATCCAGCTGATTAACCTCGTCCAACGTTTGCTTTAACTGGGGGTTAATGGCGCTTACCCCGTGCAACGCGCCGCAAATGGCGGTAGCCATCGCGCCGATAGTGTCGGTATCGCCGCCGAGGTTAGCGCACAGCACGGCACAGCGGTTAGGATCGGTATTCGCCAGTTCCACCATGGCGATAGCGCAGGGAACCGATTCAATGGTGCTGGTTCCCGCGCCGATGATCTGATAGAGCTGTTCGCTGGCAGATTCGACGCCGTCGGCGTGGCGGACAATGTTTAGCGCCAGTTCCAGACGTGCCGATAGCGAGGCGCTAAACGTGGTAATACGCGCTGTCTGCGCCTGATGGGCGACGGCGGGGAGCGAGTCGGCAATACTTTGCCACGTGTCGCCGTTAACCGCTCGCGAGACGGCCCAGGCGACAACCACGGCGCCAGCCACCGCCAGATCGGATTTATGCGTCGGGCTGGAGGCTAACGCTACTTCTGCTATAAAGGCTGTCAGGTTAGTTGGCGGCAACAGGCAGCCCAACGGCGAAACGCGCATGGCCGCGCCGTTAGTCACGCCGTTATTTTCCAGCGCCGCGATGGGTTTGCCGTCGCGAATCGCATTCAGCGCAATTTTTGACGTCGGGCCGAGTACATTTTTATTGAACGCATCAAAGCGTTCTGCCCAGGCGAGGATGTTACGTCCAATAATCTCGGGATCAATGCTGCCTTCGCATTCGAGTAGCGCGTCGGCCAGGCAGAGTGCCATTGCGGTATCATCCGTAAACTCCGCGCGGTTAAAATAGCAGGCGGCATTATTTTCTTTTGGGCCGGGCAGAAAGCGGTCAATCCAGCCGAAATGCGCTTTGACGCGCGTTCTCGGCCACAGCTCAGAGGGCATTCCCATCGCATCCCCTAACGCTTGCCCGTAAAGAGCACCGAGAATACGTTCTGCTTTCATTTTACTTCCCCTTGTGTCAACGCAATATCGCGATCGTCAATAGCAGTGATCTCTTTGTCCGATTCGCGAAAGAAAATCATAAACAGTAGCGCGATGACGGCAATCATCACTGCGCCAAACGTCCACATGCCCGCCCAGTTGAATGTCAGACCGTTAACCGGTTGCGGATAAGCAAACATTTTTTCCATCATCACGCCGCCGAGACGATAGCCCAGCAGGCTGCCGAATCCCTGACAGCAGAGGGTGATAAGCCCTTGCGCAGCGGTACGCATATGAACCGGCGCTTTTTTATCGACATAAATGTAGGCGGTGACGTAGTAGAAATCGTAACTTACGCCGTGCAGCAAAATACCGAGGAACAGCAGGGCGTAAGTGAAGTACGTCTCCGCGCCGCCATAGACAAAAAAGCCGTAGCGGATCGCGGCGGTAATAAGACCAAGTAATAATACCTTTTTAATACCAAAGCGCTTAGTGAAAAAGGGTAGCGCCAGCATAAAGAAGATTTCAGAGAACTGGCCGAGCGTCATCCAGCCGGTGGCGTTTTTCATTCCCACTTCTGTCAGATAGCCGTTAGCGAAGATGTAGTAGAAGGCCAGCGGCATGGCAAACAGGAAGGAACAGAAGAAGAAAACGAGAAAGTTTTTATCGCGCAGCAGAACCAGCGCATCCAGCCCCAGCATCACTTTAATATCCATCTTGCCGGTGCTTTTTGGCGGCGTGTCTGGCAGACAGAACGCAAATACGCCCAGCAACGCTGAACTTGCGGCGGTTATGAGCAGTGGAATGTTGGTGGGGGAAATATCGTTATAGCCTAACATTTGCGGCAAGAATCCACAGGCGAGGCCGGAGGCAATCCACCCAATGGTTCCCATAACGCGAATGCGTGGAAAATCGCGTTCAACGTCCGGTACGTTAGCGAAGGCAATGCTGTTTGTCAGCGCGATGGTCGGCATATAGGTCAATGAATAGGCCAGAAGCAGCGGAAAGAATCCGGCGAAGGTGGTTTGCTGCGCCGCGAAATACATCAGCACGGCGCCTGCAAACATCAGTACCGCCAGGACTTTTTGCGCTGAGAAAAAACGGTCGGTAACGGAGCCGACCAGAATCGGCGACAGGATCGCCGCAATGGCGGTACAGGCATAAGACCAGCCTATTTCACCGGCGGAAAACCCGCTTTTATTTAGCCATAGCCACAGGGGGACGAACCAGGCGCCCCAGATAAACCACTCCACGAACATCATGAACGACAGTTTAAAGGTCGTTTTCATTTTTGAATCCTTCATGACAGGTAAGGTACGCCATGACAATACCATTTAATAATACCTTTTAAATACCATTGAGCATTAATTTTGACCGATCTAACACTTTTTCGGACGTGAATCGAGTCAGCAGATAGCGCCGAAAAAATGCGCTAAAGTTGGCAAAAATGGTCGGTCAGTACCAGGCTTATTGCGACCCGCAATCTGCGGGGCAGGACTATTCACCTTCCGATACCCTATCGGAACTTACGGGAGCATAGCTATGACTGATATTGCGCAGTTGCTTGGCAAAGACGCCGACAGCCTTTTACAGCATCGTTGTATGACCATTCCTTCCGATCAGCTTTATCTACCCGGCAAGGATTACGTTGACCGGGTGATGATTGACAATAATCGTCCACCAGCCGTTCTGCGTAATATGCAGACGCTCTATAATACTGGACGCCTGGCGGGAACAGGATACCTTTCGATACTGCCCGTCGATCAGGGAGTGGAGCACTCCGCCGGCGCTTCTTTTGCGGCCAACCCGCGCTACTTTGACCCAAAAAATATTGTTGAATTGGCGATTGAGGCCGGCTGTAACTGCGTGGCCTCTACCTACGGCGTACTGGCCTCGGTTTCACGGCGCTATGCGCACCGTATTCCGTTTTTGGTCAAACTGAATCACAACGAAACATTGAGCTATCCGACAGAGTACGATCAGACCCTGTACGCCAGCGTTGAGCAGGCGTTCAATATGGGCGCCGTGGCGGTAGGCGCGACGATCTATTTCGGTTCGGAACAGTCCCGTCGCCAGATTGAAGAGATCTCCGCCGCTTTTGAGCGTGCGCATGAGCTGGGTATGGTGACCGTATTGTGGGCTTACCTGCGTAATTCTTCCTTTAAAAAAGACGGCGTCGATTACCATGTATCCGCTGACCTGACGGGGCAAGCCAACCATCTGGCCGCTACGATTGGTGCGGATATTGTGAAACAGAAAATGGCCGAGAATAATGGCGGTTATAAAGCGGTCAACTTCGGCTATACCGACGATCGCGTGTACAGCAAACTGACCAGCGATAACCCGATTGATTTGGTTCGTTACCAGTTGGCGAACTGCTATATGGGACGCGCCGGGCTTATCAACTCCGGCGGCGCGGACGGCGGTGACACTGATCTCGGCGACGCGGTTCGTACCGCGGTGATCAACAAACGAGCCGGTGGAATGGGGCTAATTCTGGGACGTAAAGCCTTTAAGAAATCGATGGCTGATGGCGTGAAGTTGATTAATGCCGTACAGGATGTCTATCTGGATAGCAAAGTCACCATCGCCTGAGTTCAACGAAGAAAAGCCGGATGTGAGCGCATCCGGCCAGCGACTGGTGTTATTAACGTAGCAACGGGCAGTCTGGCGGCAGCCGACAGCGTAATGCGCCAGGCAGCACCTCAATATGAAATTCTTGCCCGCTGAGTGGTTCGCCATCCAGATTGAACGTGATTTCATGCGGTGCATGAATATCAAACCACGCTGAGGCGCCGTCAATAATATTCGGATTGTCATCTGACTGCGTGAGTGTGGAAAACAGCGCCGGCAGCAGTTCTTCGCCGGTAAAAATCCGTAGCTGTAACAGCCCGTCGTTAATCAGCGCGGTGGGACATAATTGCTGCCCGCCGCCGGCCTGACGACCGTTGCCGATGCCGATCACCAGCGCATCTCCCTGCCAGTGAAAGTTTTCGCCACGTATTTCGCAGCGGTCAGGGGTCAGCGTATCCATTCTCATCAGACCGTGAATAAGATAGGAGACGCCGCCCAACGCGGCTTTAAGTTTTTCCGGCGTTTCGGTGGTAATGCGGGTGCCAAAACCGCCCGTCGCCATATTGATAAAACAGGTTTTATCATTGACCCTGGCCATATCAATTTCCATCGCGTTTCCGGCAATCGCCAGTTTCAGCGCTTTGTCCAGCGCTTCAGGAATACCGGCGCTGGTGGCAAAATCGTTGGCAGTGCCGAGCGGCAAAAGGCCCAGTGCAGGGGCTACGCCGTCGCGGATCTGGATGAGCGCGGTCGACACTTCATTAATGGTACCGTCTCCGCCGCCGGCAATCACCGTTTCAACGCCCAGTCTACGGGCTTCATCAACGTAACGCTGCGCGTCGCCTTTTTCCCAGGTTACCCGAACGTGAATCTGTATGCCTTCGTCGCGAAGTAGAGTAATGGCCTCACGTAGCGGCTGGTTATCAGCGCTTTTGCCATTGAGGATCAGTAAGCTGGCGGGAAAGTTAGCCATCCGTTATGCCTTAATAGGTTGAACAACAATCTCCAGAAAGTGTATAGCAGAAATGAAAAAGCGAGGTCAGAACAGGATGAAAATTGAAATGTTGCGCACTTATTGCTTTACCGTTTTTCTTCCTGCTGTACGCAGCGGTAAGCGAAGCATGGTTTAAGGCAAATGGCGACAAGAGAGATGCCGGTATGCGCATTGAGTAGCGCTTGTGAGAGTGCAAGGAAATCACAAGGGGTAGTCAGACGCTTTCCGATATAGCGCCTTTGATAACGAAACGGAGAATTAACAAGACGAACATACGTCAGTTATCAGTATTAATTTCAAACACCATAATATCAGATAAAAACCTGATATTTATTACCAAACATACTTTTTAATAGCATAAAATCGAAATGTTCTTTAGACTGCTTTGGCAGGAACAAGACGCACTATTAGCAGTACACTATTCTTGTTATCAAATAAAACCTATTTAGATGATGACTTAGCGCGGTGTCTTATAGTCGTACCGTTGCCTGAGGTATCACTTTTCTCATAAACATAAACATAAACAGGGATGTGCATGAAGAGGTTTATATGAATGTCACTTCAGGCGTGAATGCGCAAACGCCATTGCTCCCTCCTTCTGAACGGGGTAATGACGAAAAACCAGTAGCTGAAATCGTTGAGTTTAACGCTTACGGCAATAAACCCAGATGTTTAATGTGTCTGGGAACCTCTGCATTGTTTACAAGTGTTTTCAGTGGGGTATGCTCAGGGGCTGTCGCCAGTGTCAGTAGTGGTGCTACATATACTACCGCCCTGACGGTTTTAGGCGCATCGTTTGGCATAGGGGGGATTGGTATGATGGGAATATGCGCCGGACTATACCTTAGCGCAAATGGTGTCAGAACCCGGCCAGCCTGGCCATAAATGAGCAAACACAGCAAGTCATAGGGAAAAGACGAATTCTGACGATGACACGGGGTGTTGCGCGTCCAGAGCAGAGGCTTATGACTTATATAGAAACGCTTTAGATAGAGTATGGGGTGTTATGTATTCAAGAGCCGATCGCTTATTAAGACAGTTTTCACTGAAATTAAATGCCGATTCAATTGCCTTTGACGAAAACAGATTATGCTCATTTATTATAGATAACCGTCACCGTATCTTACTAACAAGCACTAACAGTGAGTATATAATGATATACGGTTTTTGCGGAAAACCTCCGGATAATAATAATCTTGCTTTTGAATTTCTCAATGCTAATTTATGGTTTGCAGAGAATAATGGACCACATTTGTGTTATGATAATAACTCACAATCATTATTATTGGCTCTCAACTTCTCACTAAATGAAAGTTCTGTAGAGAAACTTGAAAGTGAAATTGAGGTAGTTATTAGATCAATGGAGAATCTGTATCACATTTTACAGGATAAAGGAATAACTCTGGATACCGATTATACGTGACGGTGGGAAGGGGATTTGGTGATCTGGTGGCAATAGAGGATAATCAATCCCAGCAAAACTTACATGGCCTGATGAAGGTGGACTGAGCGTAGGTGCGATGGTTTGAGTATTACTTTGACATGAAATCAAACCTCTAATCCGGGAAAACATTATTTTAATCCTTGTAAAAGCGGCATTAAAACGTGCCATATTTTTACACGCTTAAATTATCAGTTTTTAACCTTAATTTAATAACCTGGAAACTTTTTGTGTAAGTTCTCACAAAGCAGTTATTGATTTAATTCACTGATGTTAAACGTAAAAGTCAGAATGCTAAGTCCTGAGTCCGACCGGATGCGGGGAGGATTGTGACTTGCTGGCTGGCAATGGATAGGGGAGGTCTCTAAACCTAAGCGCCCATTTGCGCTTTGGTTAGTGTGGTCAATTTTTGGATGTGGCGGGAAGTACCACTTTTTTATTGATTATACGCAAAAAATAAGCCTGCGTAAGGGAGATTACGCAGGCCAAGGAGGTGGTTCCTGGTACAGCTAGCATTTATGGGTTATGTTTTTCAGCGCGTTGAATAATACCCGCATTGAGCGAAGCGGTATGTGATCAATTTCTAAGAATCTTCCCGCCATGAAAAAATAACCGCAATTAACTACTTACCATGGGGGTTACGCGTTGATTCGCCTGAGAAATTACGCATCAATAGTGCGTAATCCAGCGTAACGTCCTGCGGGACGGGCATCCAGACGGTATAGCCATCGCCGGGTGCCACCGGCATAGCGTCTCCTTTGGCGTTCTCCATCTGTTCCAGGGTGAAATTGATATTTCCCTGCGGTGTCATCAGCTCCAGACTATCGCCAACGGAGAATTTATTCTTCACCGCCACGGCCGCCAGTTGGCCTTTACGCTCACCGGTGAACTCGCCGACAAATTGCTGGCGTTCGGAAACGGAGTACCCGTACTCGTAATTCTGGTAATCGTCGTGCGTATGGCGACGCAGGAAACCTTCGGTATAGCCGCGATGAGCCAGACCTTCCAGCGTTTCCAGCAGCGTAGGGTCGAAGGGTTTACCCGCGGCGGCGTCGTCGATGGCCTTACGGTAGACCTGCGCGGTACGGGCGCAGTAATAAAAGGATTTGGTGCGGCCTTCGATTTTCAGCGAGTGGACGCCCATTTTCGTCAGGCGCTCCACGTGGGCGATAGCGCGCAAATCTTTTGAGTTCATGATATAGGTGCCATGCTCGTCTTCGAACGCGGTCATGTATTCGCCCGGTCTTTGGGCCTCTTCTATCATAAACACTTTATCCGTCGGCGCGCCGATACCGAGCGTCGGCTCAACGTTCTGTACCGGAATCGGTTCATGCTTATGCACGATGTTGCCGACAACGTCTTCTTTTCCTTCCTGCACGTTATATTCCCAACGGCAGGCATTGGTGCAGGTGCCCTGATTCGGATCGCGTTTATTGATGTAGCCGGAAAGCAGGCAGCGGCCGGAATAGGCCATGCATAGCGCGCCGTGGACGAAAATTTCTATTTCCATATCCGGCACCTGCTGGCGAATTTCCTCAATCTCTTCCAGTGACAGCTCGCGGGAGAGAATCACACGGGTCAGCCCCATCTGCTGCCAGAATTTTACCGTCGCCCAGTTTACGGCATTAGCCTGTACCGACAGGTGAATCGGCATTGCCGGGAAGTGCTCGCGTACCAGCATAATCAACCCTGGATCGGACATGATCAGCGCATCCGGGCCCATCTCGACGACGGGTTTCAGGTCACGGATAAAGGTTTTGAGCTTGGCGTTATGCGGGGCGATGTTCACCACCACGTAGAATTTTTTTCCGAGCGCGTGGGCTTCGTTGATGCCAAGCTGCAAATTTTCGTGATTGAATTCGTTATTACGCACGCGTAAAGAGTAGCGCGGTTGGCCCGCATAGACGGCATCGGCACCGTAAGCGAAAGCGTAACGCATATTTTTCAGCGTTCCCGCCGGCGAAAGGAGTTCTGGTTTAAACATCATTTTCTCGTTCTGATGACAGGTCAGATCCGCCTCACCTGATGAGGCGGCTTGAGGAGAGTCCTCACTTTAAGGGCGGGCATTGTAGCGCCGTGGGAGAGGGGAGTAAACCACCTTACACCATTGAGTTGACCTGTCCCGGCAGCTCTGAATTCGGGATACGGACGGTATACCAGGCGAAACGAAAGCGTTTCCAGAAAGAATCGAAATGCAGGTGGTCTAGGCAGTCCATAACGATTTCATTATCCGGGTAAAGCGTGAAGGCAAAATGCGCCCAGCGTGCGCTTAGCTTCATATTAAACAGCGTTCGATCGTGTTTATTACCGTGCAGGCGCGATAGGGTCACCATAGCATGTAGCGTGCCTTTGTTGGCCTCTTGTTGCACCAGTTCCAGATGCTTATGCGCCAGCGTAATATCCTTCACTTCAAAAATATTCAGCAGGAACAAGCCCCAGGCTTCTTTATGCCCGAACTGATGCGCCAGCCAGAGATTATCGAGTAGTTCTTTTTCATAAGCGGAACGTTTTTCGGTATCAGGTTCTTGTTTACTCAGACGCTGGTTGCAGACGCCGATGCTGAAATGAATATTTTGTAGGTCATTTTCATAGTCGGTATAGCCTCCGTTATCTATTAATTTGTACGGGGTGCTCTCGCGCAGCGCTAACTGCCGGTGCAAAATCTCCGCCGCGCGCTGAAAATACCCTAACGCGATGGCAGGATCGTAAGGTAGTAGGCCGTTGTTCTCTTTATTATTGTGTTCAAGGCCCAGCAGGTTTAGCGCGGCGGGTATATTTCTTTGTGCGCCCAGCTCTGCCAGCGGCACGAAATGTTCCGGGAGCTCGAACCAGTCGAAATTTTTAATCGCCGCCCGCCAGCTATGGTTATATTGAATGTCGGCGACGCTATCGAGCCAGGCGAGGCCTTGCGCCTCATCCTTTTCGAAACCCAATAGCCCGGCGTACTGAAAGTAGCCACGGCGGATTTTCGGCACTGCGAATTCCGTTTGCTGCGCATTCTGGCAGAGAAAATTATACATCCACCAGGTGTCAGGAAAATCGCGCAGGGCGAACTTTATCGTGTCATCAAAGAAGTAATTGTTGAGCTTAACTTTTTCCACGATCGAACGCTGAAGGGTTCGCCAGAGCGCGTCATTATCATCCAGATCGCTATAGCAGACCCGCAGCCACTTCAGCGCGTTGTGGCGAGATTCCTGGATATGCGCTCGCAGGCTAATCTCTTCGGCTTTGGCGATAATGCGTTCCTGTTCTGCCGGGGAGTCAACCTCTTTGATGCGCAGATCGCGGTGAGCGTCCCACCAGATCAATAGCTCCAGATGTTCACGTTCTGCGGCAGAAAGGTGATCGCATACGCTTGATTCCAGAAATTCGCGGATTTCCTCGTGAGACCCTCCCCAGCGCGGCATACGAAACGGGATATATTCATCCAGCACGTAAAATGCCGTCGGGAAAATAGCCAGGCAGACGGTGAGCCAGTATTTTTGCCCGGCATCGTCATTGCACTCCGGCAGCACGGACGGGCGCGGCAAATTTGGGCAAACCGCGTCGGCAAACGACAGCCCGGAATGGGCCATCAGCGCGTCCACCTCCTGCGGTGAATGGCGATGATATTCAGCCAGATCCTCCATTAATGGCTGCCCGGCAACATCCGCGCCCTCGAGGAACTCAACCAGCCAGTCGGGCTGGCCGAAGACTTTTGAGTTGGTGCTGGTCAGGGCCGCCGCCATCCACTGGCGCGGTTCACAGTCGATAGCATTGAGCGCGGCGATGACCATCCGTTCGTTGCAGGCGGCGGCGCAGATCCACATCGCTCGGGTGGTTTCTCTCGCCCAGCCATAGCTGCGGTAAAGCCACGCACGGTGATTCCAGTATTGCGCCTCGGCAAGCCAGGCGTGAGTGGAGCGGGGGCGGGCGCGCTGCCAGTTTTTGATCAGCGCTAATCCTTGCGGCCCAGCCTCAACCAGCGTGTCCATATCGTAAAAAGGGTTGTCCATTTGATTCCAGGCGAAGAAATAGCGCTTTTCCGCTTCGCGGCTGGTAAAGCTCTCCGTCAGCGCCTGGTTGTAGCGTTCGTCCAGTTCGTCATAGCGTTCTTCGCGCAGCAGGCCGGAAATATCGGCGATATGCCACTCTCGTTGCCCGTCATTGAGGGGATTTTTGTGGTTGCACATCTCAAACATAGCGTTGAGCAGACGATCATCCTGTTCCATAAATAGTCCTTTAAATCGGCTCGAAAATTTTGAATTCATTCCACGGCAGTTGTCGCCAGCGGCTGACAGGGTCTTGCAGATAATGGGTGGCTTCCTGTAAATCCCGTCCGGCAAGCGCTGTTGGCGTGTCACGTAGCGTGAGCCATACCCGGCGGGCACGAACGTAGGCGGTGGCGTAATCCTCCCAGGAATCAAAACAGTCCTGAGCGCGCTGGGCGTTGAGCAATAGCACCAGCCAGGCCTCGTTTTCGTTACACCAGCCGAGCCCGGCGATACAGCGGGTCAGAAAGGCGGTTCGCATGCAGTCGAAAGCCAGCGCGTCGCGGACCTGGCCTTGGGCCGCCAGATGATGATAAAACGTGCGCGGCGAGCTGCCGATGCCCGCAGGCCAGCGGCGTAAGATATCCTCAACCTTGTGGCGTAACGCCGCGCCGTCGAGGTTTTCGCTCAAGCCCAGCTCTTTTTTTACCTGCTGCGCCAGATAGCGGCGTTTGTCATCGTCAAGTTTAAATACCAGCTCAACGCCTTTGATCGGTAGCCCGTTGCGCCGGGCGAGGATATCAGCTAGCGCCAGCGCCCATTGCCGCCGTCGGGTATCGCGACGCAGGTCTTTCAGGCGATCTTTTTCTTTCTCCTCGGCGATACGGGCCGCAATCAGCGGTTTGTTTTTTTTGTAGTTGCGCCAGCTAAAAAATAGGGCGGCAATAATAAGAACAATCCAGAACATTATTGCACCTCCTTGATGACAGGAAGGTAACGCGTGGTTTGTAGCGTCAGGCTTTCAATTTCGAAAGGTTCGCTACTGGTGTTTTTCCCGGCAAGCGTAGGATGCCATTCATGCTGCGGAAACAGCATTTCCGCAGCTGTCGCCACGTTAGGATCAACAACCTGAAGGTAGCGTAGCGCCTCCGGGGCGCTGTGCAGCAGCCACTGTAAAGCTACCGGGGGAGTGGGGAAGTGTTCCATTAAATGAAAATTGTCATGCAGCACATTGAGCAGAAAATTGAGGTCATGAATATGAGTAATAAATTTCCAACCTGAATATTCCGGCGTTGCTTCATAAACTATTCCCATCCCTTCGCAATCAGCGTGGCGCTCAGGAAGTGGTTGCAGATGGCGTAACAGAGATAAAACATCGTTAGCATATTTCTTAATAGGATGGCGATTTTGCTTACCTTTAATCTGATCAATGCTCAGGCCGTTATTACCAACCACCAGGCTTATTGTGACGTGGGGAATATTATTGCCGTCGCGCAGGCTGAACAGGCGAAGTTTCTGTTGTTCAATTTGCCGGGCGTAGTAATCGCCGTAGCCGCCGGAAAGCGCGCCTTTATTATCAAAATCTCCGACGCAGTGTTGCATATGCCAGGATTCATACGCCATCTCACTGCGCAGGCCGGGGTTTGTTGCATCAAGCTCAACCAGTACGCCGTTATTCACCGTCATCACCGGTTTTAGCGCCTCGCTGTTGGAGGGATACCAACCTTGTTCACGCAGGCGCTGCATTTTTTGATGCTCCGCTTCGCGCATTGCCAGCACGGTAAAGCAGTTGATACGCTGTAGTTTAGTTTCCAGCCGCGTTCCTTCCTGACGCGAAAGAAATTCCACTAAATCTCTTTCCATCGCCACAAGTTGCGGGTGCTGAACGTTAAGGTAGTAAAAGCGCTCATCGCCACCCAGCTTTGGCGCCAGCCAGGCGGGGATTTCTGCATCAGCGCTAAAATAAACGGCATAATCGGCGACGGAGCGCACAGGATAAACATGAGGAAAGTCACCAATGATCCAACGATAAAAATGGTTGCTTAACCAGCGCTGGATAATTTCGCTGTCGCCGCGTTGTTGGCTCCGGGAAAAAATAGACGATTTTACATTTGGCGCATTTATTATATTGCGTGGTTTATAGCGGTGAGATGACGTTTCTGTCATAAAAATCCATGTATAATTAAGCTGGTATTATGTTTATGTATTTTTAGATTCACTTAATGAATTAATGCGCAATAAGTTTAAAAAACTACTCACAGTATATCGGTAAACTAAAAAGAGCGGCCAAATAATTTATTGTCCCCGATCGCGTTCGTCGTGGTTTTCGGGATACCGCTCGGCCAAAGGAAAGAGGACTGTGTGTTAATTCCGCCAGAATAGCGTTGGCGGAAAATATCGTCTTACGACCTTGTTATTGTTATGCCAATAATCATTATACCAGGCGACACGCATCCGCTTCCCAGCGATATCCCACCCCGTAGACCGCGCGGATAAATGACTGTTCGGCATCCAGCGATTCCAGTTTACGGCGCAGGTTTTTAATGTGGCTGTCGATAGTACGATCGGTCACCACACGGTAGTCGTCGTAGAGGTGGTTTAGCAACTGCTCGCGGGAAAAAACTTTACCCGGTTCAAGCGATAAGGTTTTTAGCAGGCGGAATTCAGCGGGGGTTAAATCCAGCGCTTTACCACACCAGGAGGCCTGAAAGCGGCTTTCATCAATCATTAACGGGCTTTCGGCATCCTGCTGCTGGAGTTCGCGCTGCGGTTTACAACGGCGCAAAATGGTTTTCACGCGGGCCACGACTTCGCGCGGGCTGTAAGGCTTACAGATATAATCATCGGCGCCGATTTCCAGCCCCAGCAGCCGGTCGATCTCTTCGATTTTGGCCGTGACCATCACAATGGGGATGTCGGAAAAACGGCGAATCTCCCGGCATAGCGTCAGACCATCGGTACCCGGCAGCATCAGATCCAGCAGGATCAGATCCGGCGGCGTTTGACGCACATACGGCAGTACCTTGTCGCCATGATTGATGAGCGTGGGGGCGTAACTCGCCGCGCGTAAGTAGTCAATAAGCAGCTGTCCCAGCTTGGGTTCATCTTCAACAATCAAAATGCGCGGCGTGTTTTCATCAATGGGTAATTCAGTCATACTTCTCTCTGTAAATCGCGATCCAGCGGTAACTCTACTGTAATGCTAACCCCGCCAAAAGGCGAATGAGCGGCGTGAAGATGACCGTTATGCGCGTGTACAATATTGACGCATATCGCCAGCCCCAGTCCAGAACCGCCGCTGGCGCGGTTACGGGACACTTCCGTGCGGTAAAAACGGTCAAAAAGCTTTTGTAACTGTTCATCGCTGACGCCCGGTGCAGAATCGGCAAAGGTCAGGAATAATGATTTGTCGCGTTGTTCGGCGGAAATATGCAGGCCGCCGCCGCTGTCGGTGTAGCGCAGACTGTTTTCCAGTAGATTATTAAACAGTTGCATCAGGCGATCCGGGTCGCCGAAGACGGTCATACTATCCGGCAACGCGTAATGTAACGTTAGCCCCCGGCTGGTAAAGCGCTCTCTGAACGCGCCGCCAGCGACTTCCAACAGGGGAACAAGATCGACGGTCGTTTTTTGATAAGCCAGCGCGCCCTCGTCAGACAACGACAGCTGATGCAGGTCGTCAACCAGTTTGGTAAGCGTACCGACTTCCGCCTGTAGCGAGGTAACCGATTCTGGCGTGAACTGGCGAACGCCATCCTGAATGGCTTCCAGTTCGCCGCGCAATACCGCCAGCGGCGTGCGCAGTTCGTGGGAAATATCCGCCATAAAGTCGCGGCGCATCTGCTGGTTTTTTTCCAGCGTGCTGGCAAGCTGGTTAAAATCCTGCGCCAGTTTTCCCAGCTCATCGGCGCTGGTTGGGGTCACGCGCGTGGTAAAATCCCCCGCCGCCAGTCTGTGCGTACCCTCGACCAACCGTTTGACCGGGGCGAGCAGGCCACGCGCCAGCAAAAACGTCGCCAGCGCGGCCAGCAACGTTGATAACGCCACGATCATCCAACTGGCGCGCCGCTGCTGCTTATCAAAATTAATATCCGTATTGCGCGTCAGCCGCTCGACAGGAGAGGCGATAACCGCGCCGACTTCGGCGCCATTGACCAGAATGGGCCGACGAGTACCGTCATGCGGCACCGGACCGCGTGGGCCGACCAGCACCCGGCCATTTTGATCGACGACCCAGAACTGGGTGCGCCAACCGTGCGGCGGCATACCGGGGCCGGGTTTATCCCGGTCGTTGTCATGCTCAAATGAACGCAGAATCTGGAAAACGAAGCGATCATTGTTGCGTAAAAAACGCCAGTTGCCGTGTTGCTGGTACTGGTCGCCCAGCGCATCGCCCAGCATTTGTAGCCGCTGCTCGTTGCCGTGTTTGATATAGTCAATAAATCCGCGTTCAAAACTGACGCGCACGGCCCAATGCATACTGATCAGCAGCACGATGCAGGTGGCGAAAATCGCCAGAAACAGCTTGCCGGTGATTCCGGGCCGCCAGACTTTCATTACAGGCTCCTTTTACGCCGTGAAATGACCATGTTTTGCTGTGTATCGTTCGGCACGCGGGCAAAAATTATCGCCGGTAGCGCGATAATAACCGCCATACATAACCAGGTGTACATAAAGACGTGATGTGTGGCGCTACTGTCTATCCCGATATGCTGTTGGCCAAACATACCCAGCAGCATTCCGGCAATAGTGACGCCAATACTCATCGAGAGCTGCATAATCATCGATAATAAGCTATTGCCGCTGCTGGCCAGCGTATCGGGAAGGTCTTTTAGCGTTAAGGTATTCATGGAAGAAAAGCGCGCCGAGTTCACCATTCCCTGCAAAAGCAGTACCAGCGGCAGGAGATAATACCAGCCGAGCAGCGCGACCGACATAAACAACAGGCTAACCAATGCCAGTCCGAGCGTGGTCGCTACCAGAACCCGACGATAGCCAAAACGGTTAACTATCTGCACCACAATCCGCTTCATTCCCATGCTGCCCAGCACCATGGGGATCATCATCAAACCGGCATGAAACGGTGAAAAACCAAGACCAATTTGTAAAAAGACCGGCGTCATAAACGGCAGCATACCGCTGCCGATACGCCCGGCAAAACTGCCCAGCAACCCCAGTGAAAACGTGGGCGTGCGGAACAATCGCAGGCTGAATAACGCACCTGAGTTTTTTTTGGCATGGAAGAGATAGAGCAGAATGGCTGCCGCGCCGCCCGCAGCAAGTCCGGCTAATGTCCAGGGCGAGATCCCCATGCTTTTACTACCGTCCAGCGCCAGCGTGAGTACCGCCATGCCGATAGCTAACAGCAGGAACCCCGGCAGATCAAAGCGCCGGGTCTCTATGGTGTAGTTTGGCATCAGCATAAAGGTCGCCATAGCGCCGACAATTCCCACCGGGATATTGATCAGAAAGATCCAGTGCCATGAAGCATATTCCACCAGCACCCCGCCCAGCGCGGGGCCGAGTAACGGCCCGATCTGTCCCGGTAGGGTGACGAAGGTCATCGCCGCCATATATTGCGCGCGCGGCACGATTTTCATGACCGTCAGGCGTCCGACCGGCACCATCATCGCGCCGCCTACGCCTTGTAAAACCCGCGCTAATACCAGTTGATTAAGCGTGCCGGAAAGGGCGCAAAACAGCGAACCCAGCGTGAACAGCACAATGGCGGCAAAGAAGATATTACGCACGCCGATTTTATCTGCCAGCCAGCCGCTGGCGGGGAGCATTACGGCGACGGTAAGAACATATGACACCACTACCATGTGCATATGCAGCGGGCTTTCCCCCAGGCTTTTCGCCATGGAGGGCAGCGCAGTGTTGACGATGGTGGTATCCAGCGACTGAATAAAAAAGCCGAATGCCACAATCCAGAGTTGCCAGCGGGTATTGTCAGGAAGTTCTGTCATATTTCTACTACCGGTTTGCTATTTTTACGCGAAAAACGCAGCCGCAGACGATCGAAAAAGAGGTACACCACCGGCGTGGTATAGAGCGTCAGGAGCTGGCTCATGACCAAACCGCCGACAATGGTTATCCCCAACGGCTGCCGTAATTCCGAACCGTCTCCGCCAGATAACACCAATGGCAGTGCGCCGAACAGCGCCGCCAGCGTGGTCATCATTATTGGACGGAAGCGTAACAAGCAGGCCTGGAAAATGGCTTGTTCCGGCGTCAGGCCGCCGCTTCGTTGCGCTTCAAGCGCAAAATCGACCATCATAATGGCGTTTTTCTTCACAATGCCAATTAATAGCATGATCCCTATCAGGGCGATTAGGCTGAAAGGGGCATTGAAGAGTTCCAGCGCCAGAAGCGCCCCAACGCCCGCCGATGGCAGAGTAGAGAGAATGGTCAGCGGATGGACGTAGCTTTCGTACAGTATCCCCAGCACAATGTAGACGGTAGCGATCGCCGCCACTATCAAAATAAGCTGCGAATTCATGGTCTGCTGGAAGACTTGCGCCGTTCCGGAAAAACTGCCGCGTACCGTCGGGGGGACGCCAAGCTGCGTCATGGTGCGATTAATGGCCTCCGTCGCCTGCGATAACGATGTGCCGGTCGGCAGGTTAAAGGCAATCGTGGACGCCGCGGAAAGTCCCTGATGGTTCACCGACAGCGGCGCATTGGCGGGCCGCCATTGGGCGAAATAAGAGAGGGGGATCGCTTTTCCGTCGCGGTTGATAACAAACATTTTCTCCAGCGCGCTGATATCCTGGCTATAGCGCGGATCGACTTCCATCACCACTTTATACTGGTTCATCGGCTGATAAATGGTGGAAATTTGCCGCTGGCCGAAAGCATTATTTAACAGACTGTTTGCGGCCTGAACATCAATACCCAGTCGTGACATGGTGTCGCGGTCGTAGATAAGGTTCATCTCAGCGCCGTTATCCTGCTGGTCGGAGTTTACGTCCGCCAGTTGCGGCAGGGCCGAGAGCGCTTTGCGTATTTTCGGCTCCCACTCGCGCAGCGCCGCCAGAGAGTCAGACAGCAACGTATATTGGTAACTGGCGTTAGCCTGCCGCCCGCCGACGCGAATATCCTGTACCGCCATCAGAAACAGCCTGGCGCCGGGTTCTTTTGCCAGTTTGACCCGCAGTCGATCAATGATTTGCTGCGCCGTCTCTTTGCGTTCGCCGCGCGGCTTCAGCGTAATAAACATCATGCCGCTATTCACCCGCGAGCCGCCGGTAAAACCAGTGACATTATTCACCGCCGGATCGTCGCGAATAATTTTCATAAAATCCTGCAGCTTGCCGCGCATGGCCTGGAAAGAGATGCTCTGGTCAGCCTGAATACCGCCCATCAACACGCCGGTGTCCTGCTCCGGAAAGAATGTTTTAGGGATGGCGATATAAAGCCAGATGTTCAGCGCAACGGTGCCAAGAAAAACCACACCGACAAGACGCGTATGGTTAAGCACCCATTTTAATGACGTGCCGTAACCCTGTTGCAAGGCGACCAGCAAACGGCCAACGCCCCGTTTACGCGGTTGGGTGCGCGGTTTGCTTGATTTAAGCATCCAGCCGCACATCATCGGCGTCAGTGTGAGCGAGACCACCAGCGAAATGCCAATCGCCACCGAGAGGGTAACGGCGAATTCCCGTAATAATCGTCCTGGCAGGCCGCCCATTAACAGCAGCGGCAGAAATACCGCCACCAGCGACAGACTCATGGAGATGACCGTAAACCCAACTTCTCGCGTACCCTGTAATGCCGCCTGCAAAGGTTTCATTCCCGCCTCCAGATGGCGGGCGATATTTTCCAGCACCACAATGGCATCATCAACGACAAATCCGGTCGCGATAGTCAGCGCCATCAGCGACAGATTGTTGAGGCTGAAGCCGCACAGATACATGGCGGCGAAGGTGCCGATGAGCGAAACGGGAACGGCGACGGCGGGAATTAGCGTGGCGCGCCCGGAGCGCAGGAATAAAAACACCACCAGGATCACCAGCGCAACAGAGATAGCCAGTGTCTCTTCTACCTCTTGCAGCGATGCGCGAATCGTCGGCGAACGATCCTGGGCGATTTGTAAATCGATAGCGGCGGGGATCATTGCCCGCAGTTCCGGCAGTTTTGCCCGGATGCCGTCGACCGTCTGAATAATATTGGCCTCCGGCAGCTTGCGGATCATCAACAAAATAGCGGGTTTAGCGTTCGTCATCCCGGCGTTACGGACATCCTGCACCGAGTCGGTGACGCTGGCGACGTCGCCCAGGCGTACCGCCGCGCCGTTGTTATAGTGAATAATCAGCGGCTGATATTCGGCGGCGGTTTTCAGTTCGTCGTTGGTCTGGATTTGCCAGCGGTGGACGCTATCTTCAATTGCGCCTTGCGGTCGGCGTACGTTGGCGCTGTCGATCGCTTCGCGGACCTCATCCAGCGAGACGCCCTGGTTAAAGAGCGCCTGCGGGTTTAAGCCTACACGTACTGCGGGCAGGGAGCTGCCGCCGACGTCAACATCGCCGACGCCGTCAATTTGCGCGATGGTTTGCGCCAGTTGGGTAGAGGCGAAATCATACAGTTTGCCCTGTGACCAGCTCTCCGAGGTAAGCGTTAAAATCATAATCGGCGCGTCGGACGGGTTGGCCTTGCGATAAGTCGGGCGGCTGGGCATTCCGCCTGGCAACAAGCTTTGCGCGGCGTTAATGGCGGCCTGCACGTCGCGCGCCGCGCCGTTAATATCACGATCGAAATTAAATTCGAGAATAATGCGTGTACTGCCGAGCGAGCTGCTGGAGGTCATTTCATTGACGCCTGCAATGCGTCCCAAAGAGCGTTCCAACGGCGTCGCCACCGACGAAGCCATGGTTTCCGGCGAGGCGCCCGGCAGCGAGGCGCTAACCATAATCACCGGGAAATCGACCTGCGGCAGCGGGGCGACCGGCAGCAGACGAAAGCCCAGAATGCCGCACAGCGTAATGGCGGCGGCAATCAAAATGGTGGCGACCGGGCGGTAGATGAAAAGGGCGAAAAAGCGCATCTACGCCTCCTCTTTATGGCGCGGAAAGCGACTTTTCACGTACAGCGACAGGCGGTCAAACAGGAGATAAATCACCGGAGTGGTAAACAGAGTTAATACCTGGCTGACCAGTAGGCCGCCCACCATCGCGATCCCCAACGGGCGACGTAATTCCGCGCCAACGCCGGTACTCAACATTAATGGCAATGCCCCGAGCAACGCCGCCAGCGTGGTCATCAGAATCGGTCGAAAACGCAGCAGACAGGCCTGGAAGATAGCGTCGCGCGGACTCATCCCCTGTTCGCGTTCAGCGGCGAGGGCGAAGTCAATCATCATGATGGCGTTTTTCTTCACGATGCCGATCAGCAAAATAATGCCGATAATGGCGATAATATCGAGCTCGCTACCAGCGATGATCAGCGCCAGCAGCGCGCCGACGCCCGCCGTCGGCAGCGTTGAGAGAATCGTGATCGGATGGATAAAACTCTCATACAGCACGCCGAGCACGATATACATCGCCACCACGGCGGCGACAATAAGCCAGACGGTGCTGCCCAGCGCCGCCTGGAAGGCGAGCGTACTGCCCTGAAACTGCGTTGTAATATCCGCTGGCAGGGCGAGCGTTTTTTCCGTATCGAGAATCGCCTGCACCGCATCGCCGAGCGAATAGCCCTCCGGCACGTTAAACGAAAATGTCGTAACCGGGAACTGATCTAAATGATTGATAGAGAGCGGAGCGAAGCGCTGCTCAATGCGGGCAATCGCGCTGAGCGGTACGGTGCCGCCGTCGCGGCTCGTCAGGCGAATCGTCTCCAGCGCCGCCAGGCCCGGCATGCTGGCGGTATTATGTTCCAGCACGACACGGTACTGGTTCGCCTGGGTATAAATCGTTGAAATCAGGCGTTGTCCGAACGCGTTGTAGAGCGCGTTATCCACATCCGCCATGCTGATACCCAGACGGCTGGCGCTGTCGCGGTCGACATTCACCCAGGCCGCTAATCCCCGATCTTGCCAGTCGCTGCTTACCTCAGAGAGCTGTGGCAACGACTGTAGCGCGTTCTGCAGTTTTGGCACCCAGTGGCTGAGCGCATCGAGCGTCGTGGCCTGCAGGGTAAACTGATACTGTGTGCGGCTGACCTGCGTGTCGATGGTTAAATCCTGCGTCGGCTGGAGATACAGCGCCACGCCGGGAATCGTCGCCACGGCGGTTTGCAGCCGGGAGATCACCTGCTGCACGCGGTCATCACGCGCATCCAGCGGCTTGAGGTTAATTTGCAGGCGCGCGCTATTCAGCGTGGGGTTAGCGCCGTCTACGCCAACAAAAGTCGTCAGGCTTTGCACCGCCGGGTCCTGTAATATCCGCTCCGCCACCTGGCGCTGACGTTGCGCCATACTGGCATACGATGACGATTGCGGCGCCTGCAGCGTTCCCTGGATAATGCCGTTATCCTGTACCGGAAAGAACCCTTTCGGAATGACTATCCACAGCATAACGCTGAGCAGGAGCGTGGCGAATGCCACGCTCAATGTAAGCCACGGATGGTTGAGCACTTTCGCTAATCCACGTCCGTAGCTGGCGATCACGCGGTCAAACATCCGCTCGCAGGCGCGGGAAAAGCGGTTTTGTTTACGCAGAGACTGCTGGCTGAGCATACGCGCGCACATCATGGGCGTGAGCGTCAAAGAGACGACGGCGGAGATTAAAATCGCTACCGCCAACGTCACCGCAAATTCGCGGAACAGTCGACCAACAATATCGCCCATAAAGAGCAACGGGATCAGCACCGCAATCAGTGAAAAGGTGAGGGAAATAATGGTAAAGCCGATTTCGCCCGCGCCTTTGAGCGCCGCCGCCAGCGGTTTTTCTCCTTTTTCGATGTAGCGCGAGATGTTCTCGATCACCACAATCGCATCGTCCACCACGAAACCCGTGGCGATAGTGAGCGCCATCAGCGTCAGGTTATTAATGGAAAAATCCAAAAACACCATCACCGCAAAGGTGCCGATAAGCGACAGCGGTACGGCGACGCCGGGAATAATTGTGGCGGGAATATTACGTAAAAACAGATAGATAATCATGACGACCAGCGCGATCGCCAGCATCAGTTCAAACTGGGTATCGCGCACGGAAGCGCGAATATTGGTGGTGCGATCGGACAGGACCGTGACCTTCACCGATTTTGGCAGGCTTTCGGTAAGCTGGGGCAGCATCTGGCGAATGCTGTCCGCTGTCGCAATGATATTGGCGCCGGGCTGGCGTTGAACGTTCATCACGATAGCCGGCGCTTGATTCGCCCATGCGCCGAGCCAGCTATTTTCCGCCCCCTGTTCGACGGTGGCGACATCGCCCAACCGTACCGGCGCGCCGTTTTGATACGCGATGATAAGCCTGCGGTATTCGTCGGCAGACTGCATCTGATCGTTAGCAGAAAGCGTCACCGCCCGTTCGGGGCCATCCAGACTGCCTTTCGCCGAGTTAACGTTGGCGCCGGTAATTGCGGTACGGACCGTTTCGCTGGTCAGACCGAGCGCGGCGACAGCCTGAGCATTCAGTTTTACGCGTACCGCAGGGCGCTGCCCGCCGGCAAGCGTCACCAGTCCGACGCCGGAGACCTGCGAGATCTTCTGCGCCACGCGGGTTTCTACCATGTCCTCTACCTGAGTCATTGGCATCGCGTTTGAGGTGACGGCAAGCGTCATAATCGGCGGGTCCGCCGGATTGACTTTGCTATAAATCGGCGGATTCGGCAGGTCGGAAGGCAATAAATTGGTGGCTGCGTTAATCGCCGCCTGTACTTCCTGCTCGGCAACGTCCAGCGGCAGCGTCAACTGAAACTGTAGCGTCACCACCGACGCGCCGCCGGAGCTTTGCGACGACATCTGCTTCAGTCCTGACATCTGGCCGAACTGGCGCTCAAGCGGCGCGGTGACGGCGGAGGTCATGACATCCGGGCTGGCGCCAGGGTAGAGCGTAACAACCTGAATAGTGGGGTAGTCGACCTCCGGCAAAGCGGCGACGGGCAGGAAGCGATAGCCGATAATCCCGGCGAGTAAAATCGCCGCCATCAGCAGAGTGGTGGCCACGGGGCGCAGAATAAACAGACGCGAGGGGCCGCCCGTGCTGCCCGGAGGTAATACCTGCATCAGGCGCGCGCTCCTTTTTGACCTTCATGGCGGGAAGGGGATTTTTCATCCGCCGCGGTGGTTTGCGGCTCAACGACCTCGACTTTTGCGCCTTCCGTCAGCCGATCAATACCATCGGTAACGACGCGATCGCCTGCCGATAAGCCTGCGCTGATCACCACGTTTCGGTTATCCTGAATACCGATTTTTACCCGCTTCTTGCTGACGTTATTTTCGTCGTTCAGCACCCACACAAAGTGGCCCTCATTGCCCATTTGCACCGCCGCGGCAGGCACCACAACGGCATTTTGTTCGGTATCGACCAGCATCCGGGCGTTCACAAATTGATTGGGGAATAGCGTATCGTCCTGATTGGTAAAGCGCGCTTTAATTTTGATCGTTCCCGTCGTGGGATCAATCTGGTTGTCCAGACTGAGCAACACACCTTCGCTCAATTTGTGCGAGTTAGTCCGATCCCAGGCTTCTACGACCAGCGCTTTCCCCGCTTTCTGTGCCTGAACTACGGTCGCGATATCGCTTTCCGGCAGAGTAAAAATGAGATCAATCGGGTGCGTTTGCGTAATGACGACAATACCTGCGGTATCGCTGCTGGAAATCTGGTTGCCGACATCCACCTGTTTCAGACCCACGCGTCCCGAGACCGGGGCCGTGATACGACTCCAGTCGAGCTGTAACTGCGCGCTGGCGACATTGGCTTCATCCGCTTTAATGGTTCCCTGGGTTTCGTTGACCAGCGCCTGTTGCGCATCCAGTTCCTGACGAGAAACCAGATTGGTTTTTGCCAGTTGCTGATAGCGCGCCAGATCACGACGCGCATTCGCCAGCGTAGCGTTATCTTTCGCCAACTGTCCCTGAGCCTGCGCCAGGGCGACCTTAAACTGGCTGGGATCGATTTGCGCCAGCAGATCGCCTGCGTTGACCTGCTGACCTTCCTGAAAGTGCAGGGCGATGAGTTGACCATCCACGCGGCTACGCACCGTAACGGTATTCGCTGCGGTCACGGTACCCAGCCCGCTCAGATAGCGCGGTACGGCCTGCGTGGTCGCGGTCGCGGCCTGTACCGGCGCCAGAGGGCCGTCGCGCATACCGCGGCGACCTGCGGCGGCGGTATGCGGCGCTTGCGCGGCGACGCCCGGCGCGGCGGTCGGGCTTTCGCTACGGCTATGCCAGAACCAGAATGCGGCGGCGGCCACTACAACCCCAATCGCGATTGCCCAGCGGAAAGTATTACTGCCTTTCATCGGTATAAGTTTCTCATCCTGAAACGTTTTGCGGAATGTTGCTCCCTCTATTGTAGTCAGCAGGGAAGGGAGAAAAATGGAGGAATTATGGAACACGGTCGGGATTATTCTGAATGGCGACCCGCTTTGCGAGGCGCTACGCAACTCTCATCGGTGAAAATCGTTAACGCGCCGGAGTGCGGTAAAGTGGCGGCACGGCAATGAAGGTAAGCCACCGATTTCAGCAGGACGCTGAAACGGGAAAGCCCCTCCCGAGGAAGGGGCCAAAATAAGGAAAGGGTTATGATGAAGTTAGTCATCATACTGGTGATACTCTTAGTGATTAGCTTCCAGGCTTACTAAGACACCAGGGGGAGGAGGAATCCTCCCTTACCCTCACTCCTGACGTTAAGCCACATCAAAAATAATGTCAATCCATCAGCGCTGGGCTTGCGAGGCGCTTAGCGGAAAACGACCTCCGCCCAGCGCGCCAGTCCTGCGGTGACGGAGCCGAAATCATCGCCGCCAGCGACGGGTATGCCCGGTAGCTGTTCGGAAAGCGCTTTTTTAATCAATGGCGAACGGGCGCTGCCGCCGGTCAGATAGATGACATCCGGTTTTTCCTGCGCGCTGTCCAGCGCCAGTTGCACCTGTTCCAGAATGCGCGTCAGCGGTTGATCCAGCGCCGCTTCCAGTCCTTGCTGGCTGATAGCGACCGCCAGGTCGTCGCTGATAAATGGCAGCCTCGCCGTAACATCCGCCTGGCCGGAAAGGGCGATTTTGCTCTCTTCCGCGCAGCGTACCAGGCGGTAGCTAAGCCGCTGACGCCAGACCTTGAGCAGCAACGCGACCTTGTCTGCTTCACGCGCGTTGCGAACCAAATCGTTCAACAGACGACCATTCGCGCTACTGTAAAAATCGCTTTGCGCCGGGACGTCGTTAATCGCGACGGCGTTCCACCACGGCAGCACCGGCAGGGCGATACCTTTTTCGGTTTCGCCGCCCATGCCCAGCAAAGGCATCAGATTTTTAAAGGCCAGCGCGATATCCAGATCGTTTCCGCCCACGCGGCAACCGCTGTGCCCCAACAGGCTGTTTTCACGATCGGCGCGCTGACGCCACTGCGGCCCCATCAGCAGCATGGAACAGTCGGTGGTGCCGCCGCCAATATCCACGACCAGCACACGCTTTTCTTCCCGCAGCGTAGCCTCGTAGTCCAGGCCCGCAGCGACCGGTTCGTACTGGAATACCACCTCCTGAAAACCGGCGCGTTTTGCCGCCCGCTCCAGAATACCCTGCGCCTGGCGGTTCGCGTCATCGCCGCCCAGTCCCTGAAAGTTGATCGGGCGACCGATCACTGCCTGGGTAATGGCCTCCGGCAATTGGCTGTGCGCCGTATGACGAATATGTACCATCATGGCGCAGACCAAATCTTCAAACAACGCGACCTGCTGCGGTTTCAGGCCGCTGGCGCCTAAAAAGGATTTCGGCGATTTGACAAACCAGACCTCCTGGGGATCGTCAATATAGTGCGCCAGCGACGCCAGACCAAACTGTACGCTTTGCGCGCCAACCTCAATATCTTCCTCGCGGTTGTAGCGTATTGCGCGGCGTAGCAGCGCCTGGGTTTCTTCGTCCGTTGCCGGCACATCATGATGGCGATACAGCCACTCGCTCACCGCTTCGCGCGTCGGCGCGCACAGCATAGACGGCAGTAATGCGCTGTTATTCTCCATTGTCAGCAACTGTGGATGCCCGTCGCGCATAATGGCGACCGAGCAGTTTGCCGTACCGTAATCAAATCCGATAAACACCTTAAAATCCCCATGCCAGTGAAGAAGGGGCGTGACTTTAGCGAAATGTCGTCGCGGCGACAACTGGAATATGAAAGCAAGGCGTTACGTGCGATTAGCGTTTATGCTGAAAGGTCAAATAAAGGAGAAAAGTATGTTTACCCTGAGCTGGCAGCCGCCTTACGACTGGTCGTGGATGTTGGGCTTTCTTGCCGCGCGTGCGGTGGACGGCGTGGAAACGGTAGGCGAGGGCTTTTATGCGCGCAGCCTGGTGGTGGGCGAGCATCGCGGACTGATCATCGTGAGCCCCCATCTGCCCACCCACACTGTGCAGGTCAGCGTGAGCGCCGGATTACTTCCCGTCGCGCCGGCGTGTTTGGCGAAGGTTTCGCGTCTGTTTGATCTTGACTGCCAGCCCGCGCAGGTTGCCGCCGTGCTGGGGCCACTGGGCGAGGACAGACCGGGGCTGCGTTTACCGGGATCGGTTGATACGTTTGAACAAGGCGTGCGGGCGATACTGGGGCAACTGGTGAGTGTTGCGATGGCGGCCAGGTTGACGGCGAAAGTGGCGCGCCGCTATGGCGAGGCGTTGCCGGATGCGCCCGATTATGTCTGTTTTCCCGGTCCGGAAACGCTGACGTTGGCCGATCCGCTGGCGCTTAAAGCTCTGGGGATGCCGCTGCGGCGCGCCGAAGCGCTGATTCATCTGGCGCAGGCGACGCTGGCGGGAAAACTGGCGCTCGCCGCGCCGCCGGATATTGAGCAGAGCGTTAAAAATTTACAAACGTTTCCGGGAATTGGCCGCTGGACGGCGAACTATTTCGCCCTGCGCGGTTGGCAGGCAAAAGATATCTTTTTACCCGATGATTACTTAATTAAGCAGCGCTTCGCCGGGATGACGGCCGCGCAGATCCGTCGCTACGCGGAGCGCTGGAAACCGTGGCGTTCCTACGCGCTACTGCATATCTGGTATACCCACGGCTGGCAACCGTCAATGGATAGCGAAATAGCTGGTATTCAGTAATAAATCCAGCGGTTGCGCTTCGGCGATAGTGTCGCCATAAATCAGATCCACGCCAATACGGGAGAGCGTATCCAGCACCTGTGGGTTTTGTACCGGCCCGGCGAGCGTTTTGATGTCCAGATGCTGGGCGTGTCCCTGGATGATCGAGGTCAGCATTTCATCCATTAAACTCTCATGAACGTTGGCGATAAGGTCGCTATCCAGCAGTAAATAATCGACGATATGCGGGGGCAGTAAATTAAACAGCTGTAAATCGCGCCCGACATGGCTGAGAATAACCTGGCAGCCGCGTTGCCGCAGTTTTCGCAGAGTCGCAGCGGCGGTCTGCGCCTGCTTAACGATAACGTCAGCCGGGATAATCAGGTGTAATAACCGTGGCGGTAGTGGGCTATGCTCCAGTTGTTCCAGCAGCTCATCAATAAGGGTCGCGCTGTATAATCCTGCGGCGGACAGCGGCAGCGCAACGCTTAATCCCTTGCTGGCGACGGCGGTCGCCGCATGGTGGAAAAACTCATGGAATACCCGTCGGTCAAGCGCGTGATGCAGCGCGGGGTCGGCTAACCCTGCCCGGAACGCGCGCTCTTCCAACACTTCCCCTTCGCTGGTCCACAGCCTGAGTGAGACCAGCCAAAAGCTGGTGGCCTCCGGCGTACGCGGCGGCGCGACGTTTCTGGCAAGCATCAGCAGGTGGTTATTTTTAATCATATGCCACTGTTCTTCCAGCGGCATCATTCCCTTTGAGGAGGTTAATGCGTGCTGCGGTTCGTACACGGTCAGACGGCCTCGACCGCTATTTTTCGCGGCGTAGCAGGCAATATCGGCCTGAGACACGACCTCTGTGAGCTGGCAGTTATGTTCATTTATCATTGTGATCCCGGCGCTGGCGCCGATCCGATGCAGGCGTCCTTCCCACATAAAGTGATATTCATTAATGGCGTTGATAAGCCGCGTCGCGATAAAGCGCGCGCTGTCACTATTACAATCCGGCAGCAACAGGCCAAACTCATCGCCACCCAGACGGGCCAGGAGATCGCCGGATCGAAGCATACTGAGCATCAGTGACGCGAGCTCGCGCAATAAGGCATCGCCAGCGGCATGTCCCGCGCTGTCGTTAACCGCTTTAAAACGGTCCAGATCGATAAACACCAGCGCATGATGTTGAGGCGATTCCTGTATTGTTTGCAGGCGCTGTTGAAGCTGCTTTTCAAAACTGGCGCGGTTGGCAAGATGGGTGAGGGCGTCATGCGTTGCGCTGTAGCTGAGCTGGCGTAACATTTTTCGTGATTCGGTAACGTCCTGGATAACCAGAACCGAACCAATCTTATCGCCGTCAAGCGTACTGAGCGGCGTGATACTGTAATGAATATCGTAGCTACCGCCGTTATGACAATGGAGCACTATCTCCTGTTCCATGTCCGATCGCGACCTGTCGGCGCGATAAATATCCTCCAGCAGCGGCCCCTTATTACCTGACGTAATGCGCAGAACCGTTAATAATGGCGCGCCTAAAGCATCCTCTTGCCGCCAGCCGCTCATCTTCTCGGCGATCGGGTTCATAAAGGTGATATTCATCGCGACATCAATACACACCACCGCTTCTCCGATAGAGTCAAGCGTGATGTGCAACCGTTCTTTTTCCTGAAACAGCGCCTCGTTCGCCTGTGTAATACGCTCCATCAACCGCTGGTTTTCCTGCTCGCTTTGCTTGAGATCGTTAATGTCTTCAATCTGAGCAATAAAATAGAGAGGTTTATTGTCTTTATGACGAACCAGTGAGACGGCCAGCAGCGCCCAGACGACATCGCCGTTGCGGGTGTAGTAGCGTTTTTCCATGGAATAGCTGTTGATGTCGCCGCGCACCAGCATGTTTAGCTGTTCAAGGTCGTTATTCAGGTCTTCCGGCCAGGTCAATTGCTGAAATGTCATCGTGCGTAATTCATCCTGGCTATAGCCAAGAAAATGGCTCAGAGATTTATTGACCTGTAGCCACTGACCCTCCGTACCGACCAGCGCCATACCAATGGCGGAATACTCCATCGCGTTGCGAAAGCGGGATTCGCTCTCGGTGATATGTTTACGCTCCGTGCGAAACGCGTACATCACCATCGTCATCATATTGGCAGGCAGCAGGATCATTAAAAAAGGCAGCCACGGCATATTGACCATCACGTCGGTTTTCGGCGTGGCGAGCAGCGTGGGGTCATTGGCCAGCATGAGCGAGACCACGATAACGGTAGCTAAAAAAATTAAAAACGCCTCCATTCGCGGCAGGCGCACCGCACTCCACATCAACAGGACGATAACGCACGTAAACGGCCACGGAATATAGCGCATAGCGAGCCAGCTTAGCGCCAGCGTAATGACCAGCGTCAATAGCGTTTCCAGCAACAGATGCGGGTCGCGATGACGCAACAGATAGTGTGGTTTAAACAGTAAACCTAACGGCACCAGCGTCAGCGCGCCGATGGCTTCCGATAATACCCAAATCAGAAACGCTTTCGAGGCGACCGCTTCCGGCGCTATTAGCCAAAATAACAGGCCGCCGAGTAGCGGCGGAATCACGGCGCTGCCGATAGCCAGACGAAACCAGTCATTCAAATTTTGTAAGGGGTTGTAGCTGGGGAGCAGTTTTCGCAGCAGTATCGCGCCAGTGGCCGCCTCGATAATATTTATTGCCGTCCAGCTAAAGTTAAGCGAGGCGGCAGGAAATAAAGTCAGTGAGGCGCCGATGCTGCCGAGCGAGCAGGCGACCGCGATCCCTGGCCACAGACGGCCCGCATGGCGGTAAAACGCGACCATCATAATGGAGGTGGGGAACCACAGCGGCGCGAGTTGGGTGCCGACACGCGATAATACGAGCGAAAAGAGCGTAAAGACAAACGCGACCAGGCCTAAACTGACCAGACGCAATAGCGGGTGGGGGACGGTAACGAAAACATGTTGGGATGGTTTACTCATTACCACTCTATCCGAATCGCCGGTAACGTCGCGGAATACCGGACGCGTCAGTTTACTCTGTGATTATGCTAGTATAAACGCGTAATGATTTATACGCTGGCTGAATATAAATTGTGGCTCCCGGCGTATTCCTCCTCCAGACGGGTCGATAAAACCGCTGCCCGCGTTAAAACTGAACGCTTTTACGTCGCGACGTCGAATGCGCCGCCAACAAATTCACCGTGGCATAGCGCCGGACTGGTATCGCGCTGCTGAAATCCCTATAATTGCCGCGTTTGGCGTTTCGGCGCCCCCCTTCCTTACATCCAGGTTAATCAGGTCGCTAAATTTATGACTGATCAGTCTCATCAGTGCGTCATTATCGGTATCGCTGGCGCATCGGCTTCCGGCAAGAGTCTTATTGCCAGTACCCTTTACCGCGAATTGCGTGAACAAGTGGGTGACGAACATATTGGCGTTATTCCCGAAGACAGTTATTACAAAGATCAAAGCCATCTGTCGATGGAAGAACGCGTAAAAACTAACTATGACCATCCGAATGCGATGGATCACAGCCTGCTATTTCAGCATCTTCAGGCGCTCAAGCGCGGTTCGGCGATTGAATTACCGGTATACAGTTATGTTGAGCATACCCGTATGCAGGAAACGGTTCGCGTAGAACCGAAGAAAGTGATTATTCTTGAAGGTATTCTGTTACTGACCGACGCGCGTTTGCGTGAAGAGATGAACTTCTCTATTTTTGTCGATACGCCGCTGGATATCTGTTTGATGCGCCGTATCAAACGCGATGTGAACGAGCGTGGTCGCTCAATGGATTCGGTGATGGCGCAATATCAGAAAACGGTGCGTCCGATGTTCCTGCAATTTATTGAGCCTTCCAAACAATATGCGGATATTATCGTGCCGCGCGGCGGTAAAAACCGCATCGCTATTGATATTCTGAAAGCGAAAATCAGCCAGTTCTTTGAATAAATCTGGCGAATTGTGTACCGTTCAGTGATAACCTGGTTAGCCCTTGATGTGCTTGATTTAAGGGCTTGATGCGCGAAAGGAGAAAGTGCCATGCGTTTATGCGACCGAGATATTGAAGCCTGGCTGGATGAAGGCCGTTTGTCTATCACCCCGCGACCTCCCGTAGAGCGCATTAACGGCGCGACGGTCGATGTACGTCTTGGCAATAAATTTCGAACCTTCCGTGGCCATACGGCGGCGTTTATCGATCTGAGCGGGCCGAAAGACGAGGTCAGCGCGGCGCTGGATCGCGTGATGAGCGATGAAATCGTTTTGCCGGACGGCGAGGCATTTTATCTGCATCCGGGCGAGTTGGCGCTGGCCGTCACCTTTGAATCCGTTACCCTGCCGCCGGATTTAGTGGGCTGGCTGGATGGTCGCTCCTCGCTGGCGCGTCTGGGATTGATGGTGCATGTGACGGCGCACCGTATCGATCCCGGCTGGTCGGGCTGCATTGTGCTTGAGTTTTACAACTCCGGGAAGCTGCCGCTGGCGTTGCGTCCGGGTATGCTCATCGGCGCGCTGAGCTTTGAGCCGCTGTCCGGCCCGGCGGCGCGGCCTTATAACCGCCGTCAGGATGCCAAATATCGCGATCAGCAGGGCGCTGTTGCCAGCCGGATTGATAAAGACTGAGCCATTCGGCGCAATACTGCCGGTCCATTGAGGGTAGCATGAGACGATTTCTGACGACGCTGATGATTCTCCTGGTCGTGCTGGTGGCCGGATTCTCTGCGTTGGTATTGTTGGTCAATCCGAATGATTTCCGCGCCTATATGGTGCAGCAGGTTGCCGCGCGTAGTGAATATCAGTTGCAACTGGACGGGCCGCTGCGTTGGCACGTATGGCCGCAACTCAGCATCCTTTCCGGGCGAATGACGCTAACGGCGCGAGGCGCCAGCGAACCGCTGGTGCGGGCTGACAATATGCGCCTGGATGTCGCTTTATGGCCGCTGTTGAGTCATCAGCTTCATGTTAAGCAGGTGATGCTGAAAGGCGGGGTGATTCAATTGACGCCGCAAACGGAAGCGGTACGCAGTGATGATGCGCCGGTCGCGCCGAAAGATAATACCTTGCCGGACGTAGCGGAAGATCGCGGCTGGTCGTTTGATATTCGTAGCCTGCGCGTTGCCGACAGCGTGCTGGTTTTCCAGCATGAAAATGATGATCAGGTCACGGTGCGCGATATTCGTCTGAATATGGAACAAGATGCCGAGCATCGCGGCACGTTTGATTTTTCGGGACGCGTGAACCGCGATCAGCGGGATCTTGCTTTATCGTTCAGCGGAACGGTGGATGCTTCCGATTATCCGCATAATTTAACCGCGGGTATTGAGCAACTGCGCTGGCAATTGCAGGGCGCGGATCTACCGGCGCAGGGGATTGAGGGGCAGGGACAATTGCAGGCGCAGTGGCAGGAGGCGCAAAAACGTCTTTCATTTAACCACTTAAATTTAACGGCGAATGACAGTTCGCTGACCGGGCATGTTCAGGTAACGCTGGCGGAGCAGCCGGAATGGCAAATTGACCTCCGGTCCAGCAAGCTTAATCTGGACAACCTGTTGCCGCATCATAGCGCCGTGGCACAGACGGGCGGCGCGGTGTCGCAGGGGCAAAATACGCTCCCCCTGACCAGGCCAGTTATCGCGTCGCGTGTTGGTGCGCCGCCTTATCAGGGGCTGCAAAGCTTTACGGCGGAGATTGTTTTACAGGCGGATTCAGTTCGCTGGCGGGGAATGGACTTTACCCAGGTTTCGACGAAGATGTCTAATCAGGCCGGATTGCTGGATATCACCGAGTTGCAGGGGAAACTGGCCGACGGAGAGATGTCGCTGCCCGGCACGCTGGACGCCCGCACCGCCAGTCCGCGCATCGAATTCCACCCTCGCCTCAACCATGTTGAGATTGGGACTATCCTGAAAGCCTTCAATTATCCGATTAGCCTGACCGGTAAGATGTCGCTGGTTGGCGATTTCTCCGGGGCGGATATTGACGCGGAGGCATTTCGCCACAGCTGGAAAGGAAAAGCGCATGTTGACATGAGCAATACGCGCCTCGAAGGAATGAATTTCCAGCAACTGGTGCAGCAGGCCGTAGAGCGAAGCGGCGGCGACGCGCAGCAGTCGCAGGAAAATATGGACAACGCGACCCGACTGGATCGCTTCACGACCGATCTGACGCTAAATAAGGGCACGCTGACACTCGACGACATGGTCGGGCAATCTTCTATGCTGGCGTTAACCGGCAGCGGAACGCTGGATCTGGTTAAGCAGAGCTGTGATACACAATTTAATCTGCGTGTGCTGGGCGGCTGGAACGGCGATAGCAACCTGATCACCTTCCTGAAAGAGACGCCGGTGCCGTTGCGCGTCTATGGCAAGTGGCAGGAGCTGAACTATACCCTGCAAGTGGATCAGTTATTGCGTAAGCATTTACAGGATGAGGCGAAGCGTCGGCTCAATGACTGGGCGGATCGCAATAAAGATACCCGCAACGGTAAAGATGTGAAGAAGCTGCTGAATAAGCTGTAGTTTTTGGCCAAAGGGCAGAGCCGGATGGCGAGGCTAACGCGCCTCCGGCCTGCCTGGTAAGCAGGCCGGGGCAGGCGAACAGACGTTACATCTCCTGGTCTGGCTCGCCGTTATGCAGCGGAATTAACTGCACTTTCTGCACTCGATGGCTTTCTACCTGCAATGTTTTCAGCAAATAATCGCCCACCTGAACCTCTTCACCGGTTTGCGGTATGCGTTGCAAATATTCCATCAATAATCCGGCAATCGTATGGTATTCCCGTTTTTCATCCAGCGGTAGCGGCACGTACTGCACCAAATCCTCCAGCGGCATATGGCCGTTTGCTGTCCAGGAACCGTCCGGGTTCTTCTGAATATCGTGGCGGGCGTCAATTTCCTCGACTTCATTCGGCAGATTACCGGCGATAGTCTCCATGACATCGCTTAATGTCACAATGCCTTCAACCGAGCCAAACTCATCTACGACAAAGGCAAAATGGGTTCTGGCGTTACGGAACTGCTCCAGCGCAGGCAGCAGCGGCAATGTTTCCGGGAAAACCAGCGGTTGGCGAATCAGCGCCCGCAGGTTGAGCGGTTCGCCGCGCAGCGATTGTTGCAACAGATCGATGACGTGGACGACGCCGAGTAAATCTTCCTGTTCATTTTCACCCGTCACGACCAGACGCGTATGCTGGTTCTTTTCCAGCAGAGCGCGGATTTCCGCTTCCGGCGCGTTGAGATCGATATGCTCGATATCGTGACGCGACGTCATGATGCTACTTACGGTGCGCTGGTTGAGATTCAGCACCCGCTCAATCATCCTGCGCTCCTGCGGATTAAAAATCTGGCTGTCGTCATGGTCTGCCAGCATCGCGGCGGTTTCCGCATCCAGTTCGGCATCCTCTTTTTTACCGCTAATCAGCCGCATCACGGCCTCCGTTGTGCGCTGGCGCAGCGTATGGTTAGCGGAAAGAAAACGGCGGCGGTTAAAAATAGCCAGTTGGTTGAGCGCCTCGATCATCACCGAGAAGCCGATAGCCGCATACAGATACCCTTTCGGAATGTGGAAACCAAACCCTTCCGCCACCAGGCTAAAGCCGATCATTAGCAGGAAGCTAAGGCACAAAATGACAATGGTGGGATGGTTGTTCACAAATCGGGTCAGTGACTTGCTGGCGAGCAGCATCAGGCTAATGGCGATTATCACGGCCGCCATCATGACCGCCAGGTGATCGACCATCCCCACGGCGGTAATCACGGAGTCGAGAGAAAAGATAGCGTCCAGCACCACGATTTGCGCGACCACCGCCCAGAATTTCGCCCCCTTACGCTGGGTAGGGTTGGCGCTATCTTTCCCTTCCAGCCGTTCGTTGAGCTCCATGGTGGCTTTAAAGAGCAGGAAGAAGCCGCCGAACAGCATAATCAGATCGCGGGCGCTGAAGCTTAACGCCTGTACGCTAAAGAGCGGCTTAGTCAAGGTGACCAGCCACGAGATTGACGCCAGCAGCAGCAGGCGCATGATCATCGCCAGTATCAGGCCGGTAATGCGCGCGCGGTCGCGCTGCCCCGGCGGTAGTTTTTCAGCGAGGATGGCAATAAAGACCAGGTTATCAATGCCGAGAACAAGTTCGATAACGATTAACGTTACCAGTCCGGCCCAGATTGACGGATCGGCAATCCATTCCATAGTAAGAGCAATACCTTCTGTAATATGACAATTGTCACAATTCGATCATGGATAATACGGCGGAAAAATGCAATGCCGCAGAGCAATTTATCTTTGTTACGCGGCTATAAAATAACTTTAAAATAGCCGTAATGTTTCTGTCGGAAACTAAATAATGTCAAGAATATATTTAGGAAATATCGCAGGCGGAGTGAAGTAAATAAATATTGTCAACATCAATAAAATCCTAAAATCATCTGTTAATTCATTTAATATTAATCTTAAAAATATAGAATGGCGGGTTTGTTACCTTGCCTGTCATTAGGTTAGCTGCAACAATTCTTGCAGGATTAAGATAGCGCTCTTAAATATCCTGTCACGACATCGAGAAAACTATTAATACGTAACCTTTATTTCGCTGAAGATTTTTATCTGAACGAGGATGAAATCGGAGGGGAATGCGAAAATTTAGAATAATCAGTGTATTGGTAGCTAAGAAGCCAGGGGCGGTAGCGTGCCTGAAAGCCTGAATATAAGCCTTTATTATTCTGTCAATAGCCTGCGGATGAATTGATTTTTTTTCAGAATGATGCCAGTTAATTTTCTCTGCCATTAACTGCAAGGTAAATGTGCACGGACGAAGCCGCTATTTAAATTGCACAGGATAATGACTCTGCCAAAGTGATAAATAATCAATGATGAAATCCAAAATGAAATTGATGCCATTATTGGCGTCGCTCAGCTTGATAAGTGGTTGCACAGTACTTCCGGGCAGCAATATGTCTACGATGGGGAAAGATGTGATCAAACAGCAAGACGCTGACTTTGATCTCGACCGGATGGTCAATGTGTATCCGCTGACGCCACGGCTGGTTGAGCAATTACGCCCGCGGCCCAATGTCGCGCAACCGAATATGTCGCTGGACCAGGAGATCGCCAGCTATCAGTATCGCGTCGGGCCTGGCGATGTGCTGAATGTCACCGTCTGGGATCACCCGGAATTGACCACGCCAGCGGGCCAGTACCGTAGCTCAAGCGATACCGGCAACTGGGTACAGCCGGACGGCACCATGTTTTATCCCTACATTGGCAAGGTTAGCGTCGTCGGTAAAACTTTGTCAGAGATTCGCAGCGATATTACCGGGCGTTTAGCGAAGTACATCGCGGACCCGCAGGTGGATGTCAATATCGCCGCTTTCCGCTCGCAAAAAGCGTACATCTCCGGCCAGGTGAATAAATCCGGTCAGCAGGCCATTACTAACGTACCGCTAACCGTCCTGGATGCGATTAACGCTGCGGGCGGCCTGACCGATATGGCGGACTGGCGCAACGTCGTGTTGACGCACAACGGCAAAGAACAGCGCATTTCGCTACAGGCGCTGATGCAAAATGGCGATCTTAGCCAGAACCGCTTGCTCTACCCTGGCGACATTCTGTATGTGCCGCGCAATGACGATCTGAAAGTCTTTGTCATGGGCGAAGTGAAAAAACAGAGCACCCTCAAAATGGATTTCAGCGGCATGACGCTCACCGAAGCATTAGGCAATGCGGAAGGCATCGATCTGACCACCTCCAACGCCAGCGGCATTTTTGTGATTCGTCCGTTGAAAGGCGAGGGGGGACGCGGCGGCAAGATCGCCAATATCTACCAGCTTGATATGTCTGACGCCACGTCATTGGTGATGGCGACGGAATTCCGACTTCAGCCTTACGATGTGGTGTACGTCACGACCGCGCCGGTTGCTCGCTGGAACCGTCTGATCAATCAGTTGCTGCCGACCATTAGCGGTGTCCGTTATATGACGGATACGGCCAGCGACATTCATTCCTGGTAATCGTTATGTTTAACAAAATCTTAGTGGTCTGTGTGGGGAATGTTTGCCGTTCCCCGACGGCAGAACGTTTGCTAAAGCGCTTTCATCCTTCGCTGACGGTAGCGTCCGCCGGGTTAGGCGCGCTGGTCGGCAAAGGCGCCGATCCTGCGGCGGCGAGCGTGGCGAGCGCCCACGATCTGTCTTTGGAAAATCACTGCGCAAGGCAAATTTCCGCGCGTCTGTGCCGGGAATATGACCTGATTCTGACGATGGAGAAACGTCACATCGCCGCCCTGTGCGACATTGCGCCGGAAATGCGCGGCAAGGTAATGCTGTTTGGTCATTGGGACAGCGAGCGTGAAATACCGGACCCGTATCGCAAAAGCCGCGATGCGTTTGAGGCGGTGTACACATTACTGGAAAGGTCTGCCCGCCAGTGGGCGCAGGCACTGAATGCAGAGCAGGGAAAACCATGACAGAAAAAGTAAAACAATCTGCGGCGGTTACGGGTAGCGATGAAATCGATATCGGGCGCCTGGTCGGAACGGTGATTGAAGCGCGTTGGTGGGTGTTGGGGACGACGGCCATATTTGCGCTGTGCGCGGTAATTTATACGTTCTTCGCCACGCCCATCTATAGCGCCGATGCGCTGGTGCAGATTGAACAAAACGCCGGTAATTCGCTGGTACAGGATATCAACAGCGCATTAGCGAATAAGCCGCCGGCTTCCGATGCGGAAATTCAGCTCATTCGATCGCGCCTGGTGCTGGGGAAGACCGTTGACGATCTGGATCTGGATATTGCCGTCACCAAAAACACCTTTCCGCTGTTTGGCGCCGGGTGGGAACGGCTGATGGGACGTCAGAATGAAATGGTGAAAGTCACGACATTCACCCGACCAGAGACGATGAGCGGACAGATCTTCACCCTCAAAGTGCTGGGCGACAAACGTTATCAGTTGGTTAGCGACGGCGGATTTAGCGCGCAGGGCGTTGTGGGCCAGCCACTCAATAAAGACGGCGTGACGATGCGGGTAGAGGCGATTGACGCCCGTCCTGATACGGAATTTACGGTGAGTAAATTCTCAACGCTTGGCATGATTAATAACCTGCAAAATAACCTCACCGTAACGGAAACCGGCAAAGATACCGGCGTTCTGAGCCTGACGTTCACGGGAGAGGATCGCGACCAGATCCGCGAAATTCTCAACAGTATTACCCGTAACTATCTGCAACAGGATATTGCGCGGAAATCTGAAGAGGCGGGGAAGAGCCTGGCGTTTCTGGCAAAACAACTGCCGGAAGTCCGCAGCCGTCTGGATGTGGCGGAAAACAAGCTAAACGCTTTCCGCCAGGATAAAGACTCGGTGGATTTACCGCTGGAGGCGAAGGCGGTGCTCGATTCGATGGTTAATATCGACGCCCAGTTGAATGAGTTGACGTTTAAAGAGGCGGAAATTTCCAAGCTCTTTACCAAAGCGCATCCGGCTTACCGCACCCTGCTGGAAAAACGTAAAGCGCTGGAAGATGAAAAAGCCAAACTGAACGGGCGGGTGACGGCAATGCCGAAAACCCAGCAGGAGATTGTGCGTTTGACCCGCGATGTGGAGTCCGGCCAGCAGGTTTATATGCAACTGCTTAATAAACAGCAGGAGCTGAAAATCACCGAAGCCAGCACCGTTGGCGACGTGCGCATCGTTGACCCGGCGATTACCCAGCCGGGCGTGCTGAAGCCGAAAAAGGCGTTGATTATTCTCGGCAGCATTATTCTGGGATTAATGTTATCGATTGTCGGCGTGCTGCTGCGCTCGCTGTTTAATCGCGGTATTGAAAGCCCGCAGGCGCTGGAGGAGCACGGAATCAGCGTCTATGCCAGTATTCCGCTGTCGGAATGGCAAAAAGCGCGCGATAGCGTCAAAACCATTAAAGGGATTAAGCGTTATAAGCAGAGCCAACTGTTGGCGGTGGGCAATCCGACCGATCTGGCGATTGAGGCGATTCGCAGCCTGCGCACCAGCCTGCATTTCGCCATGATGCAGGCGCAAAATAATGTACTCATGCTCACAGGCGTCAGCCCCTCTATCGGTAAAACCTTTGTTTGCGCCAACCTGGCGGCCGTCATCAGCCAGACGCATAAACGGGTATTACTGATCGACTGCGATATGCGCAAGGGCTACACCCATGAACTGCTCGGCACCAATAACGTGGACGGCTTATCTGACATTCTGGCGGGCAAAGGTGAGATAGCCTCCTGCGCGAAACCCACGGCGATTGCTAATTTTGATCTTATTCCGCGCGGTCAGGTGCCGCCTAATCCATCGGAACTGCTGATGAGCGAGCGCTTCGGCGAGCTGATCGCCTGGGCAAGCAGCCGCTACGACCTGGTATTAATCGACACGCCGCCGATTCTGGCCGTGACGGACGCCGCGATTGTGGGTCGCCACGCCGGGACGACGCTGATGGTGGCGCGTTATGCCGTCAACACCTTAAAAGAGGTGGAAACCAGTCTGAGCCGTTTTGACCAGAATGGCATTCAGGTCAAAGGCGTCATTCTCAACTCCATTTTCCGCCGGGCGACGGGCTACCAGGATTATGGCTATTACGAGTATGAATACCAGTCAGATTCCAAATAAAAAATAAGGCGTGCCGGATGGCGCGGCCTGAGACTGTAGGCCGGACAAGCGTAGCGCCATGCGGCAAAACTATCTGGGGAATAAGCATGACAACAGACAATCCGCTGATCTCAATTTATATGCCAACCTGGAACAGGCAGCAGTTGGCTATCCGGGCGATTAAATCAGTACTACGTCAAGACTACCGTCACTGGGAGATGATCATCGTGGATGATTGCTCCTCGTCTTATCAGCAGCTACAACAATTTGTTGAGGAGCTGAACGACCCGCGCGTTCGTTATACTCATAACGCCAGGAATACCGGCGCCTGCGCGGTTCGCAACCAGGCCATTATGCAGGCGCAAGGGCACTACATTACCGGTATTGATGATGACGATGAATGGACGCCAAACCGTCTGAGCGTGTTTCTGGCCCATAAACACCAGTTGACTACGCACGCCTTTTTGTATGCCAACGACTATGTGTGCGAGGGCGAGGTCTACTCTCAGCCTGCCAGCCTGCCGCTGTATCCGAAATCCCCTTATTCGCGCCGCTTATTCTACAAGCGCAATATTATTGGCAATCAGGTTTTTACCTGGGCCTGGCGTTTTAAAGCGTGTTTGTTCGATACCGAACTCAAGGCGGCGCAGGACTACGACATTTTTCTGCGCATGGTGGTGGAGTATGGCGAACCGTGGAAAGTCGAAGAGGCGACGCAAATTTTACATATCAACCACGGCGAGATGCAGATTACCTCTTCGCCGAAAAAGTTCTCCGGCTATTTCCATTTTTATCGTAAGCACAAAGATAAATTCGATCGCGCCAGCAAAAAATACCAGCTTTTTACCCTGTACCAAATTCGCAATAAGCGAATGACCTGGCGCACGTTGCTGACGTTGCTCTCCGTGCGTAACAGCAAACGCCTGGCGGCCGGGCTGCGGGGGCGATAACGATGTTGGAAGACTTACGCGCGAATAGCTGGAGCTTACGCCCCTGTTGCATGGTGCTGGCCTACCGTATCGCTCATTTTTGTTCCGTCTGGCGCAAAAAGAATGTGCTGAATAATCTGTGGGCCGCGCCGGTGCTGGTGCTGTATCGCGTGATCACGGAATGCCTGTTCGGGTATGAAATCCAGGCCGCCGCGACCATTGGTCGGCGGTTCACTATCCATCATGGTTACGCGGTAGTGATCAACAAACATGTCGTCGCCGGCGACGATTTTACCATTCGCCACGGCGTCACCATTGGCAATCGCGGCGCGGACAGCCTGGCTTGTCCGGTGATTGGTAACGGCGTTGAGCTGGGGGCGAATGTCATCCTGCTTGGCGATATTACTATCGGTAATCACGTCACGATTGGCGCGGGTAGCGTGGTGCTTGACAGTATTCCGGACCATGCGCTGGTGGTGGGAGAAAAAGCACGGGTGAAGGTCAGCACATGAATATTCTGCAATTTAATGTACGGCTGGCGGAAGGCGGCGCGGCGGGAGTGGCGTTGGATCTCCATCTGCGGGCGCTGCAAAAAGGGCTGACGTCGCGTTTTGTCTATGGTTATGGCAAAGGCGGAAAAAAAAGCGTCAGCCACCACCGTTATCCGCAGGTGATAAAACAGACGCCGCGCGGCACGGCAATCGCTAATATCGCGCTGTTTCGTTTCCTGAATCGCGATCTGTTTGGCAATCTCGACAATCTTTACCGCACGGTTATCCAGACATCCGGCCCGCTGGTGCTGCATTTTCATGTTCTCCACAGTTACTGGCTAAACCTGGAGGACATCGTGACGTTTTGCGAAAAAGTCAAAGCGCAAAAACCAGACGTCACGCTGGTCTGGACGTTGCACGATCACTGGAGCGTCACCGGGCGTTGCGCCTTCACCGACGGTTGCGAGGGTTGGAAAAGCGGCTGCCAAAAATGCCCGACCCTAAGCAATTATCCGCCGGTCAGGGTGGATCGGGCGCACCAGCTTATTGACGGCAAACGTCAGCGCTTTCGGGACATGCTGCGGCTGGGCTGCCAGTTTATTTCGCCGAGCCAGCACGTGGCCGAGGCCTTTAACAGCGTTTATGGCGCGGGGCGCTGCCAGATTATTAACAACGGTATCGATCTGGCGACCGAGGCGATTCTCGCGCAGCTATCACCTGTGCCGCTGAATCCGGGCAAACCGCGGATCGCCATTGTGGCGCATGACTTGCGTTATGACGGCAAAACTGACCAGCGTCTGGTACACGACATGATGGCGCTGGGCGAAAAAATTGAACTGCACACCTTCGGTAAATTTTCGCCTTTTACCGGCCAAAACGTTGTTAATCACGGTTTTGAAACCGATAAGCGCAAATTAATGAGCGCACTCAATGAGATGGATGCGCTGGTCTTTAGCTCGCGGGTCGATAACTATCCGCTGATCTTGTGTGAAGCGCTCTCGATCGGCGTACCGGTGATCGCCACCCACAGCGAGGCGGCGCAGGAGGTGCTGGCGAAATCCGGCGGCCAGACCTTTGCCGCTACAGATGTACTGCGCCTGGCGCAGCGGCGTAAGCCAGAGATTGCTCAGGCGGTATTTGGCGCCACGCTGGACGCCTTTCGTATGCGTAGCCGCGTCGCGTACAGCGGTCAACAGATGCTGGAGGAGTATGTCTCGTTCTATCAGAATCTGTAGCTATCTGCTGCTGCCGCTGATCTACCTACTGGTCAATGTCAAGATTGCCCAACTGGGGGAAAGCTTTCCCATTACCATCGTCACTTTTTTACCGCTGTTGCTGCTGTTATTTGTGGAACGCATTAGCGTAAAAAAATTAATGATCGCCTTAGGCATCGGCGCGGGGCTTACGGCATTTAACTTCCTGTTCGGCCAGTCGCTGAATGCCGGTAAATATGTCACGTCCACGATGCTGTTTGTCTATATTGTGGTCATTATCGGGATGGTCTGGAGTATCCGATTCAAAACCATTTCCGCGCATAACCACCGAAAGATTTTGCGTTTTTTTTATCTGGTGGTGGGTATAGTGGTCGCGCTCGCCGCGGTTGAGATGGCGCAAATTATCCTTACTGGCGGCAGCAGTATTATGGAAGGAATTTCGAAATATCTCATTTACAGTAATAGCTACGTACTGAACTTCATAAAATTTGGCGGTAAGCGTACCACTGCGCTTTATTTTGAACCGGCATTTTTCGCTTTGGCACTAATCTCAATTTGGCTGAGCATCAAACAGTTTGGTATCAAAACACCGAAAAGCGATGCTATGATTCTGGCAGGGATAATATTATCAGGATCATTTTCAGGGGTAATGACCTTTATCCTGTTTTACCTTCTGGAGTGGGCGTTCCAATATTTGAATAAGGATGCGATAAAGAAAAAACTTCCACTGGCGCTGGTCTCATTAACCCTGTTTTTGGTTGGGGTAATTATTGCATTTCCTTATATCGCGACACGACTTGGCGATTTAGGGACGGAAGGCTCATCTTCTTATTATCGTATTGTGGGCCCCTTAGTCATGGTCGGATATTCCTTGACCCATATTGATGGTGTAGTCAGATTTGGCTCACTTTATGAATATGTCGCATCATTCGGAATCTTTAACGGTGCGGATGTCGGGAAAACCATAGACAATGGATTGTATCTACTGATTATTTATTTTTCCTGGTTCGCAGTGCTAATGACGCTGTGGTATATGGGGAAAGTTTTAAAAATGGCGCTAAATGCGTTTGGCGATAATCGTAATTTTCGGGTGCAGCTCTATCTTTTTACGCCGGTGTCGCTGTTTTTTACCGGTTCAATATTTAGCCCGGAATATGCTTTTTTAATCGTCTGTCCGTTCATTTTGCGCAAGGCGTTAAAAATTTCATAACGGGGTGGTTGCATGTTTTTAAGCGTCGTTACCGTCGCCTTTCGCAATTACGAAGGGGTGGTAAAAACCTGGCGCTCGCTGCGCAATCTGGCGCGCGATCCGGGCCTGTCATTTGAATGGATCGTAGTGGATGGCGGTTCGGAGGACGGCACGCGCGAATTTCTGCAAAAACGTCACGGTGAGTTTAACCTGCGTTTTATCAGTGAAAAGGATCACGGTATTTATGATGCCATGAACAAAGGCATTGCCTTGGCGCAGGGGCGCTATACCCTGTTTCTTAATTCCGGTGATGCGTTCCATGATGATGCCGCGCTGTTTGTCCGCCAACTGGCGCGACAAAAGGGCGAGGCGATGTATATTGGCGACGCGCTGCTGGATTTTGGCGGCGGGCATAAAATACGCCGGAAGGCTAAACCCGGGTATTATATCTACCATAGTTTGCCAGCCAGCCATCAGGCGATATTTTTCCCGACGGCAGCGTTAAAAAAGTATCCTTATGATCTGCAATATCATGTCTCTTCAGATTATGCGCTGGCGGCCCGTCTCTATAAAGCAGGCTATCCTTTTCGGCGAATTAACGGACTGGTATCTGAATTTTCAATGGGCGGCGTGTCAACCTCGAATAATCTGGAATTATGTCAGGATGCAAAAAACGTACAGCGAAAAATATTACGTGTGCCAGGATTTTGGGCGCAATTATCCTATTTATTACGTCTGAAAACGACGGGTAAAACAAAAGCGCGGTATAACAAAGTCTAATCACCGGGAGTTATTATGCAGGATCTTAGCGGCTTTACGGTGCCGAAGGGGTTCCGCGGCGCTAATGCGCTAAAAGTACAATTATGGTGGGCGGTACAGGCGACATTATTCGCCGGGTCGCCGCAAATATTGTATCGCTGGCGAGCCTTTTTGCTGCGTCTGTTTGGCGCCAAAATTGGAAAGAATGTGGTTATTCGACCGTCAGTAAAAATTACCTATCCGTGGAAATTAACCGTCGGCGATTATGCCTGGGTAGGCGACGACGCTGTGTTATATACGTTGGGTGAAATTAATATTGGCGCACATGCGGTCATTTCACAAAAAGGGTATTTGTGCACCGGTAGCCATGATTATACCAGCGCCCATTTCGATATTAACGCCGCGCCGATTGTTATTGGCGAAAAATGTTGGCTGGCGACCGATGTTTTTGTCGCGCCCGGCGTGACGATAGGTCATGGCACCGTCGTCGGCGCGCGCAGCAGCGTATTTAAATCATTACCGGCAAATGCGATTTGTCGGGGCAATCCCGCAGTGGTAACGCGCCAGCGCGTTCAGAAAGTTACTCCCTAACGGGACTATTTGAGGAAATGAAAATGTCAAAAGTCGCTCTCATTACTGGCGTAACCGGACAGGATGGGTCTTACCTGGCAGAATTTCTGCTGGAAAAAGGGTATGAGGTGCATGGTATCAAGCGCCGCGCGTCATCGTTTAATACCGAGCGCGTGGACCATATTTATCAGGATCCGCACAGCTGCAACCCGAAATTTCATCTGCATTATGGCGACCTGACCGACGCCTCCAACCTGACCCGCATTTTACAGGAAGTGCAGCCGGATGAGGTCTACAACCTGGGCGCGATGAGCCATGTGGCGGTGTCGTTTGAGTCGCCGGAATATACCGCCGATGTGGATGCGATGGGCACGCTGCGCCTGCTGGAGGCGATTCGCTTCCTCGGTCTTGAAAAGAAAACGCGGTTCTACCAGGCCTCCACCTCTGAACTGTACGGTCTGGTGCAGGAGATCCCGCAGAAAGAGACCACGCCGTTTTACCCGCGTTCCCCCTATGCGGTGGCGAAACTGTACGCCTACTGGATCACCGTCAACTACCGTGAATCCTACGGTATTTACGCCTGTAACGGCATTCTGTTTAACCATGAGTCCCCGCGTCGCGGCGAAACCTTCGTCACCCGTAAGATCACCCGCGCCATCGCCAATATCGCCCAGGGGCTGGAGTCCTGCCTGTATCTCGGCAATATGGACTCGCTGCGCGACTGGGGCCATGCGAAAGATTACGTGCGGATGCAGTGGATGATGTTACAGCAGGAGCAGCCGGAAGATTTCGTGATTGCCACCGGCGTGCAGTATTCCGTACGCCAGTTTGTGGAGCTGGCGGCGGCGCAACTGGGGATAAAACTGCGCTTTGAAGGCGAAGGCATTAATGAGAAAGGGATCGTGGTATCCGTTACCGGACACGATGCGCCGGGCGTGAAACCGGGGGATGTGATTGTGGCCGTTGATCCGCGTTATTTCCGTCCGGCGGAAGTGGAAACCCTGCTGGGCGACCCGTCCAAAGCGCATGAGAAACTGGGCTGGAAACCGGAAATCACCCTGTCGGAGATGGTCTCCGAGATGGTGGCGAACGATCTGGAGGCCGCGAAAAAACACTCACTGCTGAAATCTCACGGTTACGAGGTGGCCATCGCGCTGGAGTCCTGAGAATGAATAAGCAACGAATTTTTGTGGCGGGCCATCGCGGGATGGTGGGTTCCGCCATTGTACGGCAGCTTGCGCAGCGCGGCGACGTGGAACTGGTACTTCGCACCCGCGATGAGCTGGATCTGCTCGACGGGCGTGCGGTACAGGCGTTCTTTGCCGGGGCGGGTATCGACCAGGTTTATCTGGCGGCGGCGAAAGTGGGCGGCATTGTCGCCAACAACACGTATCCGGCGGATTTTATTTATGAAAACATGATGATAGAGAGCAACATTATTCACGCCGCGCACCTGCACAACGTGAACAAACTGCTGTTTCTCGGTTCGTCCTGTATCTATCCGAAACTGGCAAGGCAGCCGATGGCGGAAAGCGAGCTGCTGCAGGGGACGCTGGAGCCGACCAACGAGCCGTATGCCATCGCCAAGATCGCCGGGATTAAACTGTGCGAGTCCTACAACCGCCAGTACGGTCGCGACTACCGTTCGGTGATGCCGACCAACCTGTACGGCCCGCATGACAATTTCCATCCGGACAATTCACATGTGATCCCGGCGCTGCTGCGCCGCTTTCATGAGGCTTCGCAGAGCCACGCGCCGGAGGTGGTGGTGTGGGGCAGCGGCACGCCGATGCGCGAATTTCTGCATGTTGACGATATGGCGGCGGCCAGTATTCACGTGATGGAGCTGGCGCGCGAAGTGTGGCAGGAGAACACCGCCCCGATGCTGTCGCACATTAACGTCGGCACTGGCGTGGACTGCACCATCAGCGAGCTGGCGCAGACCATCGCAAAGGTGGTGGGTTACCAGGGCCGGGTGGTGTTCGACGCCGCGAAGCCGGACGGCACGCCGCGTAAATTGCTCGACGTCACGCGCCTGCATCAGCTTGGCTGGTATCACGAAATTTCACTGGAGGCAGGGCTTGCCGGTACTTACCAGTGGTTCCTTGAGAATCAGCAACGGTTCCGGGGGTGACAATGTTTTTACGTCAGGAAGATTTCGCCGCCGTGGTGCGGGCCACGCCCCTCATCTCCCTCGATTTCATTGTGGAAAACGGCCAGGGGGAAATTTTACTGGGCCAGCGTCTCAACCGTCCGGCGCAGGGCTACTGGTTTGTGCCGGGGGGACGGGTGCGCAAAGACGAAACGCTGGAGGCCGCCTTTGCACGCCTGACGCAGGCGGAACTGGGCGTGCGTCTGCCGCTGGCGGCAGGGACGTTTTATGGCGTCTGGCAGCACTTCTATGACGACAACTTTTCCGGTGAGGATTTTTCAACTCACTACATCGTGCTCGGCTTTCGTCTGCGCGTGGCGGAGAGCGATTTACTCCTGCCTGACGCGCAGCATGGCAGTTACCGCTGGCTGACGCCGGAACAGCTTCTGGCAAGCGACAATGTTCATGAGAACAGTCGGGCCTACTTCTCTTCTGACGCGCCGGCGGTGGGCCTATGAAGATCCTGGTCTATGGCATTAACTATTCGCCGGAACTGACCGGTATCGGCAAATATACCGGCGAAATGGTGGCGTGGATGGCGCGGGAAGGCCATGAGGTGCGGGTCATTACTGCGCCGCCGTACTACCCGCAGTGGAAGGTCGGCGAGCGCTATTCCGCCTGGCGCTATCGCCGGGAAGAGGGCGAGGCTACCGTCTGGCGCTGCCCGCTGTATGTGCCGAAACAGCCCTCCACCTTAAAACGACTGCTTCATCTGGGGAGCTTTGCATTGAGCAGTTTTTTCCCACTGATGGCGCAGCGTCGCTGGAAGCCGGATCGGATTATCGGCGTTGTACCGACGCTCTTTTGTACGCCGGGAATGCGCCTGCTGGCGACACTCTCCGGCGCGCGTACCGTACTGCATATTCAGGATTACGAAGTGGACGCCATGCTCGGCTTAGGAATGGCGGGAAAAGGCAAGCGCGGCAGCGTAGCGCGGTTAGCGACGGCCTTTGAACGCAGCGCGCTGCGTAACGTTGATAATGTTTCGACCATCTCTCGCTCCATGATGAATAAAGCGCGGGAAAAGGGCGTCGCGGCGGAAAAAATCCTCTTTTTTCCGAACTGGTCGGAAGTGGCGCGCTTTCAGGACGTTAATGACGCTGACGTGACGGCTTTGCGTCAGCAGCTTGGCTTGCCAGAGGGCAAAAAAATTGTGCTCTATTCCGGCAATATCGGCGAAAAGCAAGGGCTGGAAAAGGTAATTGACGTCGCGGAACGATTACGCGATCGACCGTTGATTTTTGCGATTGTCGGCCAGGGGGGCGGCAAGGCGCGGCTGGAGAACATGGCCCGCGAACGCGGCCTGCCAAATATTAAATTCCTCCCGCTGCAGCCTTACGACGCCTTACCCGCGCTGCTGAAAATGGGCGACTGCCATCTGGTGGTGCAAAAGCGCGGCGCAGCGGATGCGGTACTGCCCTCCAAGCTGACTAACATTCTGGCGGTCGGCGGTAATGCGGTGATTACCGCTGAGCCGCACACCGAATTAGGACAACTTTGCGCGCGCTATCCGGGCATCGCCGTTTGCGTGGAACCGGAGTCGACCGACGCGCTGGTCAACGGGATTAGCCAGGCGCTCGCCATGCCGAAAAACAACACGACGGCACGTGAATACGCCGAACGCACGCTCAATAAAGAGAACGTGCTACGCCAATTTATTGCAGATATTCGGGGATGATAATGCGTCAGACAAAACTTTACCCGGTTGTGATGGCCGGTGGCTCCGGTAGCCGATTGTGGCCGCTTTCTCGCGTGCTTTATCCAAAACAGTTTCTGTGCCTGAAAGGCGATCTCACCATGCTGCAAACCACCATTTGCCGTCTGAACGGCGTGGAGTGCGAAAGCCCGGTGGTGATCTGTAACGAACAGCACCGTTTTATCGTTGCCGAACAGCTCCGCCAGCTCAATAAGCTGACGGAGAACATTATTCTTGAGCCCGCCGGGCGCAATACCGCGCCGGCGATTGCGCTGGCGGCGCTGGCGGCGACGCGCCAGCATACGGACTGCGATCCGCTGATGCTGGTACTGGCGGCGGATCATGCGATCGCCAATGAAGAGGCCTTCCGCGACGCGGTGCGCGGCGCCATGCCCTATGCCGACGCGGGCAAACTGGTGACCTTCGGTATCGTGCCGGATCTGCCGGAAACCGGCTATGGCTATATCCGGCGTGGTGATGTCGTGCCGGGCGCGACGGATGCGGTGGCTTTTGAGGTGGCGCAGTTCGTTGAGAAGCCGGGGCTGGAAACCGCTCAGGCCTACGTCGCCAGCGGCGATTACTACTGGAACAGCGGCATGTTTCTGTTCCGTGCCGGACGCTATCTGGAAGAGCTGAAAAAGTTCCGCCCCGATATTCTGGCCGCCTGTGAACAGGCGATGCGCGGCGTCGATCCGGATCTTGACTTCATTCGTGTGGATGAAGAGGCCTTCCTCGCCTGTCCGGAAGAGTCCATTGACTACGCGGTGATGGAGCGGACGGCGGACGCGGTGGTGATGCCAATGGACGCGGGCTGGAGCGATGTCGGCTCGTGGTCCTCGCTGTGGGAAATCAGCGCCCACACCCCGGAGGGAAATGTCCACCACGGCGACGTCATCAGCCATAAAACGGAAAACAGCTACGTTTACGCCGAATCCGGCCTGGTGACCACCGTCGGTGTGAAGGATCTGGTGGTGGTGCAGACCAAAGACGCCGTGCTGATTGCCGATCGCCACGCGGTGCAGGACGTGAAAAAGGTGGTGGAGAAGATCAAGGCCGACGGACGCCATGAGCACCACATGCACCGCGAGGTTTACCGTCCGTGGGGCAAATACGACTCCATCGACGCGGGCGAGCGCTATCAGGTGAAGCGCATTACCGTCAAGCCGGGGGAAGGACTGTCGGTGCAGATGCACCATCACCGCGCCGAGCACTGGGTGGTGGTGGCGGGGACCGCCAGAGTCACCATCAACGGCGAGGTTAAGCTGCTCGGTGAAAACGAGTCCATCTATATTCCGCTGGGGGCGACCCACTGCCTGGAAAATCCGGGAAAAATACCGCTCGATTTAATTGAAGTGCGTTCCGGCTCGTATCTCGAAGAGGACGACGTGGTGCGGTTCGAGGACCGTTACGGGCGGGTCTGACGCCTGCAATTATGCCCGGTAAGCGCAACGCGCCATCCGGCAATGAATAACAATAACGATGCTGGCCATTTACGGTCAGGGCTAACTGTTGCCTGAAGAAAGGTAAGAACATGACAAAATTAACCTGTTTCAAGGCCTACGATATTCGCGGCAGGCTGGGCGAAGAGCTCAATGAAGATATCGCGTGGCGGATTGGCCGCGCTTACGGCGAATATTTAAAACCGAAAACCATCGTGCTGGGCGGCGACGTGCGCCTGACCAGCGAGGCGCTGAAGCTGGCGCTGGCGAAAGGGTTACAGGACGCGGGCGTCGACGTGCTGGATATCGGTATGTCCGGCACCGAAGAGATTTACTTCGCCACCTTCCACCTCGGCGTGGACGGCGGTATTGAAGTGACCGCCAGCCATAATCCGATGGACTACAACGGTATGAAGCTGGTGCGCGAGGGCGCCCGCCCGATAAGCGGCGACACCGGTCTGCGCGACGTTCAGCGTCTGGCGGAAGCGGGCGACTTCCCGCCGGTGAACGAGGCCGCGCGCGGCAGCTACAGACAAATCAGCCTGCGCGACGCCTACATCGGCCACCTGCTCGGCTATATCAGCGTTAAAAATCTCACCCCGCTGAAGCTGGTGTTTAACGCCGGCAATGGGGCGGCGGGGCCGGTCATTGACGCCATCGAAGTACGCCTGAAGGCGCTGGGCGCGCCGGTGGAGTTCATCAAAATCCACAACACCCCGGACGGCACCTTCCCGAACGGCATTCCCAACCCGTTGCTGCCGGAGTGTCGCGACGACACCCGCAAGGCCGTTATTGAACACGGGGCGGACATGGGCATCGCCTTTGACGGCGACTTCGACCGCTGCTTCCTGTTCGATGAGAAAGGGCAGTTTATCGAGGGGTACTACATCGTCGGGCTGCTGGCGGAAGCGTTTCTGGAAAAACACCCGGGGGCGAAGATTATCCACGACCCGCGCCTGACCTGGAACACGGAGGCAGTGGTGACGGCGGCGGGCGGGACGCCGGTGATGTCAAAAACCGGACATGCCTTTATCAAGGAGCGGATGCGTACGGAGGATGCCATTTATGGCGGGGAAATGAGCGCGCATCACTATTTTCGTGATTTTGCCTACTGCGACAGCGGGATGATCCCGTGGCTGCTGGTGGCGGAGCTGGTGTGCCTGAAGGGGCAGTCGCTGGGTGAGCTGGTCCGCGACCGGATGGCGGCGTTCCCGGCGAGCGGGGAAATCAACAGCAGGCTGGCGGAGCCGGCGGCGGCCATGGCGCGGGTGGAAGCGCACTTCGCGGAAGAGGCGCAGGCAGTGGACCGCACGGACGGTCTCAGCATGTCGTTCGCCAACTGGCGTTTCAACCTGCGCTCGTCAAACACCGAACCGGTGGTGCGCCTGAATGTGGAATCACGCGGCGATATTCCGCTGATGGAAGCGCGAACACGCACTCTGCTGGCGCTGCTGAATCAGTAACGTCAGATCTCCCCTTACCGCCTGCGGGTAAGGGGCCAATCACAGGAACAACGATGACAAATCTAAAAAAGCGCGAACGAGCCAAAACCAATGCATCGTTAATCTCTATGGTGCAACGCTTTTCAGATATCACCATCATGTTTGGCGGGCTGTGGTTCATCTGTGAAGTCAGTGGACTGCCATTCCTGTACATGCACCTGTTGGTGGCGCTGATTACGCTGGTTGTTTTTCAAATGCTGGGCGGGATGACCGATTTTTATCGCTCCTGGCGCGGCGTCAAAATGTCGACAGAGTTAACGCTGTTACTGCAAAACTGGACGCTGAGCCTGATCTTCAGCGCCGGTCTGGTGGCGTTTAATGATGACTTTGACAACCGCCTCGCCACCTGGCTGGCCTGGTATGCGCTGTCCAGCCTGGGCTTAGTGTTATGCCGTTCATTTATTCGTTTCGGCGCGGGCTGGCTACGCAATCGTGGTTATAACACTCGCCGGGTCGCCGTCGCCGGGGATTTGCCTGCGGGCCAGGCGTTGCTGGATAGCTTCCGTAATGAGCCGTGGCTGGGTTTTGAGGTGGTGGGCGTCTATCACGATCCCAAACCGGGCGGCGTCTCTGCTGACTGGGCCGGGAACTTCGAGCAGTTAATTGACGATGCGAAAGCCTCGCGAATTCACAATGTTTATATCGCCATGTCAATGAGCGACGGCGCCATGGTGAAAAAACTGGTGCGCGAGCTGGCCGACACCACCTGCTCGGTGATCCTTATTCCCGATGTGTTCACCTTTAATATTCTCCACTCGCGCGTGGAGGAGATGAGCGGCGTTCCGGTCGTTCCGCTATATGACACGCCGCTGTCAGGGATTAACCGTCTGCTTAAACGGGCAGAAGATATCGTGCTGGCGTCGCTGATTCTGCTGCTCATCTCACCGGTACTGTGCTGCATTGCGCTGGCGGTCAAATTGAGCTCGCCCGGGCCGGTGATTTTCCGTCAGACGCGCTACGGGATGGACGGCAAGCCGATCAAAGTCTGGAAGTTCCGCTCAATGAAGGTGATGGAGAACGATAAGGTCGTTACCCAGGCGACGCAAAACGATCCGCGCGTCACCCGGGTAGGTAACTTTTTGCGTCGTACCTCGCTGGATGAATTGCCGCAGTTTATCAACGTATTAACCGGCGGGATGTCCATCGTCGGTCCTCGCCCGCACGCGGTGGCGCATAACGAACAGTATCGTCAGTTGATTGAAGGTTACATGCTACGCCACAAGATGAAGCCGGGCATCACCGGCTGGGCGCAAATTAATGGCTGGCGCGGTGAGACCGATACGCTGGAGAAAATGGAAAAACGCGTGGAATTCGACCTGGAATACATCCGCGAATGGAGTATTTGGTTCGATATCAAAATCGTTTTTCTGACGATTTTTAAAGGGTTTGTTAATAAAGCGGCGTATTAAGAACCTGACCCACAAGGCTATTTTACTTGCCATATTGAACCAGGGCAGCGTGTACGCTCCGGTTTTTCCGCGCTGTCCGTATTCAATCTGGCTGCGCCAATGATGCCTTGTGAACAGGTTCTGGAGAAAAGAATGAGTTTACGACAAAAAACGATCAGCGGCGCTAAATGGTCGGCTATCGCCACGATAGTGATTATCGGTCTGGGGTTAATTCAGATGACGGTGCTGGCGCGGATCATCGACAACCACCAGTTTGGCCTGTTGACCGTCTCGCTGGTGATTATCGCGCTGGCCGACACGATCTCGGACTTTGGCATCGCGAACTCGATTATCCAGCGTAAAACGATTGGGCATCTGGAGCTGACCACGCTTTACTGGCTAAACGTTGGGCTTGGGATTGTGGTATTTGCGGTGGTCTTTTGGCTGAGCGATGCGATTGCCCATGTTTTGCATAATCCGGATCTTGCGCCGTTAATCAAAACGTTGTCGCTGGCGTTTATCGTGATCCCTCACGGGCAGCAGTTCCGCGCGCTGATGCAAAAAGAGCTGGAGTTCAATAAGATCGGCATGATCGAAACGACCTCCGTGCTGGCGGGGTTCACCTTTACGGTGATTAGCGCCCATTACTGGCCGCTGGCGTTAACCGCGATTCTCGGCTATCTGGTGAACAGCGCGGTGCGGACGCTGCTGTTTGGTTACTTTGGCCGCAAGATTTACCGTCCGGGGCTGCATTTTTCGCTGGCATCGGTGTCCACGAACCTGCGTTTTGGCGCGTGGCTGACGGCGGACAGTATCGTCAATTACATCAACACGAATTTATCGACGCTGGTACTGGCGAGAATTCTCGGCGCAAGCGTCGCCGGGGGATATAACCTCGCGTACAACGTGGCGGTTGTGCCGCCGGCGAAACTTAACCCCATCATTACTCGCGTGCTATTTCCGGCATTCGCCAAAATCCAGGACGATACCGAGAAGCTGCGCGTCAACTTCTATAAGTTGCTTTCCGTGGTGGGAATTATCAATTTTCCCGCGCTGTTGGGCCTGATGGTAGTGGCGAACAATTTTGTGCCGTTAGTGTTTGGCGAGAAGTGGAACAGCATTATCCCGATCCTGCAATTGCTGTGCGTGGTGGGGCTGCTGCGCTCGGTCGGCAACCCGATTGGTTCGCTGCTGATGGCGAAAGCGCGCGTGGATATCAGCTTTAAGTTCAACGTCTTTAAAACGTTTCTGTTTATCCCGGCAATTCTCATTGGCGGCCATCTGGCGGGGGCGATTGGCGTGACGCTGGGGTTCCTGGTGGTACAAATCATCAACACCATTCTGAGCTATTTCGTGATGATTAAGCCGGTACTCGGCTCCAGCTATCGTCAGTATATTCTCAGCCTGTGGCTACCGTTTTATCTCTCATTGCCAACATTTATTACCAGCTACGGCGCAGGAAAGCTGGTCGACGGTTATTTACCGTTGTCGGGGGTATTCGCACTACAGGTTATGGTCGGTATTTTGAGTTTTATTTTAATGATTATTTTTTCACGCAATGCGCTGGTGATGGAAATTAAAAATCAGCTTGTTGGCAGTGCAAAACTGAAAAAGTTATTACGTGTCGGATGACGGGGATATAAGAGGCTATTTATGAAATTATTAATTTTAGGCAACCACACATGCGGCAACCGTGGTGATAGCGCCATTATGCGCGGTTTGCTTGATGCCATCCGTCAACAGGCGCCAGAGGCGGAGATGGATGTGATGAGCCGTTTCCCGGTGAGTTCCGCCTGGTTGCAGGGGCGCCCGATTATTGCCGACCCGCTGTATCAGTTAAGCCAGAAACAGCAGGCGGCGGCAGGGCTTAACGGTCGGGTGAAAAAAATATTACGCCGTCGTTTTCAGCATAAAATTTTATTGTCTAAAGTCGCCCTGGAAGGAGCGCTGCGTAATTTTGCTATCGCGCCGGAATTTGCCGAATTCGCGCAATTTATTGCGCAGTATGACGCCGTCATTCAGGTGGGTGGTTCAAACTATGTCGACTTATATGGTTTGACTCACTTTGAATATCCGCTGTGCGCGTTTATGGCGAACAAACCAATTTATATGGTGGGACATAGCGTCGGCCCTTTCCAGAATCCTGACTTTAACCAGCTCGCCAATTATGTTTTTGGGCGCACCAGTGCGCTGATCCTGCGTGAAACCGTCAGCCGCGATCTGATGACCGCCGCGCAGATCGATACCCGGAAAGTGGAGCAGGGGGTGGATACCGCCTGGTTAGTCGAACGCCGTCACGACGAGTTTGTCGCCAGTTATGCTGTGCAGCACTGGCTGGACGTCACCGCGCGCCGCAAAACCGTCGCGATTACGTTGCGCGATCTGGAGCCGTTTGATAAACGCCTGGGCACCACTCAGCAGGTCTATGAGCAGGCATTTGCCCAGGTCGTGAATCGCCTGATTGCGGACGGTTATCAGGTACTGGCGCTGTCAACCTGCACCAGTATCGATCGCTATAACCGCGATGACCGGATGGTTGCGTTACGGATGGCGAAGTATGTAAACGACTCAGAGCATTTCCATATCGCGATGGACGAACTCAATGACGTGGAAATCGGAAAGATCCTCGCATCCTGCGTACTGACCATCGGGACGCGCCTGCATTCCGCCATTATCTCCATGAATTTTGGCACGCCCGCTATCGCCATTAATTATGAACATAAATCCGCCGGGATTATGCAGCAGCTAGGCCTGGCGGAATTGGCCATCGATATCCGTCACTTGCTGAACGGTTCATTACAAAGCGTGGTGGCCGATACGCTCAATCAATTGCCTGCGCTAAAGGCAAAAGTGGCTAACGCCGTCACCGAGGAGCGGGCGAAAGGGTTCACGATGATCAAATCCGTTCTCGACAGAATTCGGGAGGAACAATGAAAGTCAGCTTTTTTCTGCTGAAATTTCCACTCTCATCGGAAACCTTTGTGCTGAATCAGATTACTGCGTTTATTGATATGGGCCATGAGGTCGAGATTGTCGCGTTACAAAAAGGCGATACCCAACATACTCACGCCGCCTGGGAGAAGTATGGCCTGGCGGCGAAAACCCGCTGGTTACAGGATGAGCCCCAGGGACGGCTGGCGAAACTGCGCTACCGGGCATGTAAAACGCTGCCGGGGCTGCATCGGGCGGCGACCTGGAAAGCGCTCAATTTTACCCGCTATGGCGATGAATCACGCAATTTGATCCTTTCCGCGATTTGCGCGCAGGTGAGCCAGCCTTTTGTGGCGGATGTGTTCATCGCACACTTTGGTCCGGCGGGCGTGACGGCGGCCAAACTACGCGAACTGGGCGTGCTTCGCGGCAAAATCGCGACTATTTTCCACGGGATTGATATTTCCAGTCGCGAGGTACTCAGTCATTACACGCCGGAGTATCAGCAGCTGTTTCGTCGTGGCGATCTGATGCTGCCTATCAGCGATCTGTGGGCCGGTCGCCTGAAAAGTATGGGCTGCCCGCCGGAAAAGATTGCCGTTTCGCGCATGGGCGTCGACATGACGCGTTTTTCCCATCGTCCGGTGAAAGCGCCAGGGATGCCGCTGGAGATGATTTCCGTCGCGCGCCTGACCGAGAAAAAAGGCCTGCATGTGGCGATTGAAGCCTGTCGGCAACTGAAAGCGCAGGGCGTGGCGTTTCGCTACCGCATTCTGGGGATTGGCCCGTGGGAACGTCGGCTGCGCACGATCATTGAGCAGTATCAGCTAGAGGATGTCGTTGAGATGCCGGGGTTTAAACCGAGCCATGAAGTGAAGGCGATGCTGGATGACGCCGATGTTTTTTTGCTGCCGTCGATTACCGGTACGGATGGCGATATGGAAGGTATTCCGGTAGCGCTGATGGAGGCGATGGCGGTAGGGATTCCCGTGGTATCTACCGTGCATAGCGGTATTCCGGAACTGGTGGAGGCCGGCAAATCCGGCTGGCTGGTGCCGGAAAACGATGCGCAGGCGCTGGCGGCCCGACTCGCTGAGTTCAGCCGGATTGACCACGACACGCTGGAGTCGGTGATCACGCGCGCCCGTGAAAAAGTGGCGCAAGATTTTAATCAGCAGGCGATTAATCGCCAGTTAGCCAGCCTGCTACAAACGATATAAACGAGGTGGTATGCCCGCGACTAAATTCTCCCGACGTACCCTCCTGACGGCAGGTTCTGCGCTTGCTGTTCTTCCTTTTCTGCGCGCCTTGCCGGTACAGGCGCGTGAACCTCGCCAGACCGTCGATATTAAGGATTATCCGGCGGATGACGGTATTGCCTCGTTCAAACAGGCCTTCGCCGACGGACAGACCGTGGTCGTACCGCCAGGATGGGTGTGTGAAAATATCAATGTGGCGATAACGATTCCGGCGGGAAAAACGCTGCGGGTACAGGGCACGGTGCGTGGGAATGGCCGGGGACGGTTTATTTTGCAGGACGGGTGTCAGGTGGTGGGGGAGCAGGGCGGCAGTCTGCACAATGTGACGCTGGATGTTCGCGGGTCGGACTGTGTGATTAAAGGTGTGACGATGAGCGGCTTTGGCCCCGTCGCGCAAATTTTCATCGGCGGTAAGGAACCGCAGGTGATGCGTAATCTCATTATCGATGACATCACCGTTACCCACGCCAACTACGCCATTCTCCGCCAGGGATTTCATAACCAAATGGACGGCGCGCGGATTACGCATAGCCGCTTTAGCGATTTGCAGGGGGACGCCATTGAGTGGAATGTCGCGATTCACGACCGCGACATCCTGATTTCCGATCATGTCATCGAACGCATTGATTGTACCAATGGCAAAATCAACTGGGGGATCGGCATCGGGCTGGCGGGTAGCACCTATGACAACAGTTATCCTGAAGACCAGGCAGTAAAAAACTTTGTGGTGGCCAATATTACCGGATCTGATTGCCGACAGCTTGTGCACGTAGAAAATGGCAAACATTTCGTCATTCGCAATGTCAAAGCCAAAAACATCACGCCCGATTTCAGTAAAAATGCGGGTATTGATAACGCAACGATCGCAATTTATGGCTGTGATAATTTCGTCATTGATAATATTGATATGACGAATAGTGCCGGGATGCTCATCGGCTATGGCGTCGTTAAAGGAAAATACCTGTCAATTCCGCAAAACTTTAAATTAAACGCTATTCGGTTGGATAATCGCCAGGTTGCTTATAAATTACGCGGCATTCAAATTTCCTCCGGCAACACCCCCTCTTTTGTCGCCATCACCAATGTACGGATGACGCGTGCTACGCTGGAACTGCATAATCAACCGCAGCACCTCTTTCTGCGTAATATCAACGTGATGCAAACTTCAGCGATTGGCCCGGCGTTAAAAATGCATTTCGATTTGCGTAAAGATGTCCGTGGTCAATTTATGGCCCGCCAGGACACGCTGCTTTCCCTCGCTAATGTTCATGCCATCAATGAAAACGGGCAGAGTTCCGTGGATATCGACAGGATTAATCACCAAACCGTGAATGTCGAAGCAGTGAATTTTTCGCTGCCGAAGCGGGGAGGGTAAGTACCGCTATTTTTACGAAAATTCCTGGGAAAAAGTTGTTCATACTTAATGTCATGGTGCCGACTAAGACGTAATGTAGAGCGTGCCATCATTATCCCTGGCAGCAGAGTAATTCATGCTGGCGAAAACAAGCTAAAGAGCTATAATTCAGCAACCATTTTACAGGTGGAAGAAACAATGATGAATTTGAAAGCAGTTATACCGGTAGCGGGGTTGGGTATGCATATGTTGCCTGCCACCAAGGCAATCCCAAAAGAGATGCTACCGATCGTCGACAAGCCAATGATTCAGTACATTGTCGATGAGATTGTGGCTGCAGGGATCAAAGAAATCGTGCTGGTGACTCACGCGTCTAAAAACGCCGTTGAGAACCACTTCGACACCTCTTATGAACTTGAATCACTTCTTGAGCAGCGCGTTAAGCGCCAGCTTTTGGCGGAAGTGCAATCTATCTGCCCACCGGGCGTGACGATTATGAACGTTCGCCAGGCGCAGCCGTTAGGGCTGGGGCACTCTATTCTGTGCGCGCGTCCGGTCGTGGGCGATAACCCTTTCATTGTGGTACTCCCGGATATTATTATCGATGATGCTACCGCCGATCCGCTGCGCTATAACCTTGCGGCGATGGTGGCGCGTTTCAATGAAACGGGTCGCAGCCAGGTGCTGGCGAAGCGCATGAAAGGTGATTTATCGGAGTATTCCGTTATCCAGACGAAAGAACCTCTGGATAATGAAGGCAAAGTCAGCCGGATTGTGGAGTTTATCGAAAAACCGGATCAGCCGCAGACGCTGGATTCCGATTTGATGGCGGTAGGCCGTTATGTGCTTTCAGCCGACATCTGGGCGGAACTGGAAAGAACCGAACCGGGCGCCTGGGGCCGCATCCAGCTCACCGATGCCATTGCTGAACTGGCGAAAAAACAGTCGGTTGACGCGATGCTAATGACGGGTGACAGCTATGACTGCGGTAAAAAAATGGGCTACATGCAGGCATTTGTGAAGTACGGGCTGCGCAACCTGAAAGAAGGAGCGAAGTTCCGTAAGAGCATAGAGCAGCTTCTGCATGAATAAGTATTAACAACCGTGATAAATGGTTGGTGATAAACATAATAACGGCAGTGAACATTCGAAGCGGCAAGTTGGCTGAAACGAGTGTTGACTGCCGTTTTAGTTTTGTATAAAGGGCTTAAGTAACAAGGGGTTATCTGGAGCATTTTAATGCTGATTTTATAAGATTAATCCTTGTTTCCGGATGCAATTAATAAGACAATTAGCGTTTAAGTTTTAGTGAGCTTTGCCCTGCTGGGCAAGGTTTGTAACAAGTCGATATGTATGCAGTGCACTGGTAGCTGATGAGCCAGGGGCGGTAGCGTGTGTAACGACTTGAGCAATTAATTTTTATTGGCAAATTAAATACCACATTAAATACGCCTTATGGAATAGAAAAGTGAAGATACTTATTACTGGCGGGGCAGGTTTTATTGGATCAGCTGTTGTCCGCCATATTATTAAGAATACACAGGACACTGTAGTTAATATTGATAAATTAACCTACGCCGGTAATCTTGAATCCCTTTCTGATATTTCTGAAAGTAATCGCTACAATTTTGAACACGCGGATATTTGTGATTCCGCTGAAATAACGCGTATTTTTGAGCAGTACCAGCCGGACGCGGTGATGCATTTGGCTGCGGAAAGTCATGTGGACCGTTCGATTACCGGGCCGGCAGCATTTATTGAAACCAATATCGTCGGCACCTATGTACTTCTTGAAGTTGCGCGTAAATACTGGTCTGCGCTTGGCGAAGATAAAAAAAATAATTTCCGTTTTCATCATATTTCCACTGATGAAGTTTACGGCGATTTACCGCATCCTGATGAAGTTGAAAACAGCGTTACGCTGCCGTTATTTACTGAAACGACGGCATATGCGCCAAGTAGCCCCTATTCTGCGTCAAAAGCATCCAGCGATCATTTAGTCCGTGCCTGGCGGCGTACCTATGGTCTACCAACGATCGTTACCAATTGTTCTAATAACTATGGCCCTTATCACTTCCCTGAAAAACTGATTCCGTTGGTCATTTTGAACGCACTGGAAGGAAAGCCTTTGCCAATTTATGGCAAAGGGGATCAGATTCGCGATTGGCTATATGTAGAAGATCACGCTCGCGCGCTTCATATGGTAGTGACTGAAGGCAAGGCAGGGGAGACTTATAACATTGGTGGACACAATGAGAAGAAAAATCTCGATGTGGTATTTACCATCTGTGATCTGCTGGATGAAATTGTACCCAAAGCGACTTCTTATCGTGAACAAATCACTTATGTCGCGGATCGTCCGGGCCATGATCGTCGTTATGCCATTGATGCAGGTAAAATTAGCCGCGAATTAGGCTGGAAACCGCTGGAGACCTTTGAAAGCGGTATTCGTAAAACAGTGGAATGGTACCTTGCAAATACTCAATGGGTAAACAATGTTAAAAGTGGGGCGTATCAGAGTTGGATAGAACAGAACTATGAAGGACGCCAGTAATGAATATCTTACTTTTTGGTAAGACAGGGCAAGTAGGCTGGGAGTTGCAACGTTCTCTGGCACCAGTAGGGAATCTGATTGCCCTGGATGTCCATTCAAAAGAGTTTTGCGGTGATTTTAGTAATCCGAAAGGCGTTGCCGAAACCGTTCGTAAGCTTCGTCCCGATGTGATTGTTAACGCAGCCGCACATACTGCAGTAGATAAAGCAGAGTCTGAACCAGAACTGGCGCAGTTACTTAACGCCACCAGTGTGGAAGCCATCGCTAAAGCGGCCAACGAAACTGGCGCATGGGTAGTGCATTATTCAACCGATTATGTATTTCCTGGTACCGGCGATATCCCATGGCAGGAAACGGACGCTACGTCGCCGCTGAATGTCTATGGCAAGACCAAACTAGCGGGAGAAAAGGCCCTGCAGGATAACTGCCCTAAGCATCTTATCTTCCGCACCAGTTGGGTTTATGCAGGTAAGGGCAATAATTTCGCAAAGACAATGCTTCGTCTGGCGAAAGAGCGTCAGACACTTTCAGTCATCAACGATCAGTACGGTGCGCCGACCGGTGCGGAATTACTGGCTGACTGTACGGCGCATGCGATCCGTGTGGCGTTAAAGAATCCAGAAGTCGCAGGTCTTTACCATCTGGTTGCCGGGGGAACCACAACCTGGCATGACTACGCGGCCTTAGTCTTTGACGAGGCGCGCAAAGCAGGGATAACGCTTGCGCTGACTGAGCTTAATGCTGTGCCGACCAGCGCCTACCCGACGCCGGCGAGCAGACCAGGCAATTCGCGTCTCAATACTGAAAAGTTTCAGCGTAATTTTGACCTTATTCTGCCGCAATGGGAATTAGGAGTTAAGCGCATGCTGACTGAAATGTTTACGACGACAACCATCTGATAAATTTAAATGCCCATCAGGGCATTTTCTATGAATGAGAAATGGAAATGAAAACGCGTAAGGGCATTATTTTAGCGGGGGGCTCCGGCACCCGTCTTTATCCGGTGACCATGGCGGTAAGTAAGCAATTGCTACCAATTTATGATAAACCGATGATTTACTATCCCCTTTCCACGCTTATGCTGGCAGGCATTCGGGATATCCTGATCATCAGTACGCCACAGGACACGCCGCGTTTTCAACAACTGCTGGGAGACGGCAGCCAGTGGGGGCTGAATCTTCAATATAAAGTACAGCCAAGCCCGGATGGCTTAGCACAGGCGTTTATTATTGGTGAAGAGTTCATTGGTCATGATGATTGTGCATTAGTGCTGGGTGACAATATCTTCTATGGTCATGATTTACCAAAGTTAATGGAAGCTGCCGTTAATAAAGAAAGTGGTGCTACCGTCTTTGCTTATCATGTAAACGATCCGGAGCGCTACGGTGTGGTTGAGTTTGATCAAAATGGCACAGCCGTTAGTCTGGAAGAAAAACCGTTACAACCGAAGAGTAATTACGCGGTAACGGGGCTGTATTTTTATGATAATAGCGTGGTGGAGATGGCGAAAAATCTTAAGCCTTCCGCTCGCGGTGAGTTAGAAATCACGGATATTAACCGTATCTATATGGATCAGGGAAGATTGTCTGTCGCTATGATGGGGCGCGGTTATGCCTGGCTGGATACAGGGACGCATCAGAGTTTGATAGAGGCCAGTAATTTTATTGCAACCATCGAAGAACGCCAGGGTCTGAAAGTGTCTTGCCCGGAAGAGATCGCATTTCGTAAAAATTTTATAAATGCACAACAGGTTATAGAACTGGCCGGGCCATTATTAAAAAATGATTATGGCAAATATTTGCTGACGATGGTGAAAGGTTTATAAGTGATGATTGTGATTAAAACAGCAATACCAGATGTCTTGATCTTAGAGCCTAAAGTTTTTGGTGATGAGAGGGGATTCTTTTTTGAAAGTTATAACCAGCAGACCTTTGAAAAGTTGATTGGACGTAAAATTACATTTGTTCAAGATAATCATTCAAAATCCAAAAAGAACGTACTTAGAGGGCTGCATTTTCAGAGAGGAGCAAATGCACAGGGTAAGTTAGTTCGTTGTGCTGTCGGTGAGGTTTTTGATGTTGCGGTCGATATCCGAAAGGAGTCGCCTACTTTTGGTCAGTGGGTTGGCGTAAATCTATCTGCTGAGAATAAGCGACAGCTTTGGATTCCAGAAGGTTTTGCTCATGGTTTTGTTACTCTCAGTGATTATGCAGAGTTTTTGTACAAAGCAACTAATTATTATTCACCTTCATCGGAAGGTAGCATTCTATGGAATGATGAGACAATAGGTATTAAATGGCCTTTTTCTCAGCTGCCTGAGCTTTCAGCAAAAGATGCTGCAGCACCTTTACTGGATCAAGCCTTGTTAACAGAGTAAGCATCGTGTCTCATATTATTAAGATTTTTCCATCAAATATTGAATTTTCCGGTAGAGAGGATGAATCAATCCTCGATGCTGCGCTATCGGCTGGCATCCATCTTGAACATAGCTGCAAAGCGGGTGATTGTGGTATCTGTGAGTCCGATTTGTTGGCGGGAGAAGTTGTTGACTCCAAAGGTAATATTTTTGGACAGGGTGATAAAATACTAACCTGCTGCTGTAAACCTAAAACCGCCCTTGAGCTAAATGCGCATTTTTTTCCTGAACTAGCTGGACAGACAAAAAAAATTGTCCCATGCAAGGTAAATAGTGCTGTACTGGTTTCAGGCGATGTTATGACTTTGAAGTTACGCACACCACCAACAGCAAAAATTGGCTTCCTTCCAGGGCAGTATATCAATTTACATTATAAAGGTGTAACTCGCAGTTATTCTATCGCTAATAGTGATGAGTCGAATGGTATTGAGTTGCATGTAAGGAATGTTCCCAATGGTCAGATGAGCTCGCTCATTTTTGGGGAGTTACAAGAAAATACTCTTATGCGCATTGAAGGGCCTTGCGGAACATTTTTTATTCGTGAAAGTGACAGACCTATAATCTTCCTTGCAGGCGGTACTGGATTCGCTCCAGTTAAATCAATGGTTGAGCATCTCATTCAGGGGAAATGTCGTCGTGAGATCTACATTTACTGGGGAATGCAAGATAGTAAAGATTTTTACTCTGCATTACCGCAGCAGTGGAGTGAACAGTACGACAACGTTCACTATATCCCTGTTGTTTCTGGTGATGACGCCGAATGGGGGGGGAGAAAGGGATTTGTCCATCATGCCGTGATGGATGATTTTGATTCTCTAGAGTTCTTCGATATATATGCATGTGGTTCACCTGTGATGATCGATGCCAGTAAAAAGGACTTTATGATGAAAAATCTCTCTGTAGAACATTTCTATTCTGATGCATTTACTGCATCTAAATAATATTGAGGGTAATTTATGAAAGCGGTCATCCTGGCTGGTGGACTTGGTACCAGACTAAGTGAAGAAACAATTGTAAAACCAAAACCGATGGTAGAAATTGGTGGCAAGCCTATTCTTTGGCACATTATGAAAATGTATTCTGTGCATGGTATCAAGGATTTTATTATCTGCTGTGGTTATAAAGGATATGTGATTAAAGAATATTTTGCGAACTACTTCCTTCACATGTCAGATGTAACATTCCATATGGCTGAAAACCGTATGGAAGTTCACCACAAACGTGTTGAACCATGGAATGTCACATTGGTTGATACGGGTGATTCTTCAATGACTGGTGGTCGTCTGAAACGTGTTGCTGAATACGTAAAAGATGACGAGGCTTTCCTGTTTACTTATGGTGATGGCGTTGCCGACCTTGATATCAAAGCGACTATCGATTTCCATAAGGCTCACGGTAAGAAAGCGACTTTAACAGCTACTTTTCCACCTGGACGCTTTGGCGCATTAGATATCCAAGCTGGTCAGGTCCGGTCATTCCAGGAAAAACCGAAAGGCGATGGGGCAATGATCAATGGTGGTTTCTTTGTGTTGAATCCATCGGTTATCGATCTCATCGATAACGATGCAACAACTTGGGAACAAGAGCCATTAATGACATTGGCACAACAGGGGGAGTTAATGGCTTTTGAACACCCAGGTTTCTGGCAGCCGATGGATACCCTACGTGATAAAGTTTACCTCGAAGGGCTGTGGGAAAAAGGTAAAGCTCCGTGGAAAACCTGGGAGTAAGTAGATGATTGATAAAAATTTTTGGCAAGGTAAACGTGTATTCGTTACCGGCCATACTGGCTTTAAAGGAAGCTGGCTTTCGCTATGGCTGACTGAAATGGGTGCAATTGTAAAAGGCTATGCACTTGATGCGCCAACTGTTCCAAGTTTATTTGAGATAGTGCATCTTAATGATCTTATGGAATCTCATATTGGCGATATTCGTGATTTTGAAAAGCTGCGCAATTCTATTGCAGAATTTAAGCCAGAAATTGTTTTCCATATGGCAGCCCAGCCTTTAGTGCGCCTATCTTATGAACAGCCAATCGAAACATACTCAACAAATGTTATGGGTACTGTCCATTTGCTTGAAGCAGTTAAGCAAGTAGGTAACATAAAGGCAGTCGTAAATATCACCAGTGATAAGTGCTACGACAATCGTGAGTGGGTGTGGGGCTATCGTGAGAACGAACCCATGGGAGGGTACGATCCATACTCTAATAGTAAAGGTTGTGCAGAATTAGTCGCGTCTGCATTCCGGAACTCATTCTTCAATCCTGCAAATTATGAGCAACATGGCGTTGGTTTGGCGTCTGTGAGGGCTGGTAATGTCATAGGCGGAGGCGATTGGGCTAAAGACCGTTTAATTCCCGATATTCTACGCTCATTTGAAAATAACCAGCAGGTTATTATTCGAAACCCATATTCTATCCGTCCATGGCAGCATGTACTGGAGCCTCTTTCTGGTTACATTGTGGTGGCGCAACGCTTATATACAGAAGGTGCTAAGTTTTCTGAAGGATGGAATTTCGGCCCGCGTGATGAAGATGCGAAGACGGTCGAATTTATTGTTGACAAGATGGTCACGCTTTGGGGTGATGATGCAAGCTGGTTACTGGATGGTGAGAATCATCCTCATGAGGCACATTATCTGAAACTGGATTGCTCTAAAGCAAATATGCAATTAGGATGGCATCCGCGTTGGGGATTGACTGAAACACTTGGTCGCATCGTAAAATGGCATAAAGCATGGATTCGCGGCGAAGATATGTTGATTTGTTCAAAGCGTGAAATCAGCGACTATATGTCTGCAACTACTCGTTAAGAAAATAAGTTTAAGGAATCAAAGTAATGACAGCAAATAACCTGCGTGAGCAAATTTCTCAGCTTGTCGCTCAGTATGCGAATGAGGCATTGAGCCCGAAACCTTTTGTTGCAGGTACAAGCGTTGTGCCTCCTTCCGGGAAGGTTATTGGTGCCAAAGAGTTACAATTGATGGTTGAGGCGTCTCTTGATGGATGGCTAACTACTGGTCGTTTCAATGATGCCTTTGAGAAAAAACTTGGGGAATTTATTGGGGTTCCTCATGTTTTAACGACTACATCTGGCTCTTCGGCAAACTTGCTGGCACTGACTGCGCTGACTTCCCCAAAATTAGGCGAGCGTGCTCTCAAACCTGGTGATGAGGTTATTACTGTCGCTGCTGGCTTCCCGACTACAGTTAACCCGGCGATCCAGAATGGTTTAATACCGGTATTCGTGGATGTTGATATCCCGACATATAATATCGATGCCTCTCTCATTGAAGCTGCAGTTACTGAGAAATCAAAAGCGATAATGATCGCTCATACACTCGGTAATGCATTTAACCTGAGTGAAGTTCGTCGGATTGCCGATAAATATAACTTATGGTTGATTGAAGACTGCTGTGATGCCCTTGGGACGACTTATGAAGGCCAGATGGTAGGTACCTTTGGTGACATCGGAACCGTTAGTTTTTATCCGGCTCACCATATCACAATGGGTGAAGGTGGTGCTGTATTCACCAGGTCAGGTGAACTAAAGAAAATTATTGAGTCGTTCCGTGACTGGGGCCGGGATTGTTATTGTGCGCCAGGATGCGATAACACCTGCGGTAAACGTTTTGGTCAGCAATTGGGGTCACTTCCTCAAGGCTATGATCACAAATATACTTATTCCCACCTCGGATATAATCTCAAAATCACGGACATGCAGGCAGCATGTGGTCTGGCTCAGTTAGAACGCGTGGAAGAGTTTGTAGAGCAGCGTAAAGCTAACTTTTCCTATTTGAAACAGGGTTTGCAATCTTGCACTGAATTCCTCGAATTACCAGAAGCAACAGAGAAATCAGACCCATCCTGGTTTGGCTTCCCTATCACCCTGAAAGAAACTAGCGGTGTTAACCGTGTCGAACTGGTGAAATTCCTTGATGAAGCAAAAATCGGTACACGTTTACTGTTTGCTGGAAATCTGATTCGCCAACCGTATTTTGCTAATGTGAAATATCGTGTAGTGGGTGAGTTGACAAATACCGACCGTATAATGAATCAAACGTTCTGGATTGGTATTTATCCAGGCTTGACTACAGAGCATTTAGATTATGTCGTAAGTAAGTTTGAAGAATTTTTTGGTTTAAATTTCTAATTTTTAGAATAGGATGCTTGATGTGAATAAGAAAATCCTAATGACTGGTGCTACTAGCTTTGTAGGTACCCATCTACTACATAGTCTCATAAAGGAAGGTTATAGTATTATTGCATTAAAGCGTCCTATAACCGAGCCAACGATTATCAATACCTTGATTGAATGGTTGAATATACAAGATATAGAAAAAATATGTCAATCATCTATGAATATTCATGCGATTGTCCATATTGCAACAGACTATGGTCGAAACAGAACCCCTATATCTGAACAATATAAATGTAATGTCCTATTACCAACAAGACTGCTTGAGTTAATGCCAGCGCTTAAAACTAAATTCTTTATTTCTACTGACTCTTTTTTTGGGAAATATGAGAAGCACTATGGATATATGCGTTCTTACATGGCATCTAAAAGACATTTTGTAGAACTATCAAAAATATACGTAGAGGAACATCCAGACGTTTGTTTTATAAATTTACGTTTAGAACATGTTTACGGTGAGAGGGATAAAGCAGGTAAAATAATCCCGTATATTATCAAAAAAATGAAAAACAATGAAGATATTGATTGTACGATCGCCAGGCAGAAAAGAGATTTTATTTATATAGACGATGTTGTTTCGGCCTATTTGAAAATTTTAAAGGAGGGTTTTAACGCTGGACACTATGATGTCGAGGTGGGGACTGGAAAATCGATAGAGCTAAAAGAAGTGTTTGAGATAATAAAAAAAGAAACGCATAGTAGTAGTAAGATAAATTATGGTGCAGTTGCGATGCGTGATGATGAGATTATGGAGTCACATGCAAATACCTCTTTCTTGACTCAATTAGGTTGGAGTGCCGAGTTTTCTATTGAGAAGGGTGTGAAAAAAATGTTGAGTATGAAAGATTAATGAATCGTATTATTAGAATGTTAGGTGTAGATAAAGCAATTCGTTATGTTATTTTTGGTAAGATAATATCTGTATTAACGGGTTTACTGTTAATAATGTTAATATCACACCATTTATCTAAAGACGCACAGGGCTATTATTATACATTTAATTCAGTAGTGGCACTACAGATAATATTTGAATTGGGGCTATCAACGGTAATCATTCAATTCGCTAGCCACGAAATGTCAGCGTTAAAATATGATTATTCTGAACGAGATATTATAGGTGAAAGTAAAAATAAGCAACGTTACCTATCGTTATTTCGGTTGGCAATAAAATGGTATGCAGTAATAGCTTTGCTAATAATATTAATAGTCGGTCCCATCGGGTATGTTTTTTTTACGCAAAAAGAAGGCTTAGGTGTACCTTGGCAAGGGGCATGGTTATTATTAACAATAGTTACAGCTTTTAATATTTTTCTTGTTTCTGTACTTTCTGTCGCTGAAGGGAGTGGGTTAATTACTGATGTGAATAAAATGAGAATGTATCAGTCGCTGTTAGCTGGTATATTGGCAGTAAGCTTACTTATTAGTGGCTTTGGACTATATGCTACGTCTGCAATAGCTATTTCAGGGACTATCATATTCTCCATGTTTTCATATAAGTATTTTAAAAAAATTTTCCTGCAATCTTTAAGGCATAAAAATAAATATACTGAAGGTGGTATTTCATGGGTTAATGAAATATTTCCTATGCAATGGCGAATTGCTCTAAGTTGGATGTCAGGGTATTTTATTTATTTTGTTATGACCCCCATTGCATTCAAATATTTCGGGGCTATATATGCAGGGCAGTTAGGGATGTCTTTAACATTATGCAATATGGTAATGGCTACGGGCCTGGCTTGGATATCCACTAAATATCCAAAATGGGGAGTAATGGTTTCCAACAAACAGCTTGCGGAACTGAGTAAATCGTTCAAAAGTGCAGTAATGCAATCATCCTTTTTTGTCTTGACAGGATTAACTGGTGTATACATTTCATTATGGTTATTGAAATTATCTGGTTCAAACATTGGCGAGCGGTTTTTGGGATTGCAGGATTTTTTCTTTTTATCTTTAGCAATTATTGGTAATCACATTGTAGCTTGCTTTGCAACCTATATAAGAGCGCATAAAACTGAAAAAATGACATTGGCATCATGTATAATGGCTCTCTTGACTATAACTACAATGTTGTTTGTTGCATATTTAGAGTACTCGAGGTTCTACATGTTAATGTATGCAGCACTAACGTGGTTATATTTTGTTCCTCAAACTTATATAATCTTTAAAAGATTCAAGAGTTCTTATGAGTAAAAAACCTCTTCTTACTATTGCTATTCCGACATATAACCGCTCTTCATGTTTGGTTCGTTTACTTGATAGTATAATTCAACAGGAGAACTATTGTCATGATGAACTCGAGGTTATTGTTTGTGATAATGCTTCAACAGATGAAACAGCAAGAATAGCCAAGAGTGGCTTAGATAAAATAAGAAATAGTACTTATCATCTAAATGAAGAAAACTTAGGAATGGATGGTAACTTCCAGAAATGTTTTGAGTTATCAAATGGAAAATATCTTTGGATGATTGGCGATGATGATCTAATAGTCAAAAATGGTATTTCGAAGGTTTTTTCGATATTAAAGTCCCGGCCTGCATTAGATATGGTGTATGTAAATTCAGCAGCAAAGACTGAGTTAAACTATAATGCTGATGTGAGGACGTCATTCTACACAAATGATGTAGATTTTATTTCAGACGTGAAAGTTATGTTCACGTTTATTTCTGGAATGATATGTAAGAAAACTGATGCAATTGTCAAAGCCGTTGGTATTTTCAGTCCGCAAACTACTGGAAAATATCTTATGCATTTAACATGGCAATTGCCATTACTTAAACAGGGTGGAGAGTTCGCAGTTATCCATAATAATATAATTGAGGCTGAGCCAGATAATTCAGGTGGATATCATTTATATAAGGTTTTTTCTAATAATCTTGCGACAATCTTTGATGTTTTTTATCCCAGAGAGCACCGTGTAAGTAAAAGAGTTCGCGCATCAGCATGTTTATTCTTACTTAACTTCATAGGCGATGAAGATAAAACCAAAAATTTTGCTACAAATAATTATTTAAGAGATTGCGATAGTGCATTTATAGATTTAATTATATATAAATATGGGCTTAGGTTTTTCTATCTATACCCTAAAACTGTGCCTTTATTTAGAAAAATAAAATATATTATAAAGACGGTTTTAATGCGTAAATAAAAATTATTCAAGATGGTTTGCTGAAAACGACTTATAGGACTATCTAATGTTTGTCTATAGTTTAAGATTAAAATTAAATCTTATCATATCATTATTGAGTAAAGTTAGGCGGAAATCAAAAGCAAAGTTTCTTGTTCTGCTTAGCGGATATGATTTTAAAATGGTTGGGAAGAATTTTAAATTGAATGTCAAACCTTACTCTGCAAAAAATAACACCTCTTCCAAATGGGGTAGTATGCGGGTTGGTGATAACTGCTGGATTGAAGCTGTATATAATTATGGTGATGAAAAATTTGAACCTTATTTGTACATAGGTGATCGTATATGTTTAAGTGATAATGTTCATATTTCTTGCGTATCATGTTTAATTTTAGAAAACGATATATTAATTGGTAGCAAAGTTTATATAGGCGATCATAGCCATGGCAGTTATAAAGTATGCAGTCCGAAAATAGAACCGCCAGCAAATAAGCCATTAGGTGATATTGCTCCTATTAAAATAGGTAATTGCTGCTGGATTGGAGATAATGCAGTAATTCTGGCTGGTAGTGAAATTTGTGATGGCTGTGTAATCGCAGCTAATTCAGTCGTCAAGGATTTAAAAGTCGATAAGCCATGTTTAATTGGTGGGGTTCCTGCTAAAGTAATAAAGGTATTTTAAAATGAATGTTTTTATCAGTATTTGTATACCGTCTTATAATAGAGCTGAGTTTTTAGAGCCACTACTGGATAGTATATATAATCAAGATTATTGTTTAAAGAATAATGATTTTGAGGTCATTGTTTGTGAAGATAAATCTCCACAGAGAGATGAGATAAACTCTATTATCGAAAACTATAAAGCAAAAAATAATAAACAAAATCTTTATGTTAATTTCAATGAAGATAATTTAGGCTATGATAAGAATTTAAAAAAATGCATTAGTTTGACGACAGGTAAATATTGCATGATCATGGGCAACGATGATCTATTAGCAGATGGAGCGTTATCAAAAATAGTGAAAGTTTTGAAGGCTAATCCTGAAATTGTATTGGCTACGCGAGCGTATGGTTGGTTTAAGGAAAATCCGAATGAGTTATGTGATACTGTTCGTCATTTAACAGACGATACTTTATTTCAGCCGGGGGCTGATGCCATTAAATTTTTCTTCCGTAGAGTTGGAGTTATTTCAGGCTTTATTGTCAATGCTGAAAAAGCAAAAAAACTATCGAGTGATTTATTTGATGGGCGTTTATATTATCAAATGTACCTTGCTGGTATGCTAATGGCTGAAGGTCAGGGATACTATTTTAGCGACGTGATGACATTGTCGAGGGATACAGAGGCTCCTGACTTTGGTAACGCTGGAACTGAAAAAGGAGTTTTCACCCCGGGGGGGTATAAACCAGAGGGCCGTATACATATGGTTGAAGGCTTGTTGCTAATTGCAAAATATATAGAAGATACAACAAAAATTGATGGCGTTTATGCTGGAATTAGAAAAGACTTAGCGAACTATTTTTATCCTTATATTCGAGATCAACTCGACTTGCCTCTTTATACTTATATTAAAATGATAAATAAATTTCGGAAAATGGGATTTTCAAATGAAAAGCTTTTCTATGTGCATGCCTTTTTAGGGTATGTACTAAAAAGGAGGGGCTATGATGCTTTAATTAAATACATTCGTAGCAAAAAAGGCGGTACTCCGCGTCTTGGTATTTAACCTCCACTTTCAAAAAATGTTATGAATATACTTCTTGCTGCGATATTAGGCGTTAACTTATTTTCTCCATATATTAGTTCGTGGATGGTGGGTATGCTGCCATTTCCACCAGGAGCAATCCTAAGGGATGTACTCAATGTATTTTTTGTGGCGTTAGTGCTAGTTCGATTTGTCATTGATAGGAAAAAAACTTATTTCCCGTTGGTTTTTACTATTTTTTCATGGTCGGCGGTAATACTATGGGTAATAGCGTTAACTATATTCTCACCGGATAAAATTCAAGCAATTATGGGGGGGCGGAGTTATATTTTATTCCCGGCAGTTTTCATAGCATTAGTGATTTTAAAAGTATCATACCCGCAATCCTTAAATATTGAAAAAATAGTTTGCTACATAATTTTTCTAATGTTTATGGTTGCGACAATATCTATTATTGATGTACTAATGAATGGAGAGTTCATTAAATTGCTCGGATATGATGAGCATTATGCAGGAGAACAATTAAACTTAATTAATAGCTATGATGGGATGGTCCGGGCTACAGGCGGTTTTAGTGATGCTCTCAATTTTGGATATATGCTCACATTAGGTGTTTTGTTATGTATGGAGTGTTTTTCCCAAGGATATAAAAGATTATTGATGCTTATTATTAGTTTTGTGCTATTTATAGCGATCTGCATGAGTCTTACTAGAGGAGCAATACTTGTTGCTGCGCTTATTTACGCACTTTATATAATTTCAAATCGGAAGATGCTTCTTTGTGGAATAACTTTATTTGTAATAATCATACCCGTTTTAGCAATTTCTACTAATATTTTTGACAACTATACAGAAATTTTGATCGGTAGGTTTACAGATTCGTCTCAGGCATCGCGTGGATCTACACAGGGACGGATAGATATGGCAATTAATTCATTAAACTTCCTGTCAGAACATCCATCAGGTATAGGTCTGGGTACTCAAGGTTCAGGAAACATGCTTTCGGTAAAAGATAATAGGTTAAATACGGATAATTATTTTTTCTGGATCGCCCTTGAGACTGGTATTATTGGCTTAATCATAAATATTATTTATCTGGCAAGTCAATTTTATTCTTCAACTTTACTAAATAGAATATATGGCAGTCATTGTAGCAATATGCACTATAGATTATATTTTCTCTTTGGAAGTATATATTTTATAAGTGCAGCGTTAAGTTCAGCACCTTCGTCATCAACTTTTTCTATATATTATTGGACAGTTTTAGCTTTGATTCCATTTTTAAAATTAACAAATAGACGGTGCACGCGATAATGAATAATAAAAAGGTTTTGATGGATATTAGTTGGTCTAATAAAGGGGGGATTGGACGTTTTACTGATGAAATTTCTAAACTACTATGTGATATATCTAAGGAGGAACTATATAGAAAATGTGCTTCTCCGCTGGCCCCATTAGGTTTAGCAGTCAATATTTTTCTGCGAAAGAAAACTGATGTGGTTTTTCTTCCTGGCTATATTCCACCACTTTTTTGTTCGAAAAAGTTCATAATAACAATACATGATCTAAATCATCTGGATTTAAATGATAATTCCTCTCTTTTTAAGAGGTTATTTTATAATTTTATAATAAAGCGCGGTTGTAGAAAAGCATATAAAATATTTACAGTTTCGAATTTTTCAAAAGAAAGAATAGTAGCATGGTCAGGTGTAAACCCTAATAAAATAGTCACGGTATATAATGGGGTATCTAGTCTATTTAATGCCGATGTAAAACCATTGAATTTAGGCTATAAATATTTGCTATGTGTAGGAAACAGAAAAACTCATAAGAATGAGAAGTGTGTTATATCTGCCTTTGCCAAAGCAGATATTGATCCATCAATAAAACTCGTTTTTACTGGTAATCCTTGTAATGATTTAGAAAAACTAATAATACAACATGGTTTAAGTGAACGTGTAAAGTTCTTTGGGTTCGTGTCTGAAAAAGATTTACCATCGTTATATAAGGGCTCGTTAGGATTAGTTTTCCCTTCTTTATATGAAGGTTTTGGATTACCTGTAGTGGAGGGCATGGCCTGTGGTATTCCTGTATTAACTTCTCTAACTTCATCATTGCCAGAGGTGGCTGGAGATGCAGCGATTCTTGTCGACCCTCTTTCGGAAGATGCTATTACTAAAGGAATTTCGAGGTTAATTAATGATTCTGAACTTCGTAAGCATTTAATCCAAAAGGGGCTTTTGCGGGCAAAGAGGTTCAATTGGCAAAACGTGGTTAGTGAGATTGAAATGGTACTGACAGAGGCATGTGATGGAAATAAATGAAATAAAAATATCTCTCGTTCATGAGTGGTTATTAAGTTATGCAGGCTCCGAACAGGTATCATCTGCCATCCTGCATGTTTTTCCTGAAGCGAAGTTATATTCGGTGGTTGATTTTCTAACGGATGAACAAAGAAGACATTTTCTGGGGAAATATGCGACTACCACATTTATTCAAAATTTACCTAAAGCTAAAAAATTTTACCAGAAATATTTACCACTAATGCCACTGGCTATTGAACAACTTGATTTATCAGATGCTAATATCATCATTAGTAGCGCCCATTCCGTTGCAAAAGGTGTTATTTCCGGACCAGATCAGCTTCACATTAGCTATGTTCATTCTCCTATTCGATATGCGTGGGATTTACAGCATCAGTACCTTAATGAGTCTAACCTGAATAAAGGAATTAAAGGTTGGTTAGCAAAATGGCTTCTTCACAAAATACGAATTTGGGATTCTCGAACCGCAAATGGGGTTGATCATTTTATAGCTAATTCTCAATATATCGCGCGTAGAATTAAAAAAGTATACAGACGTGAGGCTTCAGTTATATATCCGCCTGTAGATGTGGATAATTTTGAAGTAAAAAATGAAAAGCAAGACTATTATTTCACAGCATCCCGTATGGTACCCTACAAACGTATTGATCTTATTGTCGAAGCCTTTAGTAAAATGCCGGAAAAGAAATTAGTAGTTATTGGTGATGGACCGGAGATGAAAAAAATAAAGAGCAAGGCTACAGACAATATAAAATTGCTCGGTTATCAATCTTTTCCTGTTTTAAAAGAGTATATGCAGAGCGCCAGGGCGTTTGTTTTTGCAGCGGAAGAGGACTTTGGAATAATACCTGTCGAAGCTCAAGCTTGCGGTACCCCTGTTATTGCCTTTGGGAAGGGTGGGGCCTTAGAAACCGTTCGCCCACTAGGTGTAGAGGAACCGACTGGCATTTTCTTCAAGGAACAGAATATTGCTTCTTTGCATGAAGCTGTTAGTGAATTTGAAAAAAATGCATCATTTTTTACATCTCAGGCTTGTAGAAAAAATGCAGAAAAATTTTCTCGATCAAGATTTGAACAAGAATTTAAGAACTTTGTTAATGAAAAGTGGAATCTTTTCAAAACAGAACAGATTATTAAACGTTAATTATGGTTTATTGAATGTCTAAATTAATACCAGTAATAATGGCCGGTGGGATTGGTAGCCGTTTGTGGCCACTTTCACGTGAAGAGCATCCGAAACAGTTTTTAAGCGTAGATGGTGAATTATCTATGCTGCAAAACACCATTAAAAGATTGACTCCTCTTTTGGCTGGAGAACCTTTAGTCATTTGTAATGATAGTCACCGCTTCCTTGTCGCTGAACAACTTCGAGCTATAAATAAACTAGCAAATAACATCATATTAGAGCCAGTGGGGCGTAATACAGCCCCAGCTATAGCGCTGGCCGCTTTTTGTTCACTTCAGAATGTCGTCGATGAAGACCCGCTTTTGCTTGTCCTTGCTGCGGATCATGTCATCCGCGATGAGAAAGTGTTTCTTAAAGCTATCAATCACGCTGAATTTTATGCAACACAAGGTAAGCTAGTAACGTTTGGTATTGTGCCCACACAGGCCGAAACTGGCTACGGTTATATTTGTAGAGGTGAAGCAATCGGGGAAGATGCTTTTTCTGTAGCCGAATTTGTAGAGAAGCCTGATTTCGATACAGCGCGTCATTATGTAGAATCAGAGAAATATTATTGGAACAGCGGTATGTTCCTATTTCGTGCAAGTAGTTACTTACAAGAATTAAAGGATCTGTCCCCCGATATTTACCAAGCATGTGAAAATGCGGTAGGGAGTATTAATCCTGATCTTGATTTTATCCGTATTGATAAAGAAGCATTCGCAATGTGCCCTAGTGATTCTATCGATTATGCAGTAATGGAACATACTAGGCATGCAGTTGTCGTACCGATGAATGCCGGCTGGTCAGATGTGGGGTCATGGTCTTCACTGTGGGATATTTCTAAGAAAGATCCACAACGTAATGTATTACATGGCGATATTTTTGCATATAATAGTAAAGATAATTATATCTATTCTGAAAAATCGTTTATTAGTACAATCGGAGTAAATAATTTAGTTATCGTGCAGACAGCAGATGCATTATTAGTATCTGATAAAGATTCAGTCCAGGATGTTAAAAAAGTTGTTGATTATTTAAAAGCTAATAATAGAAACGAACATAAAAAACATTTAGAGGTTTTCCGACCGTGGGGAAAATTTAGCGTAATTCATAGTGGCGATAATTATTTAGTTAAAAGAATAACTGTTAAACCAGGCGCGAAGTTTGCTGCTCAGATGCATCTCCATCGTGCTGAGCATTGGATAGTGGTATCTGGTACTGCTTGTATTACTAAGGGGGAAGAAATTTTTACAATTTCGGAGAATGAATCAACATTTATACCTGCTAATACAGTTCATACGTTAAAAAACCCCGCGACTATTCCATTAGAACTAATAGAAATTCAATCTGGCACCTATCTTGCGGAGGATGATATTATTCGCCTGGAGAAACATTCTGGATATCTGGAGTAATGAATTGATGAAAAATATATATAATACTTACGATGTTATCAACAAATCTGGAATTAATTTTGGAACCAGTGGTGCCCGCGGCCTTGTTACCGATTTTACACCCGAAGTTTGCGCAGCATTTACCATTTCCTTTTTGACAGTAATGCAGCAAAGATTCTCATTTACAACGGTTGCGCTCGCAATTGATAATCGTCCAAGCAGTTACGCGATGGCTCAAGCTTGTGCCGCTGCTTTGCAAGAAAAAGGAATTAAAACCGTTTACTATGGCGTAATTCCAACACCTGCTTTAGCTCATCAATCAATTTCCGATAAAGTACCTGCAATCATGGTTACTGGCAGTCATATCCCTTTTGACCGTAATGGCCTGAAATTTTATAGGCCAGATGGTGAAATTACTAAAGATGATGAGAATGCTATTATTCATGTTGAAGCCTCATTTATGCAGCCTAAGCTTGAACAATTGACAATTTCCACAATCGCTGCTAGAAATTATATTCTACGATATACCTCATTATTTCCAATGCCATTTTTAAAAAATAAGCGCATTGGAATTTATGAGCATTCTAGTGCGGGTCGTGATCTCTATAAGACGTTATTCAAAATGTTGGGTGCTACAGTTGTTAGTTTAGCAAGGAGCGACGAATTTGTTCCTATTGATACTGAAGCTGTAAGTGAAGATGATAGAAATAAAGCAATCACATGGGCAAAAAAATATCAGTTAGATGCTATATTTTCAACTGATGGTGATGGAGATCGCCCTCTGATAGCTGACGAATATGGAAATTGGTTAAGAGGAGATATATTAGGCCTTCTGTGCTCTCTCGAATTAGCTGCTGATGCAGTCGCTATTCCTGTAAGCTGCAACAGTACAATCTCATCTGGTAACTTTTTTAAACATGTGGAACGAACAAAGATTGGTTCACCCTATGTGATTGCAGCATTTGCTAAATTATCTGCAAACTATAATTGTATAGCTGGTTTTGAAGCGAATGGTGGCTTTCTGCTAGGTAGCGATGTTTATATTAATCAGCGTTTACTTAAGGCATTACCAACACGTGATGCTTTATTACCTGCCATTATGCTTCTGTTTGGTAGCAAGGACAAAAGTATTAGTGAGCTTGTTAAAAAACTTCCTGCTCGCTATACCTATTCAAACAGATTACAGGATATAAGTGTTAAAACAAGTATGTCTCTAATAAATCTTGGTCTGACAGATCAAGAGGATTTTTTGCAGTATATTGGTTTTAATAACCATCATATATTACATTCTGATGTTACTGATGGCTTTAGAATCACTATCGATAACAATAATATTATTCATTTACGACCTTCAGGCAATGCCCCTGAGTTGCGTTGCTATGCGGAGGCTGACTCGCAAGAGGATGCATGTAATATTGTTGAAACTGTTCTCTCTAATATCAAAAGCAAACTGGGTAGAGCTTAATGGCTGTTGATATAGAGCGTTTCTTTCCAGTAATACTTTGTCTGGTTATCTGGTACCCAGGTTGAGGGTGAGAATTAAATGGATCGTTTTGATAATAAGTATAACCCAAATTTATGCAAAATATTATTGGCTATATCAGATTTATTGTTTTTTAATGTAGCCTTATGGGCATCGCTAGGTGTTGTATATTTAATCTTTGATGAAGTTCAGCGATTTGTACCACAAGAGCAATTGGATAATCGATTTATATCACATTTTATTCTATCTATAGTATGCGTTGGATGGTTTTGGGTTCGGCTGCGTCACTATACATATCGAAAGCCATTCTGGTATGAGTTGAAAGAGGTTATTCGTACTATCGTTATTTTTGCTGTGTTTGATTTGGCTTTAATTGCTTTTACAAAATGGCAGTTTTCACGCTATGTCTGGGTGTTTTGTTGGACTTTTGCCATAATCCTGGTGCCTTTTTTTCGCGCACTTACAAAGCATTTATTGAACAAGCTAGGTATCTGGAAGAAAAAAACTATCATCCTGGGGAGCGGACAGAATGCTCGTGGTGCATATTCTGCGCTGCAAAGTGAGGAGATGATGGGGTTTGATGTTATCGCTTTTTTTGATACGGATGCGTCAGATGCTGAAATAAATATGTTGCCGGTGATAAAGGACACTGAGACTATTTGGGATTTAAATCGTACAGGTGATGTCCATTATATCCTTGCTTATGAATACACCGAGTTGGAGAAAACACATTTTTGGCTACGTGAACTTTCAAAACATCATTGTCGTTCTGTTACTGTAGTCCCCTCGTTTAGAGGATTGCCATTATATAATACTGATATGTCTTTTATCTTTAGCCATGAAGTTATGTTATTAAGGATACAAAATAACTTGGCTAAAAGGTCGTCCCGTTTTCTCAAACGGACATTTGATATTGTTTGTTCAATAATGATTCTTATAATTGCATCACCACTTATGATTTATCTGTGGTATAAAGTTACTCGAGATGGTGGTCCGGCTATTTATGGTCACCAGCGAGTAGGTCGGCATGGAAAACTTTTTCCATGCTACAAATTTCGTTCTATGGTTATGAATTCTCAAGAGGTACTAAAAGAACTTTTGGCTAACGATCCTATTGCCAGGGCTGAATGGGAGAAAGATTTTAAACTGAAAAATGATCCTCGAATCACAGCTGTAGGTCGATTTATACGTAAAACTAGCCTTGATGAGTTGCCACAACTTTTTAATGTACTAAAAGGTGATATGAGCCTGGTTGGACCACGACCTATCGTTTCGGATGAACTGGAGCGTTATTGTGATGATGTTGATTATTATTTGATGGCAAAGCCGGGCATGACAGGTCTATGGCAAGTGAGTGGGCGTAATGATGTTGATTATGACACTCGTGTTTATTTTGATTCCTGGTATGTTAAAAACTGGACGCTTTGGAATGATATTGCCATTCTGTTTAAAACAGCGAAAGTTGTTTTGCGGCGAGATGGTGCGTATTAAGCTTACCGAGAAGTACTGAATAATAATTGTATAAAATAGCCTGCGTAAAATCTGAACGCATCAATCGCTACCTTAATATCATACCTTTGAGTTAACATACTATTCACCTTTAACCTGCCATGACCGTTTGTGGCAGGGTTTCCACACCTGACAGGAGTATGTAATGTCCAAGCAACAGATCGGCGTCGTCGGTATGGCAGTGATGGGGCGCAACCTCGCGCTCAACATCGAAAGCCGTGGTTATACCGTCTCCGTTTTCAACCGCTCCCGTGAAAAGACCGAAGAAGTGATTGCCGAGAATCCCGGCAAAAAGCTGGTGCCTTATTACACGGTGAAAGAGTTTGTTGAATCCCTCGAAACGCCTCGTCGTATCCTGTTAATGGTGAAAGCGGGCGCAGGTACTGATGCAGCTATCGATTCGCTGAAACCGTATCTGGAAAAAGGCGATATCATTATTGATGGCGGTAACACCTTCTTCCAGGACACAATCCGTCGCAATCGTGAGCTGTCTGCGGAAGGTTTTAACTTTATCGGTACCGGTGTTTCCGGTGGTGAAGAGGGCGCGCTGAAAGGGCCATCTATCATGCCTGGCGGTCAGAAAGATGCCTATGAACTGGTGGCGCCGATCCTGACGAAGATTGCTGCTGTGGCGGAAGATGGCGAACCGTGCGTGACCTATATCGGCGCCGATGGTGCTGGTCACTACGTCAAGATGGTCCACAATGGTATTGAATATGGCGATATGCAGCTTATCGCTGAAGCTTACTCCCTGCTGAAAGGCGGCCTGAACCTCAGCAATGAAGAGTTGGCGAACACTTTTACCGAGTGGAATAACGGCGAGCTGAGCAGTTATCTGATCGACATCACTAAAGACATCTTCACTAAAAAAGATGAAGACGGAAACTACCTGGTGGATATCATTCTTGATGAAGCCGCCAACAAAGGGACCGGTAAATGGACCAGCCAGAGCGCGCTGGATCTGGGCGAACCGCTGTCGCTGATTACCGAATCTGTCTTTGCGCGTTACATCTCTTCGTTGAAAGCGCAACGTGTTGCCGCATCTAAAGTGCTCTCCGGGCCGAAAGCGCAACCGGCAGGCGACAAAGCGGAATTTATCGAGAAAGTGCGTCGCGCGCTGTATCTTGGCAAGATCGTCTCCTATGCGCAGGGCTTCTCACAGCTACGCGCCGCGTCTGATGAATATCACTGGGATCTCAACTACGGCGAGATTGCTAAGATTTTCCGGGCGGGCTGTATCATTCGCGCTCAGTTCCTGCAGAAGATCACCGATGCTTACGCAGAAAACGCCGATATCGCTAACTTGCTGTTAGCGCCTTACTTCAAGAAAATTGCTGATGAGTACCAGCAGGCGCTGCGAGATGTCGTGGCTTACGCGGTGCAGAACGGCATTCCGGTGCCGACATTCTCTGCGGCAGTGGCCTACTATGACAGCTATCGCGCCGCAGTACTGCCAGCTAACTTAATTCAGGCGCAGCGTGACTACTTTGGTGCGCACACCTATAAACGTACTGATAAAGAAGGCATTTTCCATACCGAATGGTTGGAGTAATTTCTGCAAAAATGTTTAAGCCCGGTTTAATACCGGGCTTTTTTTTATCTCTATTCTTATTGATTTATCGCTTTTGCTTAATATTAACTTAATAATCTGTGTTTATCGTAATGAAGATAATCTGAATTGTTTTCGTCTGCGTTGCACTTTATATACTCAGGCGTTAAAACTTTAATATCTTATCAGGATGCGAAATACATCATGATTCATAATTAAGTTAATTCTGAGAGCGAATAATGAAAATCACGATATCCGGGACGGGTTATGTTGGCTTGTCTAATGGTTTGCTTATTGCACAACATCATGATGTGGTGGCGTTAGACATTGTTCCTTCCCGTGTTGAACTGTTAAATGATCGGATATCTCCGATTGTTGATAAAGAAATTCAGCAATTTTTAAAGGAAGATAACATCAGATTCAGGGCAACGCTGGATAAGTTTGATGCGTACCAGAATGCAGATTACGTCATCATTGCTACGCCTACGGATTACGATCCCAAAACCAACTATTTTAATACGTCCAGTGTGGAATCGGTCATTCAGGATGTGATCAGCATCAACCCTGCAGCCGTGATGATTATTAAGTCTACGGTGCCGGTTGGCTTCACGGTGGCAATGCGTCAGAAGTTTGCGACAGAAAATATCATTTTCTCTCCGGAGTTTTTACGTGAAGGTAAAGCCCTTTACGATAACCTTTATCCCTCCCGTATCGTGATTGGGGAACAGTCTGAGCGCGCCAGAGAATTTGCCGCATTACTCCAGGAAGGCGCTATTAAACAGGAGATTCCGACGCTGTTTACGGACTCCACTGAAGCGGAAGCCATTAAACTTTTCGCCAATACTTATCTCGCTATGCGAGTCGCTTATTTTAATGAATTAGACAGCTATGCTGAGACGTTAGGATTAAATACCCGACAAATTATTGAAGGGGTGTGCCTCGACCCGCGTATTGGCAATCATTATAATAATCCCTCTTTTGGTTATGGCGGATATTGTTTGCCAAAAGATACCAAACAGTTGCTGGCCAATTATCAGTCGGTGCCTAATAATATTATCTCCGCTATCGTTGAAGCAAACCGTACGCGTAAAGATTTTATTGCCGACGCTATCCTCGCCAGAAAGCCTAAAGTGGTGGGCATTTATCGCCTGATTATGAAGAGTGGCTCCGATAACTTCCGCGCCTCATCGATTCAGGGGATTATGAAGCGCATTAAAGCGAAGGGCGTAGAGGTCATCATCTATGAGCCGGTAATGCAAGAAGAAACTTTCTTTAACTCACGTCTTGAACGTGATTTGCACTGCTTTAAACAGCAGGCGGATGTCATTATTTCCAACAGGATGGCGGCAGAGCTTTTGGATGTCGCTGAAAAAGTGTATACCCGCGATCTTTTCGGTAGTGATTAATAAGGCAATCGGGGCTGATGAGTCCCGATGATTTATTGACCAAATGGAAATAATGTCTGATTTTTATCATTAATCCTATGGCATATATTTGCTTTATGACTACACTGTCTCCAGCTTCATCCTTTTTTTAGTTAGGGTATCTATGACAGTGGATAGTAATACGTCTTCCGGGCGTGGGAACGATCCGGAACAGATTGATTTGATTGAGTTATTGCTACAGTTATGGCGTGGGAAGATGACCATTATTGTAGCCGTTATTATCGCCATTTTGCTGGCCGTAGGCTACCTGATGATAGCCAAAGAAAAATGGACATCCACGGCGATTATTACCCAACCTGATGCCGCGCAGGTTGCCACCTATACCAATGCGCTCAACGTCTTGTATGGCGGGAATGCCCCCAAAATCTCTGAAGTGCAGGCGAATTTTATAAGCCGCTTTAGCTCTGCGTTTTCCGCATTATCGGAAGCGCTGGATAATCAGAAAGAGCCGGAAAAGCTCACCATTGAACAGTCGGTAAAGGGGCAGGCGCTGCCGCTCTCGGTTTCTTATGTGAGTACTACCGCTGAAGGCGCGCAGCGTCGGCTGGCGGAATATATCCAACAGGTGGATGAAGAGGTCGCTAAGGAACTGGAAGTTGACCTGAAAGATAACATCACGCTGCAAACTAAAACGTTGCAGGAGTCCCTTGAGACGCAGGAAGTTGTGGCGCAGGAGCAAAAAGATCTGCGTATTAAGCAAATCGAAGAAGCGTTGCGCTATGCGGATGAGGCCAAAATCACGCAGCCGCAGATTCAGCAAACCCAGGATGTTACCCAGGACACGATGTTCCTGCTGGGGAGCGATGCGCTAAAATCGATGATACAGAACGAAGCGACGCGTCCACTGGTCTTTTCTCCGGCCTATTACCAGACGAAGCAGACACTGCTGGACATTAAAAATCTGAAAGTGACTGCCGATACGGTGCACGTCTATCGTTATGTGATGAAGCCGACGCTGCCGGTCCGTCGCGATAGCCCGAAAAAAGCCATTACCCTTGTGCTGGCTGTATTGCTGGGCGGGATGATCGGTGCCGGGATTGTGCTGGGACGCAATGCGCTACGTAGCTATAAGCCAAAAGCCTTGTAAGCTTCTTTGCCGGATGGTGGTCGGCTACGACAGGTAAAATTTCTCATTAAAAAACCGGGCATTGCCCGGTTTTTTTACGCTTATTGATGACGCTTACGAAGATTGTCGATCACGGTGGTGAGGTTGAGATCCTGATCCTGCAACAGCACCAACAGGTGGTACATCAAATCAGACGCTTCATTGGTTAATTCAAAACGATCGTTAACGGTGGCCGCCAGCGCGGTTTCCACACCTTCTTCGCCAACTTTTTGCGCAATACGTTTAGTACCGCTGGCGTACAGTTTCGCCGTGTAAGAGCTGGCCGGATCGGCGGTTTTGCGCTCTGCCAGTAGCTGCTCCAGTTGATACAGGAATAACCACTGATGGCTGGCGTCGCCAAAGCAGCTGCTGGTACCTTTGTGGCAGGTCGGCCCGACAGGATTTGCCAGCACCAGCAGTGTATCGTTGTCGCAATCCGGCGCAATGCTGACGACATTCAGCACATGGCCTGAGGTTTCGCCTTTGGTCCATAAACGCTGTTTCGTGCGTGAGAAGAACGTGACATGGCCGGATTCAATGGTTTTGTCCAGCGCTTGTGGGTTCATATAGCCCAGCATCAATACTTCGCCGGATACCGCATGTTGCACGATGGCTGGCATCAGGCCATCGGTTTTTTCCCAGTCCAGCTCGCGGCGTTGTTGCTCTGTTAACATATCCTGATCTCCACGCCCTGGCCTGCCAGGTACGCTTTTAATTCGCCAATATTGATGATTTGCTTGTGAAAAACGGAGGCGGCAAGCGCGCCGTCGACATCGGCATCACGGAATGCCTCAAGAAAGTGTTCCATCGTGCCCGCGCCGCCGGAGGCGATCAGCGGCACGCGGCAAACGTCACGGACTTTTTTCAACTGCGTCAGATCGTAACCGTTACGCACGCCGTCCTGGTTCATCATATTCAGGACGATTTCCCCCGCGCCGCGCTGTTGTACCCCTTGCACCCAGTCCAGCGTCTCCCACTGCGTCACGCGGGTACGGTTTTCATCGCCGGTATACTGGTTAACATGGTATTTCCCCGTGGCGTCGTCAAACCAGGTATCAATCCCGACGACAATACACTGTACGCCAAAACGGTCAGCCAGACGGGTAATCAGCGTTGGGTCAGCCAGCGCCGGGGAGTTGATAGAGATCTTATCCGCCCCGAAAGAAAGAATTTTGGCGGCGTCGTCAATTGACCGGATGCCGCCCGCTACACAAAACGGAATGTCGATCACCTCGGCAACGCGCGCCACCCAGCTTTTATCGACTACGCGACCATCGCTGGAGGCGGTAATGTCATAGAACACCAGTTCGTCCGCGCCTTCGTCGGCATAGCGTTTGGCCAGCGGAACGATATCGCCAATGATCTCATGGTTGCGAAACTGTACGCCTTTCACCACCTGACCATCACGAACATCCAGACACGGAATTATACGTTTTGCCAGCATTGGATGGCCTCCTTAACGGTAAATTTCCCTTCTAACAGAGCGCGTCCGACAATCACGCCGCGCACGCCGGTGCCGCGCAGGGCGGCAATATCATCGATATCGCCAATACCGCCGGAGGATTGAAAGGCGATCTGCGGATATCTGGCGCATACCTCTTCGTACAGCGAAACGTTAGAGCCCGCCAGCGTGCCGTCGCGAGAAATATCGGTACACAGTACATGTTTCAGGCCGACGGGGAGATAGGTCTCCACCAGTTGTTCCAGCGAGACGCCGGAATTTTCCTGCCAGCCGCTAACCGCCACCTGCTTGTTGCCGTGTTCGTCTATGCGAACGTCCAGCGCCAGCACCAGCGCCTGCGCGCCAAAACGTTCAAACCAGCCTTTCACCACGTCAGGGGATTTCACCGCCGTTGAACCGATGACCACACGGGCAACGCCAGCTTTCAGTAATGCCGCAACGTCTTCTTCGGTACGCACGCCGCCGCCGACCTGAACAGGCACGTTCACGCCCGCGACCAGGGTTTTAATCAGCGGTATCTGTCGCTTAGCCGGATCTTTAGCGCCGGTCAGATCTACCAGATGTAGTACCCCGGCGCCCTGGGCGGCGTAATCCTGCAAACGGGGCAGGGGATCGTTACCGTAATCCCGCTGCCGGGCGTAGTCGCCCTGGTGGAGACGCACCACGGTGCCGTCAATTAAATCTAATGCCGGAATAATCATTACATCTCCAGGAAGTTTTTCAGCAACTGTGCGCCCGCCGCGCCCGAACGTTCCGGGTGGAACTGTACGCCGAAGAAATTATCTTTCTGTACCGCCGCGGTAAACGGCTCGCCGTAATTGCACTGGGCGATAGTCCACGGGTTGACCGGCATCGCGTAGCTGTGAACAAAGTAAAAATAGGCGCCATCTTCAATGCCCTGAAACAGCCGGTTGCCCGCCTGCGGATACACGCGATTCCAGCCCATGTGCGGCAGCGGCAGACCAAAGTCGGTCATTTTCGGCACGTCTTGTTCGATAATGTTCAGCAGATCCACGCCGCGCGTCTCTTCGCTGCGACGACCCAGCAGTTGCATCCCTAAGCAGATACCCAGTACCGGCTGAGTACACGCTTTAATTAAGTCGATCAGTTCACGTTCGCGCAGTTGATCCATAGCGGCCTGCGCCGTGCCGACGCCGGGCAGAAAGAGTTTGTCAGCGCGTAATACGATTTCCGCTTCGCGGCTGACCACCGGGGTGTAACCGTGGCGCGCCACGGCGGATTTTACCGAGCTTAAATTGGCGCAGCCGGTGTCAAGGATGACGACGTTCATCACAGCACTCCTTTCGAGGACGGTAATGTATCGCCCTCCACGCGAATAGCCTGGCGTAGCGTCCGACCAAAGGCTTTAAACAAACTTTCGACACGGTGGTGATCGTTTTTACCTTTAGTCTTGAGATGCAGAGTGACGCCCATCGTGTAAGAGAGTGAGCGGAAAAAGTGTTCAATCATCTCTGTGCTCAAATCGCCCACACGTTGGTAGGTAAATTCAGCTTTATATTCCAGATGCGGACGACCGGAAATATCCAGCGCGCAGCGCGCCAGACATTCATCCATCGGCAGTACAAAGCCAAAACGACAGATACCGCGTTTGTCGCCAAGTGCCAGTTTTAATGCCTCACCGAGCGCCAGTCCGGTATCTTCTACCGTGTGGTGATCGTCGATATAGAGATCGCCCTTAACGGTAATCTCCATGCGAAAGCCGCCGTGGGTGGCGATTTGATCGAGCATATGGTCAAAGAAGCCGACGCCGGTATTAATCTTGCTGTTGCCTTCGCGATCCAGCCAGACGCTGACATTAATCTGTGTCTCTTTGGTGTTGCGGACCACATGCGCATAGCGATCGCGTTTCGTTAGCTGTTCGCCAATCATCGTCCAGTTCAGCGTTTCACGGTGATAGCGTAAACCAGTAATGCCCATATTATCAGCGAGCTGGATATCGGTTGCACGATCGCCAATCACATAGCTGTTGGCGCTATCCATCGCTTGTTCCGCAAGATAACGCTCCACCAGCTTCACTTTGGGCTTGCGGCAGTCGCAGTCGTCTGCGGGCAGGTGAGGGCAGATCAGCACCTCATCAAAGCATACGCCCTGAGAGGTGAAAATCTGCATCATCAGGTTGTGCGGTCCGTCGAAGTCCGCCTGCGGGAAGCTTTGCGTGCCAAGTCCATCCTGGTTAGTGATCATCACCAGCTTAAAACCGGCTTTTTTCAGCTTCAGCAATACGGGAATCACCTCTGGCTCAAAGGCCAGTTTATCAAAGCGGTCTACCTGAAAATCGCTTGGCGGTTCGGAAATCAAGGTTCCGTCCCGGTCGATGAAAAGATACTTCTGACTCATACTGGCTCCGCACGTAAGGCGTCAATGACGCGCTGGTTTTCCTGGCGGGTGCCGACCGTAATCCGCAGGCAGCCGCTTAAAGAAGGTTGTTTATTCTGATCGCGTAAGATAATGCCCTGATCCCATAAGGATTTAAACACGCTGCTGGAGGCGGTAAACCGCGCCAGAATATAGTTGGTTTCAGAGTCAAAGACGTGTTCTACGCAGGCGGTCTGTTGCAGGGCATTCACCAGATACTGACGTTCCTGCACTGTCTGCGCCACGCGATCGCGCATTGCGTTTATTCCCTGCGGACTCAGCGCCTGGGCGGCGATATCCGCCACTGGCGTAGAAAGCGGATAAGGGGCGATCACTTTTAACAGCAGGTTGATCACCTCTTCATTAGCCAGCGTAAAGCCGCAGCGCAGACCCGCCAGCGCAAAAGCTTTCGACAATGTGCGCAGGATAACCAGATGAGGATATTCAACCAGCCAGCCTGTCAGCGTGGCCTGTGGGCAAAACTCAATATAAGCTTCGTCGGCGACGACTATCGCTTTACCGCGTGTCAACTCCAGCAGCGTGCGCAGATCCTGCGGGTTGATAAGTTGCCCGGTGGGGTTATTGGGGCTACAAACGAATACCACTTTTGTGCCGTCAAGGTTGTCGGAAATCCCCTGTAGATCCAGCTGCCAGTTTTCAAGCGCGGGAACCGTCCGGCGCTCTACGCCAATGGTTTCGGCGCTGACGCTGTACATACCGTAAGTGGGCGGACAGTAGAGAATGGCGTCTTTCCCCGGTTCACAGAAGGCGCGGATCACCAGCTCGATCCCTTCATCCGCGCCGCGGCTGACCAGCACCTGCTCCGGCTTTACGCCAGCATATTGCGCGTAGTTTTCAATCACGGCCTTTGGCTGGCATTCCGGGTAGCGGTTAAGCGTTTGTTGGGTGAGCTGAAACTCCACCGCTGTCGGGAATTCATTCGCGTTCAGCCAGACATCGCCATTACCGCCCAGACGGCGGGCGGACTGATACGGTACCAGGTTGCGGACATTTTCACGGGCTAAGTCAGCGACGCTGAGAGTGTTTTCAGTGCTCATGCTTGCTCCTTGAGGGCGTTTACGCGCAGGGTCACGGCATTTTTATGGGCGGTCAGACGTTCTGCCGCCGCCAATGTTTCAATGGTTGATGCCAGAGCGGAAAAGCCCGCTTTCGACAGTTCCTGAACGGTCATCCGTTTCTGGAAATCCGCTAACCCAAGGCTGGAACAGGTAGCAGTATAGCCATAGGTCGGTAAAACATGGTTGGTTCCGGAAGCGTAATCACCGGCGGATTCCGGCGACCAGTCGCCGAGAAATACCGAGCCTGCGCTGGTAATCGCATCCACCAAATCGCGCGCATTGCGCGTCTGGATGATTAAGTGTTCCGGCCCATACTGATTAGAGATGGCGACGCACTGCGCTAAATCTTTGGTCACAATCAGACGACTGGCGCTCAGGGCCTGCCGGGCGGTGTCCGCGCGCGGCAGTTCCGCCAGTTGACGTTCTACCGCCTCCGCCACCTTGCGGGCAATGTCAGCATCAGGCGTCAGCAGGATCACCTGGGAATCCGGGCCGTGCTCAGCCTGGGAGAGCAGGTCAGAAGCGACGAAATCCGGTGTTGCGCCGCTGTCTGCGATCACCAGTACTTCAGACGGCCCGGCTGGCATATCGATAGCCGCGCCGTCGAGACGCTGGCTGACCTGACGTTTGGCTTCGGTTACAAAGGCGTTGCCGGGGCCAAAAATTTTATCCACTTTCGGTACGGACTCGCTGCCGAAGGCCAGAGCGGCAATCGCCTGCGCGCCGCCGACGTTAAAGATTTCCTGCACGCCACACAGTTGTGCCGCATAGAGGATTTCATCAGCGATGGGCGGCGGCGAGCACAGAACCACGTTCTGACATCCCGCAATGCGCGCCGGCGTTGCCAGCATCAGCACCGTTGAGAAGAGCGGAGCCGAGCCGCCGGGAATATAAAGACCGACAGACGCGACGGGACGCGTAACCTGCTGACAACGTACGCCTGGCTGGGTTTCCACATCTACAGGCGGTAGCGTCTGCGCGGAATGGAACGTTTCAATATTTTTGACGGCAGCGGCCATCGCCTGTTTTAATTCGTCGCTCAGACGCGCGCCGGCGGCGGCGATTTCTTCAGGGGTGACGCGTAGCGCTGTCACTTCTGTTTTATCAAATTTAGCGCTGTATTCACGCAGGGCATCGTCACCGCGCGTTTTTACATTATCCAGAATATCGCTGACCGTCCGGGTAATACTGTCAGAGGCGGAAATCGCCGGACGCGTCAGCAGCGCACGCTGCTGTTCAGGGCTACAGCTGTTCCAGTCAATCAGGGTATTGAAACTCATGGTCTTTACTCCATCACAGGGTTCCGCCTTATCTGGCCTACAGAACCCAAAATATCAACGCATTACGTAGGCCTGATAAGCGCAGCGCCATCAGGCGTCAGATCACTCCATCATCTTCTCGATCGGCAGTACCAGAATCGAGCTGGCGCCAAGCGCTTTCAGTTTCTCCATGGTTTCCCAGAACAGCGTTTCGCTGCTGACCATGTGCATCGCCACGCGCTGTTGCTCGCCCGCCAGCGGCAGAATTGTCGGCCTTTCAGCGCCTGGCAGCAGGGCGATAACCTCTTCCAGGCGTTCACTTGGCGCGTGCATCATGATGTATTTCGATTCGCGCGCCTGAATCACGCCCTGAATACGGGTCAGCAATTTATCGATCAGCTGCTGCTTGCTCTGTGCCATCTCACCGTCGCGCTGAATCAGACAGGCTTTAGAGCGGTAGATAACTTCGACTTCACGCAGGCCGTTAGCTTCAAGCGTCGCGCCGGTAGAGACCAAATCGCAGATAGCGTCGGCCAGCCCCGCGCGCGGCGCGACTTCGACAGAACCATTTAACAGACACGATTTAAAAGAGACGCCTTTCTGGTCGAGGTAGCGTTTGAGGAGGTGCGGATAAGAGGTAGCGATACGTTTACCGTCCAGCGCCGCCGGGCCGTCCCAGGCTTCGTCAACCGGCGTTGCCAGTGATAAACGGCAGCCGCCGAAGTCAAGACGGCGCAGGGTTAAATAGCGTGGATCTTCGCCCTGCGCGCGGCGGTTGAGTAGCTCTTCTTCCAGCACGTTTTCGCCGATAATGCCGAGATCGACCACGCCATCCATCACCAGACCCGGAATGTCATCATCACGCACGCGCAGGATATCAATCGGCATGTTTTCCGCCATCGCAATCAGGCGCTGAGTGTGTAAATTAATTTTTATGCCGCAGCGGGCCAGCAATTCTCGTGAATCATCGCTTAAACGGCCTGATTTCTGAATAGCTATGCGTAAGCGGGTGTTGTCTAACATTCTGCGTTCCTCTTTATCCTGTCTGAACCGGTCTGTATCGCGCGCCAAAAAAAAGCCCCCGGAAGATGATCTTCCGGGGGCTTTCTCATGCGTTCATGCACCACTGGAAGATCTGAATGTCTTCCAGCACACATCGCCTGAAAGACTAGTCAGGATGATGGTGATGATGGTGGTGTTTAAATTGAACGCGTGTCATAAAAATTCCGATGAATGCTTATTCATTTGATACCTTTTAACCTAAACCACTTTTACGCCTTAAAGCAAGCGCTTTTTTCATTTCGCATTTATAGTATGAATTGTCAGTCACGGCGGGCTGGCGTAGCCTTATGTATAAGGCGTTAAAGTCAGGAGAAAATGGATGAAAAAGGTCGCAATTGTCGGTTTAGGTTGGTTAGGCATGCCGCTGGCAATGTCGCTGGCAGCGAGAGGCTGGCAGGTTACCGGCAGCAAAACCACCCTTGACGGGGTGGAAGCGGCCCGTATGAGTGGAATTGAAAGCTATCCGCTGCGTCTGGAGCCGGAGCTGGTCTGTGAGGCGGACGATCTTGACGCTCTGCTGGATGTCGATGCGCTGGTGATAACACTGCCCGCGCGCCGTAGCGGTCCAGGAGAGGATTTTTATCTGCAGGCGATGCAGGAGCTGGTCGACAGTGCGCTGGCTTATCGTATCCCGCGTATTATTTTTACCAGTTCGACGTCTGTTTACGGCGATGCGCAAGGCGTGGTGAAAGAGAATACGCCGCGTAATCCGGTCACGGCCAGCGGGCGTACCCTGAAGGAACTGGAAGATTGGCTGCATAATCTGCCGGGCACGTCAGTAGATATTCTGCGGCTGGCGGGGTTGGTCGGGCCTGGACGCCATCCCGGTCGTTTCTTTGCCGGAAAAACCGCGCCGGATGGTCAACACGGGGTCAATCTGGTGCATCTTGAAGACGTGGTTGGCGCAATTACCCTCTTGCTACAGGCGCCAAAAGGGGGGCACATCTATAATATATGTGCGCCGGCGCATCCAGCCCGCAACGTGTTTTATCCGCAAATGACGCGCTTGCTGGGAATGGCGCCGCCGCATTTTCGTGACGCACCGGACAACGGCAAAGGGAAGATTATCGACGGTAGCCGGATTTGTAATGAGCTGGGATTTGAATATCAATATCCCGATCCGCTGGTGATGCCGATGGAGTGAGTCGCTGTCCAGCAGGTGGTCGCCATATAGCGCAAGGGGACGAGTATGAAACCACTGCTGGACGTTCTGATTATTCTTGATGCGTTAGAAAAAGAAGGCAGCTTCGCGGCGGCGTCGGCAAAATTATTTAAAACGCCGTCCGCCCTCAGTTATACCGTTCATAAGCTGGAAAACGATCTTAATATCCAATTGCTCGACCGTAGCGGGCATCGCGCGCGATTTACGCGAACCGGTAAGATGCTACTGGAAAAAGGCCGTGAAGTGCTGCACACCGTTCGCGAGCTGGAAAAGCAGGCGATTAAACTGCATGAAGGCTGGGAGAACGAACTGGTCATCGGTGTGGATGATACCTTTCCCTTTTCTCTTCTGGCCCCGCTTATCGACGCTTTTTATCAACGCCACAGCGTGACGCGCCTTAAATTTGTCAATGGCGTTCTCGGCGGTTCATGGGAGACGCTGACGCAGGGAAGGGCGGATATTATTGTTGGCGCCATGCGCGCGCCGCCGCCTGACACCGGCTTTGGCTTTGCAAGACTGGGCGACCTTGAACTGGTGTTTGCCGTCGCCCCTCATCATCCGCTGGTTCATGAAGAGGAACCGCTTAGCCGCCAGACGATCAAACGTTTTCGCGCGATTGTGGTTGGCGATAGCGTCCATTCCTCGCGATCAATAGGGTCTGAACTGCTCGACGCTCAGGAAGCGATTACCGTGTTTGATTTTAAAACCAAGCTGGAGCTGCAAATTAGCGGCCTGGGATGCGGCTATTTACCGCGTTATCTGGCGCAGCGATTTTTGGAAAGCGGCGCGCTTATAGAGAAGAAAGTTGTGGCGCAAATCGTCTATGAACCGGTGTGGGTTGGCTGGAATGAACAGACCGCCGGGCTGGCCAGCGGCTGGTGGCGGGATGAAATTTTAGCAAATAATGCTATTGCTGGGGTGTATGCAAAATCGCCGGTTTAAAAATCAATCGCTTATGAAAAATAATTTTTTGAACGCGCTCGCATTCTCTTGTCATTTCACTTCAATTTAGGGCAGAATACGCCGCTTGCAAAAAATGACACTAACCGACGTTTTAATACGCGTCGGTTATTTTTTTGCTTCAAACACATCATTCAATACCAAGAGGCCGGGCTTCGTACCGGATAGATACTTACTTAAAAATCGACAGTTGTTGTCGCTGAGGAATCCAGAAAATGGGGCAATTTTTTGCTTACGCGACGGCATTCGCCGTAAAGGAGAATGACCATGTCGCATAACGTTACTCCAAACACCTCTCGCGTGGAATTACGTAAAACGCTTACGTTAGTTCCGGTTGTAATGATGGGTCTTGCCTATATGCAGCCGATGACGCTGTTCGATACATTTGGTATCGTTTCAGGCCTCACTGACGGTCACGTACCGACGGCGTATGCATTCGCGTTAATCGCGATTCTGTTTACGGCGTTGAGCTACGGGAAACTGGTGCGTCGCTACCCTTCCGCGGGTTCGGCGTATACCTATGCCCAGAAATCCATCAGCCCGACCGTTGGCTTTATGGTGGGTTGGTCTTCTCTGCTCGATTATCTGTTCGCGCCGATGATCAACATTCTGTTGGCGAAAATTTATTTTGAAGCGCTGGTGCCCTCCATTCCGTCATGGGTGTTTGTTGTGGCGCTGGTGGCCTTTATGACGGCCTTTAACCTGCGCAGCCTCAAATCGGTCGCTAACTTCAACACCGTGATTGTAGTGCTACAGGTGGTGCTGATTGCGGTCATTCTGGGCATGGTGGTTTATGGCGTATTTGAAGGCGAAGGCGCCGGTACGCTGGCGAGCACCCGTCCGTTCTGGTCCGGCGATGCGCACGTTATCCCGATGATTACGGGAGCGACGATCCTGTGCTTCTCCTTTACCGGCTTTGACGGCATCAGTAACCTGTCGGAAGAGACCAAAGATGCTGAGCGCGTGATCCCGCGTGCGATTTTCCTGACCGCGCTGATTGGCGGCCTGATCTTCATCTTTGCAACCTATTTCCTGCAATTGTACTTCCCGGATATCTCTCGCTTTAAAGATCCGGATGCGTCTCAGCCGGAAATCATGCTGTACGTGGCGGGTAAAACCTTCCAGGTGGGCGCGCTGATCTTCTCTACTATCACCGTACTGGCTTCCGGTATGGCGGCGCATGCAGGCGTAGCGCGCCTGATGTACGTAATGGGGCGCGACGGCGTATTCCCGAAAAGCTTCTTCGGTTACGTTCATCCGAAATGGCGTACCCCAGCGATGAACATCATCCTGGTCGGGGCGATCGCGCTGCTGGCGATTAATTTTGACCTGGTGATGGCGACGGCGCTGATTAACTTTGGTGCGCTGGTCGCGTTTACCTTTGTTAACCTGTCGGTGATTTCGCAGTTCTGGATCCGTGAGAAGCGTAATAAAACGTTGAAAGATCACTTCCAGTATCTGTTCCTGCCCATGTGCGGCGCGCTCACGGTTGGTGCGTTGTGGGTTAACCTGGAAGAGAGCTCAATGGTACTGGGCCTGATCTGGGCGGGTATCGGGCTGATTTATCTGGCGTGCGTAACTAAAAGCTTCCGCAACCCGGTTCCACAGTACGAAGACGTCGCGTAATCGCGCGTATTATCGGCAATAGTAAAACCGGAGGCAGTGCCTCCGGTTTTTTGTTTGTCATCCAGCACGTTTACCGGATGGCGGCGTCACTCTTTATCCGCTCTGGATTAACAATGCTCGTCAGGCATTGGTCAATTACACAATCTCAGTTGCGTACTGCCACAGTGATTTCAGCAACCCCAGCTTCGTTTTATCTTCCGCATACTGCTGAGAAAGCATCTGCAATTCATTGGCATATTGTTGTAAAAACTCCGGCGTCAGCACCTGACGGCGATGCTCCAGCCAGCGCTGCTGCTCTGCGTCATCCAGCGTACCGGGAAAATTGCGTGCGCGGTAATTAAACAGCAGCTTCTCAATGCGCTTATCGACAAAGGTAATGTCCAGCGCGGGCAGGTTACGTGGCTCGGTTTCGAGTACGATTTTCATGGCTGCGCGATCGGCATCGCTGAAAAAACCATCATAGAGCTGGGCATCAACGTTATCCGAGGCGGCAAAAGGTTCGGCTTCGGCGAAAATCGCCACCACTTTGTCGCGAACCTGCGGGTTTTCACGCAACACTTTCAGGTTATCCAGGCAATGCTGGCGGTTAATTCCCAGCCGGTCGGCATCCTCCGGGCGCAAGGTATTCGCCTGCGCCAGTACCGGACATTTATTGATATGCACCAGCTTTACCGGCACTGCGGCGTGATCGCCAAGATCGGCTTTGGCCGTATAAAGCCGCTCGCGAAGGGTGTCGCTGTCCAGCTCAAGAAGAGGAGAAATATCGCCTGCTAAATCGACCATGATCACCGCGTTACGGTTTTCAGGATGCCACGCCAGCGGCGCGACCCAGCTTGTATTACCGCGCCACGCGCCAAACATGCCGGAGACATGCACCAGCGGCTTCATTTGCGGGACGTCAATCAGCGCCGCCAGTTTATGTTTACTGCGGTGGCTATAAAGATAATCAAACAGCCGTGGCTGGCGTGTTTTCACCAGTTGCGCCATCGCAATAGTGGCGTAGACATCCGCCATCGCATCATGCGCGTTGCTGTGTTCGATCCCGTTCGCCTGGGTTAAATGTTCCAGACGAAAGCTGGGCAGGCCGTCGTCGTTTTCCGGCCAGTTAATTCCCTCCGGGCGCAGCGCATAACAGGCGCGCATGACATCCAATAGATCCCAACGTGAATTATCATGCTGCCAGCTCCAGGCATAGGGATCGTAAAAGTTGCGATAAAAAATATTGCGCGTGACTTCATCATCAAAACGCACATTGTTGTAGCCCACAACGCAGGTTTTAGGAACGGTAAACAGCGCATGAATGCGTCTGGCGAAAGCGGCTTCGTTTTCTCCTTTCTCACGCGCTTCCTGCGGCGTGATGCCGGTAATCAGCACCGCGCCGGGCTGCGGTAGATAATCATCGGCGGGTTTGCAATAAAACACCTCCGGCTCGCCGATAACGTTGAAGTCGTTATCCGTACGGAGCGCGGCGAATTGCGCAGGTCTGTCGAGGGCCGGATGCGTACCGAAGGTTTCGTAATCGTGGAAGAGGAATGTGCTCTGTATGCTGTCGTTTTTAACTGTCACTTGATGTACACGCCTGATGTTATCTGTATATGAAATATTTTATTCTTTTATTTTGTCGTTGATTGATTGTATTTGTACACCAATTGATATTGTTGCTAATGTTCGTACATGCGATGGTGAGTACATAAACATTAAAATCATTGAGTACAAAATACTAAAATGACCATCAGCGACACTAAACTACGCTCCCTCTATGGTAAACCATATTCCGGTCCATCTGAAATTACTGGTTCTGATTTAGTACTGTATGGAATTTAGGCCAGGGGCAATCTGGCCGGGATCTCAAAAAATGCATGGACTAAAACGGGTCTATGTACAGAGGGACACAACGCTGTGTCCCTTAATTTCATGCGGGTTGAGGCTGGACTAGGCCCAGGCCAGTGGCAGGATGGATGACAGAACACTCGGGAAATATTTTCTGGCATGACGTTGCATACTATCCGCCACAACGCTGGTACAGGTAAAGGCGCCATGGAGGCCGTGAAAACGGTCGGACCAGTCGGTAAACTGTTCGCTGGACGGGAAGATCGCCGGAGACAGCTCCCAGGCTTTCTGCATCAGCGCCTCCGCATAGCCTCTCAGGGCCGGCGGAGAGTCATGCTCAGTGCCGAAAATGGCGCTGGAGGAATAGCGTGCGAATGCGGTACTGAGACAGAACAGGGTTTCCGCCTGCTTCTGTGGGGTGGCGTCCGTCAGGTGATAAGCACTGAGGATGTGCTGGTAGTGTGCCGGGCTGAGTTTGCCTTCAGGAAGCAAGGGGGCAAAAATGGTGGCCAGACGCGACACTGAGGCATCATCAATCAACTTCACGGTGGAATGTTTCTGGTTCGTGGCGGCAATAAACTGCTGGTTCAGCTCCCCGTGCTCTTCAGTGCTGAGGATGATATCAATCAGCTCCCCAAAGCGTCGCTGCGTGGCCTGCTGATTAAATGCGGCGAGAAACACCGGAAAGTCATGACGGAATAACTCTACCGGAGAGATTTGCGCGGTGGAAACGTTCTCTCCGGCTCGCAGCAGGTAAAAGTTGTCCCATGCAGTGTCAGGAGTAGGGTTTAGCATTGTTAACAGCGTGTCAGTGGAGAGCATCATCGCCGTGTCTGAATCTTGGGAGGAAAGCAGCAGGAAATTATCTGCAGCGCGGGTTGTCCAGTCCGGGCTGCCGTCATAATTGCCGAAGAGCCCATTATGGATGTGGGGAGACACCGCCGGGTGAGCAAGATACTGTTCATAAAGCGCTGCAGCTTTCTGGCGGGTGCCATCAGTGCAGTCCACGCCTGTCATACAGTGTAAAATCACCTGATTAAAGAGTCCGCTGTGAGTGGTCATGGCGGCGCTGTTCCTGTCAAACGAATCCAGCAACACAGGCAGTATGCGCTGCTGATAATATGTGTCAGGAGTCGGCAGGGGAACGTCATTATAGGTCTGGCACTGGTGGGCAAAAAAACGTTCCTGAACAGGCCCGAGCCACTCGCGGATAAGCGCACTTTGCGTATAGGGAGGGTGGGCCAGTACGCTTACCAGCGAACTTTCAACTGGCCGGATACATGCCTCTGTTAAGCGGCCACCCCGCAATGACTTAACCAGGTCTTCCATTGCCTGGACTTTTTCCTGACTGTATTTATCGGGCAGGCTGTCAATGGTCATCAGAATACTTTTACCATTATTGTGCTCATGATTTAAAAATCCATCCACAGCGTTCTCAGTCCAAAGGAGTGGCATTTGCAGCCAGATATCACCTAGACGAATAAAATTTCCGCCCCCTGACACTGACGGAGGTGATGAATTATCCGGTTCATTTAAAATAACGCCAGAGAGGTTGGCTTTGTGACGTATAAGCGTATTTTTTAATGTTGTATCAATAAAAGAGGGCTGTTGTTGTGTAGTAATTGAATACTGTAAAAACACTTCATTCATGTCTGAATTACTAAATTTCGTATTACTGCAGACTACATCACTCAGTGTCGAATAAGTGAATCGGCATTCGTCAAAATGTAAATGAGATATATCAGAATAAGTAAATTTTGAATTTGAAAAGTTGAACCCCTTAATAATATCGCCGTCTCGCTCCATGAAGCTGGGGGGCAATATTTTGCTGAATGTAATATTACGGAAATCTGCGTTTGAAAAATCGCGATCTGCGGCCGTAAGGGTTTCTCCGGCTTTCTGTCGTAAAACTGCATCCGTGAGTTTCTTAGCCCAGTCGGCAGGTGATGACGGGGAAGACGTAGCCTGAAGTGAGAGGGAGGGGGATACTGGTGGTGTTCTACCTTCAGAAACCGTGGGCCTGTTATTGGCTGATACAGAGACTCCACCGGGGAGCGGGGCCGCACCTGTCATTCTGTAATTATAATCACATGTTTGATTTGCAATATGCTTACGCATGAATGCTGCATTCATTTTTGAGACATCTTCTGCTGAAATATTTTTCTTGCCTGCATTATTTGTATCTTTAATATTTTTAACAGTAATCAATATTTTGTTTAAGGTGTTTTTATCTTTCGGCTGAAAGAAGTCTTTTATTTTTTGTGGTAACGCGAACTCAATCGATGAGCTCTTTCCTGTTTTAAGTTTTTCATTTAAAGAAGCATGCGTGTTTTTAACACTGGTTATTTTTGAGGCGAGCCCGTTTTTCGTATGTTCACGAATAGAGGTAATTAATTTTTTAACCTGGTTAGGAATAGTAGAAAAATTAATTGCGCCTGATGATATCTTCATTAGAATTCCTTATCAACATCATTATGGAAAAACGGTCTGGATTTTTAACGCCTTAAAAGTAAGCTTCATATATCGGTATGGCGATGGAGATCACAATTCACCATGCTATCTGGAAGGTTTCTTTCAGAAAGTGTCCATTCTGTCATCATGTCACCGTATTGTGGGACGCTGACGTATCTGCGGAAAAATCCAGGCATAAGAGAGCGGGTCGGGTAACGGAGCCCGTGTGCACGCAAAAGTAAACCCGCTTCGATGCTCAACCAGTGTTTTTTCGCCGGCATTCGGGATATCGTCGGCGGACGGTCCGGCGCGTATGAGAAAGAACTGCGTAAAGCGCGTGAAATCGCTTTTCAGGAAATAATCGTTTTCTTTTAAATATTATTACGTGTTATTGGAATTGTATCATTTTTATAATTAACAGCGGGTTGTTTGGTAATTCTGCTGATTATTCAATGACAGTCCATGTGCGTGTTCAGGAAATGTAAAATATTTATAAAATAAAAGGTTTTATCGTGTTGGCATGCTCATTTTAACAACTATTTCAAATTGTGATTGAAGCCGACATTTCATAATACAAATTAAATATAATCTTCAGCTATATCTAATAACAGGAGGTTATATGAGCATTAGTCGTCGTTCTTTTTTGCAGGGGGTAGGCATAGGCTGCTCTGCCTGCGCGCTGGGCGCTTTTCCGCCCGGGGCGCTGGCGCGCAACCCGATTGCCGGCATTAACGGTAAAACCACGCTAACGCCAAGTTTGTGCGAGATGTGTTCCTTTCGTTGCCCTATTCAGGCGCAGGTAGTCAATAACAAGACCGTTTTTATCCAGGGCAATCCTTCTGCGCCGCAGCAGGGGACGCGCATATGCGCCAGGGGCGGGAGCGGCGTCAGCCTGGTCAATGACCCGCAACGGATTGTAAAACCTATGAAACGCACCGGGCCACGCGGCGACGGTGAATGGCAGGTGATTAGCTGGCAACAGGCTTACCAGGAAATCGCGGCGAAAATGAATGCCATCAAAGCGCAGCATGGCCCTGAGAGCGTGGCTTTCTCTTCCAAATCGGGCTCGCTCTCCAGCCATCTTTTCCATCTGGCTACGGCCTTTGGTTCGCCTAATACCTTTACTCACGCCTCAACATGCCCTGCCGGGAAAGCCATTGCGGCAAAAGTGATGATGGGCGGCGATCTGGCGATGGATATCGCTAACACGCGCTATCTGGTTTCGTTTGGCCACAATTTGTATGAAGGGATTGAAGTTGCCGATACCCATGAGTTAATGACCGCGCAGGAGAAGGGGGCCAAAATGGTGAGCTTCGATCCGCGTTTGTCGATATTTTCCAGCAAGGCGGATGAGTGGCACGCTATTCGTCCCGGGGGGGATTTAGCGGTTCTGCTGGCGATGTGCCACGTCATGATTGATGAACAGCTCTACGATGCGTCTTTTGTTGAGCGTTATACCAGCGGATTTGAACAGTTAGCACAGGCGGTAAAAGAGACGACGCCGGAATGGGCCGCCGCGCAGGCCGATGTCCCAGCCGACGTTATTGTCCGGGTGACACGCGAACTGGCTGCCTGCGCGCCTCACGCTATTGTCAGTCCTGGTCATCGCGCGACGTTCTCGCAGGAAGAGATCGATATGCGGCGTATGATTTTTACGCTTAATGTGCTGCTCGGTAATATTGAGCGCGAAGGCGGGCTATATCAGAAAAAAAACGCGTCTGTTTACAATAAACTGGCCGGAGAAAAGGTCGCGCCAACGCTGGCGAAACTCAACATTAAAAATATGCCGAAACCGACGGCGCAACGCATCGATTTGGTCGCACCGCAGTTTAAATATATCGCCGCTGGCGGCGGCGTGGTGCAAAGCATTATTGACTCGGCGTTAACCCAGAAGCCTTACCCGATAAAGGCGTGGATTATGTCGCGGCATAATCCTTTCCAGACCGTCACCTGTCGTTCGGACCTGGTAAAAACCGTTGAGCAACTGGATCTGGTGGTCAGCTGCGATGTCTATTTGAGCGAGAGCGCGGCATATGCCGACTATCTGCTGCCGGAATGCACCTATCTCGAACGGGACGAAGAGGTATCCGATATGTCGGGACTGCACCCGGCTTACGCTCTGCGCCAACAGGTCGTAGAGCCGATTGGCGAGGCGCGTCCGAGTTGGCAAATCTGGAAAGAACTTGGCGAGCAGTTGGGATTAGGGCAGTACTATCCGTGGCAGGATATGCAGACGCGCCAACTCTATCAGTTGAACGGCGACCATGCCTTAGCGAAGGAACTGCGACAGAAAGGGTATCTCGAATGGGGCGTTCCGCTGCTATTACGCGAACCAGAATCCGTTCGTCAGTTTACGGCGCGTTACCCCGGCGCTATCGCGACGGACAGTGACAACACCTATGGCGAACAGCTTCGCTTCAAATCGCCCTCCGGCAAAATCGAACTTTATTCCGCAACCCTGGAGGAGTTGCTCCCTGGCTACGGCGTTCCGCGCGTTCGTGACTTTGCGCTGAAAAAAGAGAATGAGCTTTACTTCATTCAGGGCAAGGTGGCCGTGCATACCAATGGCGCGACGCAGTACGTACCTTTACTCAGCGAGCTAATGTGGGATAACGCGGTCTGGGTTCATCCGCAAACGGCGCAAGAAAAAGGCATTAAGACCGGCGATGAGATCTTGCTGGAAAATGCCACGGGTAAAGAGAAAGGTAAGGCGCTGGTGACGCCCGGTATCCGCCCGGACACGCTTTTTGTCTATATGGGATTTGGCGCTAAAGCTGGGGCCAAAACGGCGGCGACGACACACGGTATCCACTGCGGAAATTTACTGCCGCACGTGACGAGTCCGGTATCCGGTACGGTAGTGCATACCGCAGGCGTGACGCTGAGCCGGGCATGAGGGAGGAGGGAACCATGAATCATTTAACGAATCAGTACGTCATGCTGCATGATGAAAAACGTTGTATCGGCTGCCAGGCGTGTACCGTTGCCTGCAAAGTGCTTAATGACGTACCGGAGGGATTTAGCCGCGTACAGGTACAAATTCGCGCCCCTGAACAGGCATCCAACGCACTAACCCATTTTCAATTTGTCCGCGTCTCCTGTCAGCACTGTGAAAATGCGCCATGTGTCAGCGTTTGTCCTACCGGAGCGTCATATCGTGATGAAAACGGGATCGTGCAGGTGGATAAATCGCGCTGTATTGGCTGCGATTATTGTGTTGCCGCGTGTCCTTTCCATGTGCGCTATTTGAATCCGCAAACCGGTGTCGCCGACAAGTGTAACTTCTGCGCCGACACGCGGTTGGCGGCTGGCCAGTCTCCGGCGTGCGTATCCGTTTGCCCAACGGACGCGCTGAAATTCGGCAGACTGGATGAGAGCGAGATCCAGCGCTGGGTCGGTCAGAAAGAGGTCTATCGCCAGCAGGAGGCGCGTAGCGGCGCGGTCAGTCTGTACCGTCGTAAAGAAGTCCATCAGGAGGGTAAAGCATGAATACTATCTGGGGAGCGGAACTACATTATGCGCCAGATTATTGGCCGCTGTGGTTAATTTACGCAGGCGTCGTGGTGCTGCTCATGCTTGTTGGGCTGGTTATCCATGCGTTATTGCGCCGGATGCTGGCGCCAAAAACGGCGGGCGGCGAAGAGCATCGTGACTATCTCTACTCGCTGGCGATTCGCCGTTGGCATTGGGGAAATGCGTTACTGTTTGTTTTATTACTGTTAAGCGGTTTATTTGGTCATTTTTCTCTCGGCCCTGTAGCGCTAATGGTACAAGTGCATACCTGGTGTGGTTTTGCCTTACTGGCTTTCTGGGTCGGGTTTGTGCTGATCAACCTCACCACAGGTAACGGGCGTCACTATCGGGTAAATTTTTCCGGACTGGTAACGCGCTGCATACGCCAGACGCGTTTTTACCTTTTTGGCATCATGAAAGGGGAAGCGCATCCGTTCGCGGCAACAGAGCAGAATAAGTTCAATCCACTGCAACAACTGGCATATCTGGCGATTATGTACGCGCTGGTACCGCTGTTAATCATCACCGGTTTGCTGTGTCTCTATCCGCAGGTTGCGGGTCTGGGCCCTGTGATGCTGGTGCTGCATATGGCGCTTGCTATCATCGGCTTACTGTTTATTTGCGCGCATCTCTATCTGTGTACTCTTGGCGACACGCCGGGACAAATTTTCCGTAGCATGGTTGACGGCTATCATCGTCATCGTACCGCGCCGCGCGGGGATAAGTCCGCCGTCTGAGCGTATCCATAAAATAATGTCAGCAAGAAAATGTGCCTTGTGTCACATTTTCTTGCAATTTATCCATGTTTGTTTAACTGAACTTCCGTAAAAAGAACGGCAAATAGAGACCATCCTGAGGACATGCAGTTGAAACGCCGTTTGTTTATTGCCGCTTCTTTATTCGCGATGCACCTTTCTCCTGCGCTTGCGGCCGATGCCGTAAGTTTTGCTCCCCAACCGCCAGCCATTGATGCAGGCGCCTGGGTGTTGATGGATTACACTACGGGACAGGTTCTTACCGCCGGTAATGAACACCAGCAACGTAATCCCGCCAGCCTTACCAAGCTAATGACGGGCTACGTCGTCGATCGCGCCATCGATAGTCATCGTATCAGCCCTGACGATATCGTCACAGTTGGGCGCGACGCCTGGGCGAAGGATAATCCGGTGTTTGTCGGCTCCTCGTTGATGTTTTTAAAAGAAGGGGATCGCGTGTCGGTGCGTGATTTAAGCCGTGGCTTAATCGTGGATTCCGGTAACGATGCCTGTGTGGCGCTGGCGGATTATATCGCGGGCGGGCAGCCGCAGTTTGTGGCGATGATGAACAGCTATGTGAAAAAACTCAATTTACAGGATACCCATTTTGAAACCGTCCACGGTCTGGATGCGCCGGGACAACATAGCTCCGCGTATGATCTGGCCGTACTCTCCCGGGCGATTATTCACGGCGAACCTGAATTTTATCACATGTACAGCGAGAAAAGCCTGACCTGGAACGGCATCACACAGCAGAACCGCAACGGCTTGTTATGGGATAAGACCATGCATATCGATGGGCTTAAAACCGGACACACATCGGGGGCGGGATTTAATCTTATCGCATCGGCGGTGGACGGGCAGCGTCGACTTATCGCCGTCGTGATGGGAGCGAAAAGTTCGAAAGGACGCGAGGAACAGGCGCGAAAACTGTTGCAGTGGGGCCAGCAAAACTTTGCGACGGTGCAGATTTTGCACAGCGGCAAAAAAGTGGGCAGCGAGCGGATCTGGTACGGAGACAAAGAAAAGATTGCGCTGGGTACGGAACAGGATTTCTGGATGGCGCTGCCCAAAGCGGAAATTCCGCATATCAAAGCAAAATATGTGCTGGATAGAAAAGAGCTGGAGGCGCCAATCGCCGCCCATCAACGGGTAGGTGAAATAGAGCTCTACGATCGGGATAAACTGATCGCTCAGCGGCCGCTGGTCACTCTGGAATCGGTGGGTAAAGGCGGTATGTTCTCTCGTCTGAGCGACTATTTTCAGCATAAAGTGTAAGCCGTTGTCACACACCGTTCACCGTCATTTGAGGTGTCAAAAGGGCGGGATTGCGAGGTTGCTCACAAAATGATCACGCTGTCCTTGTGACCGTAAAAGGCTGTAATTACACTGTACATTCATACAGTATAGTGAAGTGACGGAGGCAGCATGGATTACGAAATCAGGCAGGAACAAAAACGCAAGATAGCCGGTTTCCACATGGTCGGTCCATGGGAACACACCGTGAAGCAGGGTTTTGAACAACTGATGACGTGGGTGGATCGACAGCGGATCGTGCCAGTTGAATGGATTGCCGTCTATTACGACAATCCAGATGTCGTACCTGCGGAAAAACTCCGCTGCGATACCGTGGTGTCCGTGGCAGAGAATTTCATCCTGCCGGACAATAGCGAAGGCGTAATCGTGACCGCCATTGAAGGCGGCGAATATGCCACTGCTGTCGCGCGAGTGGAAGACCGTGACTTTGCGAAGCCGTGGGAACGGTTTTTTGATGTCCTCGAGCAGGATAGCGCTTATCAGATAGCCTCTGCGCCCTGTTTTGAAACCTATCTGAATAACGGCATGGAAGATGGATACTGGGATATTGAAATGTATATTCCGGTACAGCGGAAGTGATCGACTGGTTTCCTGGCTGAAAAGAGCGGACGGATAATGTGTTCCGTCCGCCAGTGCGCTATTTTTGCTATAAAGCAGGTACAATGCATTTTTTGCCATTCCCGTAAGGAGCGCAAGCGTGCGTGCCGATAAGTCATTAAGCCCTTTTGAAATACGGTTGTACCGTCATTATCGCATCGTGCATGGCATACGTATCGCCCTGGCGTTCATTCTTACCTTTCTGCTGGTTCGTCTGTTTTCTATTCCCGAGGGCACATGGCCGCTAATCACGTTAGTGGTGATTATGGGGCCCATCTCATTCTGGGGAAATGTAGTGCCTCGTGCTTTTGAGCGCATAGGCGGTACGATCCTGGGCGCGGCGTTAGGGCTGGTGGCGTTACGCCTGGAGCTCTTTTCCTTACCGCTGATGCTGGTGTGGTGTGCGATAGCGATGTTTTTGTGCGGCTGGCTGGCCTTAGGGAAAAAACCGTATCAGGCGCTACTGATAGGCATAACGCTTGCCGTTGTTGTCGGTGCTCCCGCTGGTGATATGGATACGGCATTATGGCGTGGCGGGGATGTGATTTTGGGGTCGCTACTGGCAATGTTGTTTACCGGCATCTGGCCCCAGCGCGCCTTTTTGCACTGGCGCATCCAACTGGCGCATTGCGTCACGGCGTATAATCGGGTGTATCAGGCAGCGCTGTCGCCGAATTTGCTGGAGCGCCCCCGGTTGGATAAACATTTGCAACGGTTGCTGAACGATGTCGTCAAAATGCGCGGGCTGATAACGCCCGCCAGTAAAGAAACCCGGATACAAAAATCTATTTTCGAGGCCATTCAGACCATCAACCGCAATCTGGTTTGTATGCTTGAATTACAAATCAATGCCCACTGGGCGACGCGCGCCAGCCATTTTGTGATGCTTAACGCGCACACATTGCGTGAAACCCAGCAGATGACGCAGCAAACCTTGCTAACGATCGCCCACGCGTTGTTTGAAGGCAACCCGCAGCCGGTACTGGCAAACACCGGTAAACTGAATGATATTGCTGCCGAGTTGCGGCAGCTAATGAACGAGCAGCAGGGCGACGCGGTGGCTGAAACCCCCATCCACGGCTATGTTTGGCTAAGTATGGAAACGGCCCGACAGTTGGAACTGCTTTCACATTTGATCTGCCGGGCTTTGCGCAAATAAAAAGCAGATGGGGCGAATGAATTTGTTGCTGCTTCGATTCAGCAAAGATTAAGAGTATGATACTAATATAAGGATAAAATGAGTGCTACTGGCAACGATTTTATCCCCGAACCTTCAGGTTTCCCCAGACGGCGACGTAACGGTGTTTCCTCTGGCGGCTTGAAGTATGACGGGGATAAACGTAATGTTTATCCACTAGCAGTTGCTTAACGAATCCGAATCTCACATTATCAGGGGTGTAAAAATGGAAACAACCAAGCCTTCTTTCCAGGACGTGCTGGAGTTTGTTCGTCTGTTCCGTCGCAAAAATAAACTGCAGCGTGAAATTCAGGACATTGAGAAGAAGATCCGTGACAACCAGAAGCGTGTGCTGCTGCTGGACAACCTGAGCGACTACATCAAGCCAGGTATGAGCGTTGAGGCGATTCAGGGTATCATCGCCAGCATGAAAAGCGACTATGAAGATCGCGTTGATGACTACATCATTAAAAATGCCGAAATCTCCAAAGAGCGTCGCGACATTTCCAAAAAGCTGAAAGCGATGGGCGAAATGAAACACGCCGATGTAAAAGCCGAATAATGCGCTACGGCAGTGGGAGCGTATATCAGGCTCTCACTGCAGTTTGACCCCGCCAGTGACCATCTTGAGTAAATGTTGTTTTGGCCAGTGTCGGGTAAGTTTTTTCTCTGCCAGCTTACCTTTCAGGCGCACAATATCATGACGTTTTCGGTCCAGCATCAGACCCACCACGCTACCGCTATGCGCCACGTTCAATCCGTATAAATCACACTCTTCGACCAGCGACAGCAGGGCGGTAAAGCCCGGCTTAGGTAACAGCGTCTGGCTGGCGATAGCGCTAAGCGTAGCCGCCTCACCCAGTCGGAGCGGATTTTGCGTTATACAGGCTTCCTGCACCAGATTCCAGGCCTGCTGCAAGGTTGCTGAACTTGCTATTAATTTCTGCTGGCGAGGGAGACGGTGGTAATCCTGCGTGCGCAGTGTGACCGGACTTTCCAGTACCAGCAAATCGATTGGCGGCGGTGGCTCGCAGGCGATTTGCGTGGCCGCATTATTATGATCAAACAGCGTTAACTGATGAAAAACGGTGCTATCGGTGGGTTCGATTGAGACGCAAAGCTGTGCAAGGGTAGTTTCATCCAGCGAATGGCCAAGATGATGCGCCGTTGCCACTGCCGTAGCGGCAATATCTGCGGTGCTGCTGGCCATGCCTTTGGCAACGGGAATTGACGAACGCACATCGACGCGAATCTCATTACTCCAGTGCGCAGGATACTGCCAGTGCGCCAGAACGCGCTCCACCATCGCCCGCGACAATGGGCGTTCGTTTACCAACGGCGGCGCAGCCGTGACTGCTACGGTGCTGTACCAGTCAACGGGGCAGGAGACCAGTTTCTCACTGCCCAGAATCCATCCCTGGATAAGTTCCCCGCATGAGGCGGGGCATTGCGCAACAGCCACGTTATCACCTTTCAGGTACGAATAGTGTGCGCGCATAGTGTCATGGTAAAAGCATTATTACCATGACTTGCCGCAATGCGTCGTTTAACCCTCTCAGGCTGGTACACAAAGCCCTTCCGTGGCCGGTAGCGCAATGCGCATAACGTCTTGTGCGATCATTAACTCTTCGTTGGTGTTGATGACGGCGACTTTCACCAGGGCGTTCTCCGTCTGGATAAATGTCGCATTACGCTGATTTTTCTCTTCATCAACGGCTAAGCCCAAAAATTGCAAATTATGGCACACCGCCGATCTGGCGCGCGCTGAGTTCTCGCCAATGCCCCCAGTGAATACCAGCGCATCCAGTCCTCCCATTTGCATAATATAGCTGCCAATGGTGGCGCGAATGCGTTCGGCAAACAGAGTGAGAGCGAGTTTAGCCTGCCGGTTACCGGTATTGGCTGCCTGTTCGACATCGCGGTAATCAGACGACACGCCAGAAACGCCCAGCAAGCCTGACTCATTATTTAATAACTGATTCAACTGTTGCGGCGTTTTGCTTTCGCGCTGGGCTATCCACGGCAGAATAGAGGGATCAATATCTCCGCTACGGGTGCCCATCATCACGCCTGACTGCGGCGTAAAGCCCATCGACGTATTGACCGAACGCCCGTTCTTGATGGCGCAGATGCTGCTACCGTTTCCAAGATGACAACAAATCACCCGTAATGCGCTGAGTGGTACACCCAGCTTTTCCGCCAGAACGCCGCTGACATACTTATGGCTGGTGCCATGAAAGCCATAACGGCGAATCCCCAGTTCCGCGTAATAATGCCAGGGAAGCGGGTAAATATAGGCGGGTTCATCCAGCGTCTGGTGAAATGCCGTATCAAACACGGCTACGGAAGGGGCATCAGGCAACAGTTGACGAAAAACGTGAATACCCAACGCGTTTACCGGGTTGTGAAGCGGGGCCAGTTCAGCAAGACGTTCGATTTGCGCTAACGTTTCATCCGTGACCAGCGTCGAGTCTTTAAAAAACTCACCGCCGTGCGCCACACGATGGCCCACCCCGTCAATGTCCCGCAGACTGTTAATGATTTGATAACCCAGCAGCTTTTCCAGAAGCAGCGTTACCGCATCGCGATGATCGGCAACGGGGACGGTTTCCTGCCATTTTTGGCTGTGCGTCTTAATTGTCACCTGCGCATCCGCCATACCGATACGCTCAATCAGCCCCTGACAGAGCATGTCGCCCTGCGGCATCTCCAGCAGCTGGAATTTTAACGATGAGCTGCCGGCGTTAATGGCCATTATTTTGTAAGACATAAAGGTTCCTTCGAATTCAGAAAATCCAGCACGGCGTCGAGACCCGAATTATTCAACGCGCTGGTAATAAAAATCTGCCGGGCGCCAGCCTGCGTAAGCCACTCCGCAACCAGCGAAATACGCTGCGGCTCGGCGAGATCGGCCTTGGTGACCAGGCCAATCGTCGGGCGGTTCATCGGGGCGGTAAAACCCGGAGAAAAGGGCGACCACTGGGCGTCGGCATTCAGCACCAGGGCGATGACGTCGGCCTCGCAGGCGCTGGTCAGCAGGGCGCTGTACAGGCAGCGGTTCTCCAGATATTCGCCCGGCGTATCGATGGCCATCGGCGACCATTCAATGGCCTGAGTTTTCTTATAATGGAGCGCTTCGCCGCGCAGGCTTTGGGTCAGCGAGGTTTTTCCGCACTGGCTGGGGCCGATAAACATCAAACGCTTCATGACTTTACGTCCGGGTGATCGAGCAAGTGGTGAACTGCATCATTTCGCCCAGCGTGCGCGTTACCTGCTTGAGGGCATACTCGACGGCAGAAACATCGCCAGTCAGCACCACCGCGCCGGTAAAGCGGTCAAGAAACCCAATCTCCACCGCGCCGGATTTGGTAGCAATATCGCAAGCAATAATAGATGCTTCGCTCGGCGTGATGGTAAGGATGCCAATGGCGGACACCGCATCCTGCAGGCCCAGCTTCTTAAAGAGATCTTTCCCTGGATTAGCAATCAGGTGCGCGAGAGTGACCTGTTTCCCCGGCACGTATTCCTGAATCATGCGATCCGTTGTCGGTTGTCTTTCCATTATCCCTCCACCATCTGTCGCCACATGGCTTCATGCGGGCGTGGGATCACCGAACGGTAAACCAGCAACCCTTTCTCGCCCGCGCTTTCGCTGGCAACCGTCACGGCGTTATTGACGTCAGAAACGTCGCCCGCCACCACCATGTAGCATTTACCGCCGATACCGAAGGCCATATGCACCCGCACCAGGGTGACGTTTGAGCCTTTCACCGCCCGGTCTGCGGCGCTAATGCAGGCCGCCACGCTCCAGGTTTCGACGATACCTACCGCCTGGCGCTTATCGACGCTGTTCAGGCCGCTGATGGCCGGAAGTACGCTGGGATGAATATTCGCCAGCACCAGGCTGTCGACGAGCATTTCGCCGGCCTGCGACGTACCGGTTTCAATGGCCTGCTGGATAGCGCTGATATCGCCGCCCAGCATCAGTAAAAACTTCCCCGGGCAGATGGTCTTGCTGACCAGTAGATCGACGTTGGCGCTTTTCAGCATCGCATCACCAAGCTCCATCCCTTTGGCGATGCTGGTGAGTTCTAAAATTCCTATAGCCTGAGACATGGTTAACCTCTTACAACCGTGATGGCCTGTTCGCTGATGGCCGAAACAATGCCGTCGATGCTGGCGTGAATAGGTGCGCCGAGCGCGCCAGGCGGGACATCGGCAACGCATTGCCCGCGCGTCACGCGTTCTCCCACCGCAACGTTCGCTACCGCGCTGGCACCAATATGCTGGCGCAGCTGCAAAGTGACTTTTTCTACTGACGGCTCTTCTTCAACCAGCGGCGCTTCCTGGTACCAGGGGCTTAGTCCCAGTTTGGCGATCAGCCGCTTCACCGGCACCAGGCGATATTTCGCCATTTCGTCGGACGGATTCAGCGGCCCTTCGTAGCGCTGGTTTTGCGCCCGCAGCTCGCGTTTTAACATGCGGTTGATGCGCATCGGCGAGATCCCGACCGGGCAGGCCACGCTTTCGCAAACGTTGCATTCCGAGCAGGTAAGGGCGCTCAGCAGCAGCTGCGGCGTGGCAGCCTGATGAAAGTTCACCGCCCGCACCAGCAGGTGCGGAGAGAGTTCGTGGCCGATCAGATGCCGTGGGCAGAGATCGGTACACAGTCGGCACTGCTCGCAGACCGTGCGCGCCACGGAAAGCACCGTGCGCTCGTCCTGCATCCTGCGCTGGATAAGCGGATGGCTTTTGGGGAGCACCAGCAGGCCGCCGGTGGTTTTTGTTACCGGGTTATCAAGAGAGGTAATCAGGCCACCCATCATCGGGCCGCCGTTAATAAAACCAGGGTCGTCGACCGTTGCGCCGCCCGCCAGTGCCAGCACTTCATGCAGTGACATGCCGACAGGAACGGTAACGGTCAACGGTCTGGCGACTGCGCCGTTCACGGTCAACGTGCGACGAGTGACCGGAAACTGCTGCTCAACCGCCCGGGCAATATTCAGCACCGTTTGCACGTTATTCACTACCACGCCGACGCTGGCCGGTAGCGCAGCCGGGGCGACCCGGCGGCCGGTTGCCATCCAGATAGTCAGCACCTCATCGCCCGCGGGATATACATCCGGCAGGATATGCAGGCGGATACCGGCTGGCAGTAGTGGGGTGAGGGCGTCGATGGCCCGGCGGTATTTTTCTTTCAGGGCTATCACCCCTTCGCGCGCGCCGGTTGCCGTCATCGTGTACTGCACGCCGCGAACAAGACGCGCGGCCTGCTGCCACATCAGTTGCTGGTCAACTTTGAGCATCGGTTCACACTCGGCGGCGTTCACCAGAAAAATCTCTACCTGCGCCTGTAGCTTAACGTGGGCGGGAAAACCTGCGCCGCCCGCACCGACAACGCCCGCTGCGCGAACGCGCTCACGAATTTCATCGGCGCTAAGGGACATTTCAACGGCGTTGACGGCGGTACTCATAGCAGTTCCTCCAGCAGTTCGCGAATTTCCTCGGCGTTGGCCGGGCGCGGGTTGGTGCGCAACGTGATGTCCGCCAGTGCAGCCTGCACCATCGCCGGAATGCGTGCGGAAAAGTCGGATCTTCCTTCTTTAAGCGCAACGGCCAGTGAGGGAAGGGCGCAGCGTTGCTTAAGCAGTTCGATTTGCTGAATCAGCGCATTGATTGCCGCGATATCATTGGCTTCTGCCGGGCAAAAACCGCAGGCTTTGGCCATCCGCGCGTAGCGTTTGGCGGCGCGTGGAACTCCGGCGTTAAAACGGATCACCGCCGTGAGCAGCAGCGCATTGGCCAGCCCGTGCGGCAGATGAAACTGTCCGCCAAGCTGGTGGGCGATAGCGTGGTTAAGCCCCAGCCCCGCCTGGCTGAAGGCCATCCCGGCGAGCGTTGAGGCGTTGTGCATTTTTCCTCGTGTCGCCACGCAGTCGCCTTTTTCCACCGCCGTGGGCAGATACTGGAACACCAGTTTGGCGGCTTTTTCCGCCAGCGCGTCGGTAAAGTCGCTGGCGTGCGGTGACACCCACGCTTCCAGCGCATGGGTCAGCACGTCCATGCCGGTGTTGGCGGTAATCTGCGGCGGTACGCTGACCACCAGCTCCGGGTCGAGGATCGCCATATCCGGATACAGCGCATTGTTGAACAGCGGATACTTAATGCCTTTATCCGGGTCGCTAATTACGCAGGCGCTGGTGACTTCCGAACCGGTGCCGCTGGTGGTCGGGATCGCCACGCAGGTTTCGATATTGATGCCGCTTTGCTGGCTAAACCAGACAATCGCTTTCGCTGCGTCCATTGCCGAGCCGCCGCCAAAACCGATCACCACCTGCGGTTGCAGAGCCTGCATTTGCGCAATGCCCTGAACCACTGTGTGGATGGTGGGGTCCGGCGTTATCTCGCTAAAGACGCTGATGCGGTTATCTGCGGGCAGCGCGTTACGCAGGGTATCCAGCAGCGGAGAGCGCGCCAGAAAGCCATCGCAGATTATCCAGATGTGCTTATTGGTAAAGCGCTTGAGCACCGCCAGGCTGCCCTGACCGCTGTACAACCGCGTTTGTAGTGAGAAGGTATTCATCGCGACCTCAGTTAGCGAATAGAAAAGCCGTTGGTCAGTACGCAGCGCCGGGAACGGGCAAAAGTACGCGCTGACGTGGTCCCTTCACCGGTTGGTGTGGCGATAGTGAAGGTGGTAAAGCCTTCGCCGCCGACGCCGATCCCGGCATAAGAGGGGCCGTTTTTGACGAATATCGAGGTTTGCAGCGTGCGGGCCGCGAGGTTCAGGCGTGACACGTTCTGCGAGTGCATAATGGTGGTATGATGCAGCCCCTCTTCAACCTTCAGGGCCAGCGCCAGCGCGCTATCGAAATCGCTGACTTTTACCACTGGCAGCATCGGCATCAACTGTTCGCTGGTGACCCACGGATCGTCAGCGTTAACCAGCGCAATCAGCAGACGCGGCGCTTTTGCAGGGACAGCGATCCCGGCGGCTTCCAGCATGGCCGATGGGCTCTTGCCGACCAGTTTTTTATTCGCCTGGCCTTCAGGCAGGCAGACGGCGCGGAGTTTGTCGGTATCGGCAGGGCTTAACAGCAGCGCGCCGAAGGTTTGCATTTGCTGCACCAGACGTTCGGCGACACTCTCCACTACGATCAGGCTCTTCTCGGCAATGCAGGGCAGGTTGTAATCGAATGACGCGCCGTTGATGATATCTTCCGCCGCTTTCACCAGGTCCGCCGTTTCATCAACGATGCAGGGCGGGTTACCCGCGCCAGCGCCAATCACCTTCTTACCGCTCTTCATGCCCATTGCCACAATGCCCGGGCCGCCGGTAATGGCCAGTACTGCGATTCGCGGGTGGGCCATCATCTGCTGGGTCGCTTCGAAGGTGGGTTCCGCCACGGTCACCACCAGATTGCGGATGCCGCAGCAGCGGAAGGCAATCTCTTCAATCAGGCTAATCAGCTTCAGAGAGACCTTTTTCGCTCCCGGATGCGGGCTAAAGTAGATACTGTTGCCCGCCGCCAGCATGCTGATACTGTTGTTGATGATGGTTTCCGTCGGGTTGGTGCTTGGGGCGACCGAACCGATAACGCCAAACGGTGAGTATTCAAACAGCACCATGCCGCCGTCGCCGGTCAGCGCGGTGGTGGTGAGATCTTCTACGCCCGGCGTGTTGTCCAGCGCAGCCTTGTTTTTGAGAAATTTATCTTCTTTGTTGCCCATCCCCGTTTCATTGGCGCTCTCTTCCGCCAGGGGCGCCAGCAGCGGCGTCAGCTCCTGACGCATCGCGCTGATAATGGCGCTGCGGGTTTTTAGCGGGCACTGCTGATAACGTAAGAACGCCTGGTGCGCGGCGTCGATGGCCTCGCTCACGGACTGGAAAATCCCTTTGCCCTGAGGCTGGACCGGCGTTTGCGCCGGCGTGGTTAATTGCTCGCTAAGAATGGTGCGAATCAGGGTTTCGAGTTCAGAAGTATTCATTGATGAGTTCCCACGTTAATAGCCGCGATGGCGGTCTGTGCTATGTCCATGTCCTGCTCAACGCTGCCGCCGCTGATGCCAAGACCCCCAATTAATATGCCGTCGCGCCACAGGGCGTAACCGCCGCCAAAGGTGACCACTTTTCCCTGTAAATGACTTTCCAGACCGTAAAGCGCGGCGCCCGGCTGAACGACATCGCTCAGCTCATGGGTCGCCGTTTTCATCGCCACTGCGGTCCAGGCCTTTTTCGGCGCCAGCTCGCTGCTGACCAGCAGGGCGTCCGGCATCCGCCAGGTCACAGTTTCCGTGCCGTGCGCGTCAACGATGCTGACGACTACCGGAACCTGCAGTTGCTGCGCGCGTTCAACGGCGGCGCGGGTGAGCTGGTGCAGATCGTGGAATGAGAGGGCCACGGGCGTTGTCTCCTTGCTGCGGGTCGGCTGGCTGGCAGCCAGATAGCGCTTGCTAACTTCGCGGATGATGTTGGCCTGGTGCGCATCGCTATCTTCCGCGCGGGCCAGGGCGTACAGGCAGTCCGATAAGCGGTTGATGTAGCGCATCAGCACCTGGCGTACGTTGACTTCAGTTGCCAGTTCAACCAGACGGCGTTCGGCGCGGCGCGCCAGCGTGCGGGCAAAATGTAATCGGCTCGCGGCTTCGCAGCGTCCGGGTAAAATAAAGCTGTGCAGCGGTTCGACGCGGGCCATTGCCCGATCGATAGCGGCTTCCAGGGCCGAAATCTCTTCGCTGCTGATGTAGCGCTGTTTGGGCGACGGCTGCTCGCTGTCGCTGGCCAGCTCTGCGCTAAACCAAAAAAGTTGCTGCTGGATGGCCTCGAGTAAGGTGCGGTGATTTTCATCCGCAGCGGCGCAGGCGCACAGGCTCAGCGCGGCGTTCAGCTCATCCAGCGTGCCGTAGGCTTCAACCCGCGGGTGGGTTTTGCTCACCCGCTGGCCGGTAAACAGTGATGTGGTGCCAGCGTCACCTGTTCGGGTATAAATCGCCATAACCGCCCCTTAACGCGAAAGCGTATCTACAATGCCGACAACGGCGAGGTCGATGGCCTCATTTGGCCCGGAAAAAACGTGCCTGGCGCTGGAGCCGCCGCTGAGCAAAACCAGTTCGCCGACGCCCGCGCCGACGGAGTCCACGGCCACTTCATCGCCGGAGGTGGGCGAGGCGGGGAGTTCGCCATCGGCGCTGACCCGACGCACCAGCAGCAGCTTTTTCCCAATCAAAGAAGGTGATTTTTGCGTGGAGACAACCGCGCCCGTGACTCGTGCCAGATGCATGATTTACTCCTGCTTAATTAATTGAATATTCCGCGCATTGGCCGCGTCACGCGCCATGGCGGTCACGATGCATTTGCGGTGGACAACCAGACGCCCCCGGCTTAGCAGCGCGACATCGCGATAGCTCAGCACCGAACCCGCATGCAGAACCAGCGGCAGTCCGTGCTCGTCGGTGAATACCAGCGGCAGACGAGCCAGTTTTTTTACCGGGATAACCGGCAGCAGCTGGCTGTGCAGGCTGAGCTGTACGCGGATGCCAAACGCCAGCGCGTCGTGAATTTTCCGGGCGGCGGCATCGTCGGTTTCTGCATCCGCAAGCTGACCCAGCAGCGGCAGGTCGACGAGCAGGATGCGCAGCGACGCGTGCTGACAGAACAGTGCTGGACAGTCGGCATCACGAAGTTGCGTAACGCTCAGCGTCGCCGTGCTCTGGGCACGGCGCTGCAGCCGGGAGACAATCTCCTCGACAATGCGCTGCAGAGTTTCGCCGTTCATCGCGGGCCTACCAGCCGGGCAAAGGCCTGCGGGTTATCGGCACCAGCGGCGTTGGCTTCATCGGTATCAATGTGCATTTCGAGGCGCATGTCCGGTGAAACGCGAATCGCCACGTTGTTGAAAATCAGCCCGCGATCGTCGCCTTCAATCGCCACTGAAACCCTATCGCCGTGGGAAACCCGCAGGATCAGCGCATCAAGCGGCGACATATGGATATGCCGCTGCGCGACGATAACCCCGGAAGGTAGCTCCAGTTCGGCAAAGGGGCTGACCAGGCGGATGCCCGGTGTGCCCTTCAGGTTGCCGGACATTCTCAGCGGCGCGGCAATCCCCAGCGTTCTCGCATCGGTACGCGAAATTTCCACCTGGCTTACCGAGCGCAGCGGGCCGAGCAGGCGCACATTTTTGAGCTGCCCTTTCGGTCCCACCAGGGTGACGGTTTGCTCCGCGGCGTATTGTCCCGGCTGCAGCAGCGCTTTTTTTTCGCTGATGGGATGGCCGGGAAACAGCCGCTCATAATCCTGCGCGGACAGGTGGATATGACGGTTTGAGACGCCCAGCGGAATAGGCCGCTGGCGCATCTCGTCGAGAACTTTACTGACCGTTGATTGCAGAAGCTCTTTATCCATTACGCTTCACCTCGCTTGCCAGAATGAATGCAAAGCGTACGAGGTTCGCCCTTCTGGCGCGGACATTTTGGATCCAGACACAGATTGCAGCTGACCAGTTCTGATTCCTGCGGGGCCTCTTCGGCTGGCGCTTCAGAAACGACATCAGCTATCTCTGACGCTTCAGGCTCAGGTTCAATGACGGAGGGGGAGGGTGTCTCTGCGAGCAGGATCCCTTCTCCGGGCCTGGCGATAACCTTGTGGGCCACCAGACCATTCCGCTGTTCGGCAAATTGCGCACCGGTGGTGATGGCCGCCTGCACGGAGGCCACATCACCGGTAATTTTAATCACCATCCAGCCTGAACCATTGGTCTTTTCGAGGGCGAGCAGCGTGATAGAAGCGGATTTCGCCATGATATCGGCGCAGCTGATAGCCAGTGCCAGACCACAAACTTCAAGTAATCCCAGTGATTGCTTCACGCGGTGCTCCTTATTCGCCATCGATTAGGCTGATTTCGGTAAAATGGCCTCAACATCACTGTGCGGACGCGGGATAACGTGGCAGGATTTCACTTCACCCACTACGCTTGCCGCCGCGCTGCCGGCATCTACGGCTGCTTTAACCGCGCCGACGTCGCCGCGAACCATGACGGTAACCAGGCCAGAACCAATTTTTTCGTAGCCCACCAGCTGTACGTTGGCGGATTTCACCATGGCGTCGGCAGCTTCAATGGCGCCTACTAACCCTTTTGTTTCAACCAGTCCCAGTGCGTTATTCATACTGCAGTTCTCCTGTTGCTTAGCTATTCAGATCCCGGAAAGGGATCCCTTTGACCAGCCGTGCCGCGTTATTACCGGTATTGCGATGGGCCTGACTGTCCTGATGATGCATCAGCGTAAAAAGCGGCGCCGATGCGGGTAAATTCTTGTAATGTACGACCAGCGTATGGCGATCGCAGGCGATGCCGACCAGCAGCGGCGAGCTGCGCGCCGCCTGCCAGGCGCTGTCAACGACATCTCCAGCCGGGTGATGCTGAAGCAGGAAAGGGATGCCTTCCTCTTCGATACCCAGCAGCACTTCGTGCCAGAGGCTGGCGCAGTCGTTGATAACGGTAATGACGATGGCCGGGGCGCTGTGATTACTGTCCATGCGCAAACTCCTTGTGCCAGGAGAGAATCAGGCCGGTGGCCACCGCGTTTCTTGGGCCTTCGCTGCCGCGAATATTTCCTCGCCCGGCGACCAGGCGGTAGTGCGCCAGCGCATCGGTGACCAACTGAGGAACTTCGAAATCCAGCGACGAGCCGCCGACCAGCACCACGAACGGAATATCGCGAATGTTGCCGGTTGGACTGACCTGGCGCAGCGCGCGCAGGGCGTTGGTGACAAAGACGCGTTCTTTAGCGCTGCGGCGAATGGCGCGCACTTTTTCCAGCGCTAAGTCGCCGGGAAGCGGCACCAGTTCGTCCGGTTTCACCACGCAGACGCGGGCGAACACGGCGGGAGGCAGCGGCGTCGGGAAGAACTGGACGCTGCCGTCCTCGTGGCGTAAGTGGAACAGGCTTTCGACCTTCGCCAGCGGGTATTTTTTGATCTCTTCCGCCAGATAGCGGTCTTCCAGCCCCAGCTCGCGGGCAATAATCATCGTCACCATGTCGCCTGCACCGGCGAGGTGAGTGGCGATGATTTCGCCTTTAGGGTTGATGATGGAGGCATCGGTGGAGCCCGCGCCGAGGTCGAGGATCGCCAGCGGTCGGGTGGTACCCGGCGTGGTCAGCGCGCCCAGAATGGCGGCTTCAGCCTCAGCGCCGCCGATCTGCACGTCGATATTAAGCTTCTGCTCAATTTCACGGGCAATCATCGCCATCTGCAGACGGTCTGATTTCACCATCGAGGCGATGCCGACGGCCTGCTCCAGTGAGAACTCCCCGGCCAGACCGCCGGTGACGCTCACCGGAACCGAGGTGTCAACGGCCAGAAGATCCTGAATGAAAATCTCGCTGCTGGGCTTATTGGTTAGCTCGGCCATGGTCTGGCGTACGTGCTCCAGCATGCCGCCGATATTGGTCCCGGCCTCGCCGGTGACGTTGTCGAGCTTGCCGCAGCCGTCCACCGCTTTCATGATAGCTTCGGCACCGGCGGCAACATCCACGCGCACGGTACGACCCTGAGCCTGCAGCTCCAGGTTACCGGCGGGTATTGCGCGCGCTTTGACGTCGCCGGATGGCGTTTTAACGACCACGGCGGAACGGTTGCCAATCAGCGCGCGCGCCATCGGGACGATGTTTTTCGTCTCATCGGCGTTGAGGTTGAATACGGTGGCGATGCCGTAAGGGTTGGAGAGGGTCTCGATAACCTTCCCCGGCACGGCGACTTCAATCGCCGCCAGCATCCCCAGCGGAATGCGGTCGATGTAGAGCACTTCGTCAACGATCGGCAGCGATTTTTCCAGCCGGTTGCTGACCAGCACGCCATCGTCGCGCTGCAAAATGACGCCGGTAATCTGGTATCCGGCGCGCATTGAGGCGTTGATAACATTGGCGATGTCGGCAAAATCGAATGCTGACGATACCACCAGAATATAGGACGAGTCCGCAGGGCGGGTTAACAGCTCCTCCGGCGTAATCGTGATACCCACACCAAGGCCTGCTCCGCCCGGCGTTTTTGGGTTATGGCCGATCATTGTCGATTCGGTGATGATGGTTTCGGTAATGGTTTCCATCGCCACATCGCCAATCACCGGCGTGGCTTCGTTAATGCGGATGAGCGAAATATCGCTGACATTGATCCCCGCGCGCTTTGCGACGAGGGCGAGCGCTTCCTGAATGCCGAACACGTTACGCAACGTGCCTTTGATCCCGGTGGTTTCCGCCAGCGCGCTGTGTGTAATCGTTAGTGCGCCAGTCTCATCTTGCCGCGCCAGTGCGACTTCCGTCGATGAGTTACCAATGTCAATGCCAGCTATATATCGCATACGAAATCCTTAATCGTCGCCTTTGAGTTTTTTACGCTCAACGTACAGCCCTGCCGCTTCACGAACAAAAGCTGCGCAAATCTTTGCCTGATAACGGTTTTCGAGATCGTCGGCGATAGCGAGCAGCTCTTCTTTCGTTGAACGATACGGACGAAGGGCGTTGTAGATTTCAAGAATGCGATCGTCCGGTACCGCGGTCAGTTCGGCGGCGCGTTCGAAGTTCATCGCCAGCCGGTCGCGGCCCGCATCTTTGGCGATAGACGCCTGTAAGCGCAGGGTTTCCGGGGTAATGCGCATATCCTGAGCGGTGACTTTATTGCTCAGCACGTTTTCCAGCGTAAAGTCGTCCAGCGTTTTATTGGTGGCGGTTTTCACCCATTCCGGGTGTTTGTTCGCCAGCGGGTAGTCGCTGACCTTTGCGCTGCGGGACGTGCCGCCTGCCGCCGGAGCCGCTGCTGGCGCATCGCCCTGCAGGCTGTTCATGCGGCTCAATACGTCCCGAACCATCGATTCAATTGCGTCGGTATTCATGGAGTTATCCTTTATCAAAGCGCCACGCGCAGTTCCTGCGGGTTTTTGCCCGTCACGACGTACTTGGTCTCTTTAATGTGCAAAATGGCCGACTTTGCCTGGTACTTCGGGCGTGCCATCTGGTCATTTAGCGTAGGGACCGGCTGCGGTGATTCGCGTTTCGCATAGCGGGCGGCGTTTTTACCAATCTGACGGTAGGTTTCCAGCGTCAGCAGCGGTGCCTGCGGGAACAGCTCCAGGTTGGAGAGCGGCGGTAGCCCCTGCTGGTGGATAACCGTAGTACCTTTCGACTGGATGCCGATGGAGATGCCGGATCCGCTCAGGCGGTTACCTTCAACGGCGACGAACGCCACGTCGGAAGATTTAAAGCAGCGAATCACGCGCGCTTTGATGCCTTCTTCTTCAATACCGGCAATGACTTCGCGCAGGATGCTCTTATGCGGTAAGCCCACGATATTGACGGTTTGCGCCAGGCCAAATGCCGGGCCGACGGCGATAATGACTTCATCCTGCTGAGTGCCCTGGCGCGCTTCGCCCACTTCGGTCAGAAAGCCGTCGCCCGCAGGCGCAGCGGTCTGTGGTGCTGTGGATGCCGCAGGCGCATTAAACGAGACGGGTTTATCGCTGCCCTTCATATCGCGGAGCACGTCTTCAATTATCTGGCGCAGCAATTTTTCATTAATTTCCATTTCTCACCCCTTAATCAATCTCGTTGGGATCAAGAGCGCCAGGGATGTTTTTAATCTCTTCCCAGCGTTCTCCCTGCAGGCGATAACCTGTTGCCGGACCGGCATAGTCATTGACGTCATTAACCGCAGAGAGCACTTGTCCGTCGCCGACGATAATGGCGGAGGTGTGCAAATAGTCGCCGGTTAGCTTGGCTTTCTGGATGTTGAGCATGTCCTGGGCCACGTCGGTAAACCCGCCCTGCGCCAGCGCTTTAACGACTTCCAGACCGTTGCGGTTTTTATTGATGATTTCTTGGGCGAACTTGATGTCTTCGACGATGTTACGTTCCGGCATATCTTTCGAACCGTGGGCATAGGTCGCGGCTTCAACTTCTTCATCGGTAATCGGCGGTAGTCCCATTCCGGCAAACACGGCCTGCAGCGCGCGGGCGGCTTTGTTACGGATGGCGATAACGTCCTCTTCGCGAACCGGGCGCAGACCGCCGTCCACTTTCAGGTCACGCTGGATAACGTTGTAGTCGTCAAAGTCTTCCGCATCTTCGTTGGAACCGGCGAACATGTTGTCGTAGTTCGGCACCGCGGAATAACCAGAGGAGATAAAGTCGGTACCCGGCAGGAACTGCATCAGCAGGCGCGCGGTACGACGCATATCGGAGTGGGTGAAGGTCTGGTCGTTACTGGAGGCGCATTCCAGATCCAGCGAAGAGCAGATCAGGTTTTCCGCCAGCACAGCACGAATGCCTGACGGCACGGCAGACGGTACGCCGATGCAGCTTACGGAGCCGTTTTGCAGACCCTGAACGCCAGCCGCTTTGGTGATATAGATGCAGCGCGCTTCCAGATACAGCATGGATTTGCCTTCGGCGTAGCCCATCTGCACTTCGGAGCCAGAACCGGAGGTGAAGCGCATTTTCAGGCCGCGAGAGGCGTAGGAAGAGGCTAAGAAGCCCTTCGACCATGGTGTATCGTCACCGTCGGTGAAGACCGGCTCGGTGCCGTAAACGGAGATGGTTTCGGCGTAGCAGGTGTGGCCCAGCATGCCGAGCTTCAGCTCGGTGGCTTCTTCCAGTGAGCACTGCGTCAGTACGCCCGGACGACCAACCTGAGAGCCGACCAACAGCGCGATGGCGTTGAACGGCGCGTAGCGTGCTACCGCAACCGTGGTTTCTTGTTCGTCAAACCCGCGCCATGCGCCTTCGGCGGCGTCGGCGGCGATTTGCACCGGGTTGTCTTTAACGTTGGTGACGTGCGCCTGCTGAGACGGCGTGCGGCGAGCGCGCATTTTCTGCATCGACATCATCATTTCGACGACGTTCATATGCGAAACCACTTCAACAATTTTCGCCGGGGTCATGGCGGTGGTCAGCGGAACGATTTCGCTGCGCTTGACGTTAGGATCGCACAGCATATTGGCAAGCTTGACCGAATCCATCGCCATCACTTCTTCGGCGCGGTTCAGGTTGATGCCGTAGCGGGCGATAAAGTGGTCGATCAGGTCGAATTCGCTAACCGGTTTTCCGTCCAGCTCGGTTACCGCGCCGTTAACGATTTTTATCGACGGTTTTGGGTCGTTCGGGCTTTCCATCGCGATAAAGCCTTCTTCGATCCACTCCTTAACAAAGCCGTCCTGATTCACAGGGCGTTTCGCCAGTGCTTCAAATCTTTTCGATCTCATGAATCAGCCTCGTGGGTATCAGATGTAGGACGGGCGATCGTTTTTCGGTTCAGAACCGAGGGTCGCAAGGACGGTTTTGCCGATTTCGCGGGCGGAGGTCACCGCCTGACGGACCGCGCCGGAGTCGCCGGAAATCACCAGAATGGCTTCGTTACTAAAGCTGGTGCCGTGCGCCGGAGAGCTGTACGCCACGACTTCAACGTTGGCTGACTTCAGGGCGGTATCGGCCATCAGTACGCCGACGGAAGCCGGAGCGCCGACGATGACGCCGCAGGCACGGCCAATCGGTGCGCCGAACGCTTTTTCCAGGGCGTAGCTGGCGCGAGCGGTGTACTGCAGCTCGATATGCCCGGCTTCGTTGCCGTAAACATCGCCGAAGGTGCGGTCCAGCTCTTTCAGCGCGACTTCGATACCGCGCTTGACGTCGGATACATCGTTACCGCCTAAAATAATCAGCGAACCGTGGCCCGCTCCGCCTTTGGTATCGCGCGGCAGCTCAATGCTGACCACTTCGGTGTTGGTGGCTTTCACCGCTTCGTCCGCCGCCATAATGTGCGGGCCTGCGCCGGTGCGGGCGCCGAGAATACCGATGGAACGATAGCGCTTCTCAAGCTTCATCGCGTCCAGCAGGGCGGTATCGACGTTGGCGATAACCAGGCCCAGGGTATCGCCAATGGCGGTCCCGACAAATTCCGTTAAACTGCAGCTTTTTTCTGCCATAGCCGTCTCTCGTATAGGTTGGGGTTGACCAGGGATGGCCTGTTGTTCCGGCGTTGCCACACGGGCAATCACCTGCGCCATGATCTGTTCCACCAGCTCATTGCTGCTCATTGGCTAATTCCCTTCGGTAAGATTTTTTCTACATCGGTGTGAGGGCGTGGGATGACGTGTACGGCTTTCACTTCACCCACGTTGCGTGCGGCTGCGGCACCTGCATCGGTGGCCGCTTTGACCGCGCCAACATCGCCGCGCACGATGACGGTTACCAGCCCGGAGCCAATCTTTTCATAGCCCACTAACATCACATTGGCTGACTTAACCATTGCATCAGCGGCCTCTATGGCTGCGGTTAAGCCTTTGGTTTCTACCATTCCTAGTGCTTCTTGTTGCATAAAGACCTCGCATGGAGTGTTCCGATAGTTGGGACTATAAGAAGATGCGAGGAAAAAGAATGGCTGACTTGCTGTTGAGCATCAGAAAATAATGAGAAAGCAATATGACTAAATTGCCTTTTATTTTTATAACTCATTGATAATCAATATTTAATTTATTATTGTCTATATGATTATTTTGTTTTTATTATTTCATTTTTACATTTTTGTTAGTGACGAGAGTATTTTTATTTGATATGGCGAAAGACGCAAAATGTGATGTTTATTCGAAATTGATAAGTTGGCTTGTGCAATATTTTATTATTTCAACAGGCGTATTTTATAGCTCAAATTTCCCGTGTGATGGGCTGATAAAAATATCGGAAAAGCAAAATTTTGCTATCGCAACACGATTTTTCCGGAAGGCAGGCCCGCAGGTTGCCAACAATTTACAGGCGGCACTTTTTATAGTGAGGTTAGCTGTACTCTACCGCCAGCCGAAACTTGCGCTGGCCAGGACACGAACTTTGCTCAGAAGGTGTCACATGAATGATTCTCTAAAGGCGCAATGTGGTGCGGAATTTTTAGGCACCGGACTCTTTTTGTTTTTTGGTATCGGTTGTTTGAGCGCGCTCAAAGTCGCAGGCGCCAGCCTCGGATTATGGGAGATTTGCATTATTTGGGGGCTTGGAATTTCACTGGCCGTTTACCTTACGGCCGGCATCTCCGGCGGACATCTTAACCCTGCGGTGACGATTGCGCTGTGGCTGTTTGCCTGCTTCCCCAAACAGAAAGTATTGCCTTATATTATTGCCCAGTTTGCCGGCGCTTTTGGCGGCGCTCTGCTGGCGTATGTGCTTTATAGTAGCCTTTTTACTGAATTTGAGACTGCGCATCATATGGTGCGCGGTAGCGTCGAAAGTTTGCAATTAGCCAGCATTTTCAGTACCTATCCGGCCGCAGCGCTAAATGTATGGCAGGCTGCGTTGGTGGAAGTGGTCATTACGTCGATTCTGATGGGCATGATCATGGCATTGACGGATGATGGCAATGGCATTCCTAAAGGGCCGCTTGCGCCTTTGCTTATTGGGATATTGGTTGCCGTTATCGGCGCGTCTACTGGACCCCTTACCGGTTTTGCAATGAACCCGGCGCGTGATTTCGGTCCCAAACTGTTCACATGGTTAGCGGGGTGGGGGAACATGGCGATGAGCGGTGGGCGAGAGATCCCTTATTTTATCGTGCCGATTGTCGCGCCTGTTATCGGCGCCTGTGCCGGAGCAGCCATATATCGCTATTTTATTGGTAAGAATTTACCTTGTAACCGCTGTGAACTGTAAGAAAATGCGAACCAGATTCACAGCAATGATGTATCGTAAAAACAGGTGAGATAATTTCGTGATCTGCTTTCACGAACTGATCAAAACGTCTCCCAGCAATGGGAGACTTTTGATATTGTCATTGTACTTTTTATCAGGGCCAGGATAATGCTAATAAAAAGTGAATGTAAATAATGTGTTTTGTTTATAACAATAAATTAACTGAGGGGTTTTATCATGATTTCTGCGAGCGCTCTGAACTCAGAACTCATTAATAAAATCGCACAGGATTTTGCACAAGCCACCGGTCTGGCGGTTGTGGTTGTCAATATTCATGGTGATGAAATATCTGAGCTATTCAATTTCACGCCGTTTTGTCAGTTGATGCGGCAGCATCCCCAGCATAGTACACGTTGTCGTATGAGCGATCGCTGCGGGGGACTGGAGGCATCGAAGTCCGATCAACCCTGTATTTATCGTTGTCATGCCGGTCTAACGGATTTTTCTATTCCGCTGGTAATCGCAGGGCATTTAGTTGGCTTTGTTTTATGCGGGCAGGTTCGTTTAAGTAATGACGTGGAGCTGGTAAACATTCTTAATGTCGACGATCGCTGGCAGGCTGATCCTGAGCTCTTGAATGAATTTCGGAATGTGCCAGAGATGGACTATTCACGCGTTATCGCTTCCGCCGATCTTCTTAAACTGATAGTTGAGAATTGCCTGAAAAAACAGCTCAATTTCGTGGTTATCAAAGACAATCCGCAGCAATCGGAGGCAAATAAAACCACTCGTGGTCCCACTCCGCATGACAGTAAAATGAAAAAAGCGCTTCGCTATATTGATGCGCATTTGTCCGACGATCTTCGTCTTGAGGATGTCGCCTCACATGTCTATCTCAGCCCCTATTACTTCAGTAAGCTATTCAAGAAATATCAGGGAATCGGATTTAATGCGTGGGTAAACCGCCAGAGAATGGTTAGCGCCAGAGAATTGCTTTGCCATAGTGACTGGAGTATTGCCAGTATTGCGCGTAATTTAGGCTTTTCGCAAACCAGCTATTTTTGCAAAGTCTTCCGCCAGACCTATCAGGTTACGCCGCAGGCTTATCGCCAGCAGATAAATGAGAATTCTCATCCTCCATCGTTATGAATAGCAATATTTTGCTATTGCCGATTTTTGATAGTCTTTTGTATCTTAATCATTTCAGAAAGAAAATTTATCTGGTGTAACAATAAATTGTCATAGCGCAACAAAATAATAAAATTTAGGGCATAAACTGCACCAGTTTTTATTTTTGTGATGAAGTACAGTGTCAGGAAAGATAAGTTTTATTACGCTTTGTCGATACGTTTTATCGTCAATATACCGATAAGGATGAGTAGATTAACGTCAGATGAGCAACCGCTCAGGCTATTGCTCACAGAAATGTAAAACGTAGCACATTATTAATTGCCGTTATGGGTGTGCCGTACAGCCATAACGTAAACCAACAGGTTTGCCACATTTGTGGTAGGGAAGGGGGTGAAAATCCCCCGCAGCCCCCGCTGCTGTGATGCTGACGACCCCGTAAAGACCACTGATCGCAAGATTGGGAAGGACGGGCGAGGAGGACGCTAAGCCAGAAGACCTGCCTGTCGGTGATAACCAACAACTTCGGTGGGAAGTGGGTTGCGAAGACGCGTACAGTCGAAAGACTGAACATGCGCGTACCTGTATACCCCTACCACCCTGAACAGGATCAGGGTAATGGCGGCAAGGCATCACGCATTTATTCTTGCAGGCACAGGAAGCGGTTGCGGCAAAACCACGGTGACGCTTGGTTTGTTGAGGCTGCTGCAAAAACGCGCGCTGCGCGTACAGCCGTTTAAAGTTGGGCCAGATTACCTTGATACCGGCTGGCATACCGCTATCTGTGGCGTGGCGTCCCGTAATCTTGACAGTTTCATGCTTCCTCCTCCTGTTCTCAACGCCTTATTTTGCGAACAAATGCGGCAGGCGGATATCGCTGTCATTGAAGGCGTCATGGGGCTGTATGACGGCTATGGCGTCGACCCCAATTACTGCAGCACAGCCGCGATGGCCAAACAGCTTGGTTGCCCGGTCATCCTACTGGTGGACGGCAAGGCTGTTTCAACGTCGCTTGCGGCTACCGTTATGGGATTTCAGCACTTCGACCCGACCCTCAACCTCGCGGGCGTGATTGTGAATCGCGTCACTAGCGACGCCCACTATCAGCTCCTCAAAAATGCCATTGAACATTATTGCTCACTGCCGGTACTGGGGTATGTTCCTCCTTGCGACGGCGTCGCATTACCTGAACGCCACCTGGGGTTGATTACCGCCAGAGAATCCCTCGTCAATCAGCAATCATGGCATGATTTTGCCGCCTCGCTGGAACAAACAGTGGATGTGGATGCGCTACTCTCGCTGAGCGTGTTATCAGCGCTTCCGACGGGAATGTGGCCTGAGCGCCCCGATAACACAGCGGGGGCAGGGCTGACGCTTGCTCTGGCGGATGATGAGGCCTTTAACTTTTATTATCCCGATAACATCGATTTTCTGGAGCGTGCCGGCGTTAACATTGTGCGTTTTAGCCCACTGCATGACCGCGCATTGCCTGATTGTCAGATGATCTGGCTGGGCGGTGGATATCCTGAATTATACGCCGCGGATCTGGCGGCAAATACGGCGATGTTAAAACATTTGCGGGCGGCGCATCAGCGCGGCGTGGCGATTTACGCGGAGTGTGGCGGTCTGATGTATCTGGGGAGCACTCTGGAGGATAGCGGTGGGGAAATTCATCAGATGGCGAATATTATCCCCGGTCACAGCAAAATGGGTAAGCGACTTACCCGCTTTGGCTACTGTGAGGCGCAGGCTATGCAGCCAACGCTATTGGCGGCGCCTGGCGAGATAGTGCGCGGCCATGAATTTCACTACTCAGATTTTATCCCCGAAACACCCGCCGTTATGGCCTGTCGTAAGGTTCGCGATGGCCGCGTGTTACAGGAATGGACTGGCGGCTGGCAGACAGGCAACACGTTTGCCAGCTATCTGCACGTCCATTTCGCCCAGCGTCCGGAAATGTTGCAGCACTGGCTGGCGGCGGCGAGGCGCGTATTATGACGATCCTTGCCTGGTGTATCGCCTGGGTGCTGGATTTTATCATCGGCGACCCTCAACACTGGCCCCATCCGGTACGCTGGATAGGCCGATTAATTACGTTTGTGCAGCGTATTGTGCGTCGCTATTGTCCCGGCGATAAAGCGCTGCGGATTGGCGGCGGCGTAATGTGGGTTGTGGTTGTCGGGGCGACCTGGGGCGTGGCATGGGGCGTACTGGCGCTGGCGCAGCGGATTCACCCCTGGTTTGGCTGGAGCGTCGAAGTCTGGATGATCTTTACCACGCTGGCCGGACGCTCTCTGGCCCGCGCCGCGCAGGAGGTTGAACGACCGTTGCGGGAGAACGACCTTGCGGAAAGCCGAATAAAACTCTCCTGGATCGTCGGGCGCGATACGTCGCAACTTCAGCCAGCGCAGATCAATCGCGGCGTGGTGGAAACGGTTGCAGAAAACACCGTTGACGGCATTATCGCGCCGCTCTTTTTCCTCTTTCTCGGCGGCGCGCCGCTGGCGATGGCCTACAAAGCCGTCAATACCCTGGATTCAATGGTGGGCTACAAACATGAAAAATACCGGGCGATTGGTATGGTCAGCGCCCGTATGGACGACGTAGCGAACTATCTTCCTGCCCGACTGAGCTGGCTGTTGCTGGGCATTGCGGCAGGACTGTGTCGCCTGAGTGGTTGGCGTGCGCTGCGTATTGGCTGGCGTGACCGTTATAACCACAGTAGCCCAAATTGCGCCTGGTCGGAAGCGTGTGTGGCCGGCGCCTTAGGTATCCAGCTCGGCGGCCCAAATAACTACTTTGGCGAGCGTGTGGACAAGCCCTGGATAGGCGACGCGCAGCGCGATATTTCCGTGGACGATATTTCCCGAACGATTCGATTGATGTGGGTCGCTTCAACCCTGGCGCTGGCGCTGTTTATTGCGGCGCGGTGCGGGTTATCTGGCGTGGCCTGAGGACGACAGTATGCATTATATCCAGCAGCCCCAAACCATTGAGGCCAACAGTTTCACCATTATTAGCGACATTATTCGCGAAACGCGTCCTGATTACCGTTTCGCCAGTCCGCTCCATGAGGCCATTATCAAGCGGGTTATTCATACCACCGCCGATTTCGACTGGCTGGACATTTTGTGGTTCTCTGCCGATGCGCTGGAGCAGCTTTGTGATGCGTTACGCCATCCGTGCATTATTTATACCGATACCACGATGGCGCTGTCCGGCATTAATAAAAGATTACTGGCGACGTTTGGCGGCGAGTGTCGCTGTTATATCAGCGATCCGCGCGTGGTGCGCGCCGCACAAACGCAGGGGATTACCCGTTCAATGGCCGCCGTCGATATCGCTATCGCCGAGGAGGAGAAAAACAAGCTCTTTGTTTTCGGTAATGCGCCGACGGCCCTGTTCCGTTTGCTTGAACATAACGTGACGGTGAGCGGCGTGGTGGGCGTACCGGTAGGCTTTGTCGGCGCGGCGGAGTCCAAAGAGGCACTCACCCATAGCCATTTCCCCGCGGTTGCCGCGTTAGGGCGTAAAGGCGGCAGTAACGTGGCTGCCGCTATCGTCAATGCGCTGCTCTATCATCTCCGGGAGGCCTGATGAGCGAGCTTTCTTTTGACGCGCCGGTCTGGCACCACGGTAAAGCGTTACGTAAAGGATATACCACCGGTTCCTGCGCGACGGCGGCGGCAAAAGTCGCCGCGCTGATGGTATTACGTCAACATCTGATTCATCAGGTCTCCATCGTCACGCCGTCGGGCGTCACGCTATGCCTGAACGTGGAGTCGCCGCACATTGAAGGCCAGCAGGCGATAGCCGCAATTCGTAAAGATGGCGGCGATGACGTGGATGCCACGCACGGAATGCTGATTTTTGCCCGCGTTACGCTCAACGACAGCGGTGAGATTACGCTCACTGGCGGCGAAGGTATTGGTACGGTAACGCGTAAAGGGATTGGACTGCCGCTCGGGAGCGCCGCCATCAATCGTACGCCGCGCCATACCATTGAGTCAGCGGTGCGCGAAGCGATAGGCCCGGCGCGTGGGGCCGATGTGGAGATTTTTGCCCCGGAAGGCGAAGTGCGGGCGCAAAAAACGTATAACTCGCGGCTTGGCATCCTTGGCGGCATTTCCATTATTGGCACTACCGGCATTGTGACGCCGATGTCGGAAGAAAGCTGGAAACGCTCACTATCGCTGGAACTGGAGATCAAACGGGCGTCAGGATTAACGCGGGTGATACTCGTGCCGGGCAACCACGGCGAACGGTTTGTTCGCGAACAAATGGGCGTCGACACACAGGCAGTCGTCACCATGAGCAATTTTGTCGGCTACATGATTGAAGAGGCGGTACGGCTGGGATTTTGCCAGATAGTGCTGGTGGGGCATCCTGGAAAACTGATCAAAATCGCCGCCGGGATCTTTCATACCCATAGCCATATTGCCGATGCGCGCATGGAAACGCTGGTCGCGCATTTAGCTTTACTGGGCGCGCCGCTGGAGTTACTCACCCTGGTCGGCGATTGCGATACCACTGAAGCGGCAATGGAGCACATTGAAGCATATGGCTTCGGGCATATCTATAACCATCTTGCCAGGCGTATTTGTTTGCGAGTCATGCAGATGCTGCGTTTTACCAAAACGCCGCCTGTCTGCGACGCCATCCTGTTTTCTTTTGATAACCATATTCTCGGCAGTAATCGTCCCGTCGACGAGATTGCTAAGGAGCTGCAATGCTAACGGTCGTGGGAATGGGGCCCGCCGGACGGCATTTGATGACCCCTGCGGCGCTGGAAGCGATAGACCACGCCGATGCGCTGGCAGGCGGTAAACGGCATTTGGCGCAGTTTCCGGCGTTTGGCGGCGAACGATTTACGCTGGGCGCGGATATTGGCGCGTTGTTGTCCTGGATTGCCGCCCGCTGGGATAAAGGGATCGTGGTGCTGGCCTCCGGCGATCCGCTGTTTTATGGCATCGGTACACGCCTGGTGGCGCATTTTGGTATCGAACAGGTTCGCATTATCCCTGGCATCAGCGCCGTACAGTATCTGTGCGCACAGGCTGGAATTGATATGAATGACATGTGGTTGACCAGTAGCCACGGTCGTTGCGTCAGCTTCGATCAGTTGGCGAGCCATCGCAAAGTGGCGATGGTCACGGATGCCCGCTGCGGGCCGCGAGAAATCGCGCGGGAACTGGTCGCGCGGGGCAAAGGGCATCGCTTAATGGTGATTGGTGAAAATCTGGCGATGGAAAATGAGCGGATCCACTGGCTACCCGTCAGTGCGGTCAACGCCGACTATGAAATGAATGCAGTGGTGATCCTGGATGAAAGATGAGCTTTTTCTGCGCGGCGAGAACGTGCCAATGACCAAAGAGGCGGTACGGGCGCTGGCACTGTCGAAACTTGAGCTCCACCGCGCCAGTCACCTGATTGACGTCGGGGCGGGAACGGGAAGCGTCTCAATTGAAGCGGCGCTGCAATTTCCTTCGTTGCAGGTGACGGCTATCGAGCGTAATCCTGCCGCGCTACGGCTGCTTGATGAGAATCGTCAGCGCTTTGCCTGCGGCAATATCGATATTCTCCCCGGCGAAGCGCCAATGACCATAACCGGGAAAGCCGATGCGGTGTTTATGGGCGGCAGCGGCGGGCATCTGACGGCGCTGATTGACTGGGCGATGGGTCATCTGCATCCCGGTGGCCGTCTGGTGATGACCTTTATCTTGCAGGAAAACCTCCATAGCGCGCTGGCGCATATTGCCCACATCGGCGCATGTCGAATGGACTGTGTACAGCTTCAGCTTTCATCGTTAACGCCGCTGGGGGCGGGACACTATTTCAAACCGAACAATCCTGTTTTTGTTATCGCCTGTCAGAAGGAAGAAAACCATGTCAGAGACATTTGATCCACGCTGTGTATGGTTCGTCGGCGCCGGGCCGGGCGATCGCGAGCTGATCACGCTTAAAGGCTACCGCCTGCTGCAACAGGCGCAGGTAGTTATCTATGCCGGTTCGCTGATCAATACCGAACTGCTGGATTACTGCCCCGCGCAGGCAGAACGCTACGACAGCGCCGAACTGCATCTTGAGCAGATTATCGAGCTGATGGCCGCGGGCGTGAAAGCGGGAAAAACGGTGGTGCGTTTGCAAACGGGCGATGTTTCGCTGTACGGCTCCGTGCGTGAGCAAGGCGAAGAGTTAACTCGCCGTGGTATCGACTGGCAGGTAGTGCCTGGCGTCAGCGCGTTTCTCGGCGCTGCGGCAGATCTGGGTGTGGAATATACCGTACCGGAGGTATCGCAGAGTCTCATTATTACCCGTCTGGAAGGGCGTACGCCAGTACCGGCGCGCGAACAACTGGAGGCGTTCGCCAGTCACCAGACGTCAATGGCGATTTATCTCTCCGTTCAGCGTATTCATCGGGTGGCGGAACGTCTCATTGCCGGCGGTTATCCGGCAACTACGCCTGTCGCGGTCATCTATAAGGCTACCTGGCCGGAAAGCCAGACCGTTCGCGGCACGTTAGCGGATATTAGCGACAAAGTACGTGATGCTGGCATCCGTAAGACGGCGCTGATTCTGGTCGGGAATTTTCTGGGTAAGGAGTATCACTACTCAAGACTTTATGCAGCGGACTTTAGCCATGAATACCGTAAAGCCTGAATCCATTGCGTTGTTTTGCCTGACGCCCGGCGGCGTGGCGCTGGCAAAGAGACTCTCCGCGATGCTGCCGTTAACCTGCTTTACCAGTGAAAAACTGCGGGAAGAGGGATTTATTCCCTTCGATGGCGGATTCGCTAATACCGCCCGGCAGGCTTTTACCACTTATACCGCGCTTATTTTTATCGGCGCGACCGGCATTGCCGTTCGTGTCCTGGCGCCGTTAGTGAACGACAAGTTCAGCGATCCGGCGGTGGTCGTCATTGATGAACGTGGTCAGCATGTCATTAGCCTGCTTTCCGGTCATGCGGGCGGGGCCAATGCCTTGACGCGCTACCTGGCAGGAATGTTAGGCGCCGATCCGGTGATTACCACGGCAACGGATGTCAATGAGATGTCCGCGTTGGACACCTTAGCTTTCCAGCTTAACGCCCGCATGTCCGATCTTCGCACGGCGGTAAAAACCGTTAACCAGATGTTGGTCAGTCATCAACGGGTGGGGTTATGGTGGGATGCCGAACTAACGGAAGAGATCGGCCAGTGCGATATTCGTGGTTTTATCCCTGTTGATGATTTGCAGCGATTGCCTGAACTGGATGCGCTTATCTGCGTCTCTTTGCGTAATGACCTCCCTGAGCTTCCCGTACTGCACTGGAAACTGGTGCCCCAGCGTGTGGTGGCGGGAATTGGCTGTCGCCGCGATACGCCATTTCCCCTGTTAGCGACATTACTGGCGCGTCAGCTTGAAGCGCAGAAACTCGATCCGCTGGCGTTAAAAGCGATTGGCAGCGTCACGCTCAAAAAAGGGGAGCCGGGGCTTATTCAGCTCGCCTCCTGCTGCCGCGTGCCTTTTAAAACCTTTACCGCCGAAGCGTTGCGTGAATTCGAACACCATTTTCCCGGTTCTGGCTTCGTCAGAAAAACGGTGGGCGTTGGCAGCGTATCCGGCCCGGCAGCGTGGTTATTAAGCCAGGGACAATTGTTAGGCGAGACCCTGCGAGAACAGGGCGTCACTATTACTTTAGGAGTTGCACACTGATGTTGAGCGTAATTGGTATTGGCCCCGGTTCGCAGGCAATGATGACGATGGAGGCGATTGAGGCGCTTCAGGCGGCGGAAATCGTCGTCGGTTATAAAACCTACACCCACCTGGTGAAAGCATTCACCGGCGACAAACAGGTGATCAAGACCGGCATGTGTAAGGAAATTGAACGCTGCCAGGCGGCTATTGAACTGGCGCAGGCCGGGCATAACGTAGCGCTGATTAGCAGCGGCGACGCCGGTATTTACGGCATGGCGGGACTGGTGCTGGAGCTGGTGAGCAAGCAGAAGCTGGATGTAGAGGTTCGCCTTATTCCGGGGATGACCGCCAGTATCGCAGCCGCCTCGCTGCTGGGTGCGCCGCTGATGCACGACTTCTGTCATATCAGCCTCAGCGACCTGCTGACGCCGTGGCCGGTGATTGAAAAACGCATTGTTGCCGCAGGCGAAGCCGACTTCGTTATCTGTTTTTACAACCCGCGCAGCCGCGGCCGCGAAGGGCATCTGGCGCGCGCGTTTGACCTGCTTGCCGCCAGTAAAAGCGCGCAAACGCCGGTTGGCGTGGTGAAATCCGCCGGACGTAAGAAAGAGGAAAAATGGCTGACTACGCTCGGCGATATGGATTTTGAACCGGTAGATATGACCAGTCTGGTCATCGTCGGTAATAAAACGACCTATGTTCAGGATGGGCTGATGATAACGCCGCGAGGTTACACGCTGTGAATGAGGGGGATGTGCTGGTGGTGGGCGGCACCAGCGATGCGCGCGCGTTATGCCGACAACTGGATGCGGCGAACGTCGCGTACACCTTATCTGTGGCGACGCCAGCCGGAAAAGCGCTGGCGGGCGACATTAAAGGGCAGGTGCGCTGTGGTCGTCTGGAGTACGGGCAGATGGTCGCATGGCTAAAAGAAAACCGTACTCGCTGGGTAATAGATGCGTCGCATCCTTATGCAGAAATGGTCAGCCATAACCTCCTTCGCGCCTGTGAAACGGCGGGCGTGTTGTTAAGTCGTTATCAGCGTCCGGAGCAGCTTAGCAATCTGACGCATCCGCTTCTCTATACGGCGCGCAGTATTGCCGATGCCTGCGAGATAGCGAGGCGTTTTGGTCCGCGCGTGTTACTGACGACCGGCAGTAAAGATCTGGCCGTCTGGCGTGCCGGGCTGGCGGAAAAAACGTTGCTGGCGCGCGTACTGCCCGTGGCGGAGGTGATTCAACGCTGCAGCGAACTGGGGTTCGGCGTTGGAGAAATTTTCGCTCTGTGTGGGCCGTTCAGCGCTGATTTTAACGCCGCGTTTTACCACCAGTGCCGGGCCGACGTAGTCATTACCAAAGCGTCCGGCGCGGAGGGGGGATATCAGGAAAAAGTTCAGCCCTGTCTGGATGCGGGCATTCCCTGCATCGTTATTGCGCGCCCGACGCCGCTTGTGACGGGTGATGAGTTACTGGAAAGCCAGGCCGCCTTTGCGCAGCGTTTATCGCGCTGGCTGGCCGCAGCTAAGGAGTAAAAATGAAAAAAGCGCTTCTGGTAGTCAGTTTTGGCACCAGCTATCACGACACCTGTGAAAAAAACATTGTGGCGTGCGAACGTGATCTGGCGGCGTCCTGTCCCGATCGCGACCTGTTTCGCGCCTTCACTTCCGGAATGATCATTCGCAAGCTTCGCCAGCGTGACGGTATCGACATCGATACGCCATTACAGGCTTTGCAAAAGCTTGCCGCACAGGGATATCAGGACGTGGCGATTCAGTCGTTGCACATTATTAACGGCGACGAATATGAAAAAATTGTCCGTGAGGTACAACTCTTGCGTCCGTTATTCACTCGCCTGACGCTGGGCGTGCCGCTGCTGAGCAGCCATAACGATTATGTGCAGCTAATGCAGGCGTTGCGACAACAGATGCCATCGCTCAGACAAACGGAGAAAGTCGTTTTTATGGGCCACGGCGCCAGCCATCACGCATTCGCAGCTTATGCCTGTCTCGATCATATGATGACCGCGCAGCGCTTCCCGGCGCGCGTCGGCGCCGTAGAAAGCTACCCGGAGGTCGACATCCTGATCGACAGCCTGCGTGACGAAGGCGTCACCGGCGTACATTTGATGCCATTAATGCTGGTGGCGGGCGATCACGCCATTAATGATATGGCTTCAGACGACGGCGACTCATGGAAAATGCGCTTTAACGCGGCGGGCATTCCGGCGACGCCGTGGCTGAGCGGGCTGGGAGAAAACCCGGCTATCCGGGCGATGTTTGTCGCGCATTTGCACCAGGCGCTGAACATGGCGGTAGAGGAGGCGGCATGAACGGTAAATTATACGCATTAAGCACCGGGCCAGGCGCGCCCGACCTGATAACCGTCCGCGCAGCGCGGATTCTTGGCTCGCTGGACATTCTGTATGCGCCCGCCGGTCGTAAGGGGGGCGATAGTCTGGCGCTGTCGATTGTGCGCGACTATCTCGGCGAGCAGACGGAAGTACGTTGTTGCCATTTCCCTATGAGCGCTGACGGCGCCGAGAAAGAAGCGGTCTGGAACGAGGTTGCCGCCGCGCTTACCGCAGAGGTGAAAGCGGGTAAACAGGTCGGTTTTATTACCCTGGGCGATGCGATGCTATTCAGTACCTGGATTTTTTTACTCCAGCGTATCGGCTGCCCGGAGTGGCTGGAGATTGTCCCCGGCGTCACGTCCTTCGCCGCGATAGCCGCCCGCGCGAAAATGCCGCTCGCCATAGAACAGCAATCGCTGGCGGTTATTTCTTGTACCGCGCCGGAAGCGGAAATAGCCCAGGCGCTACAACAGCATGATAGCCTGGTGTTGATGAAAGTGTATGGCCGGTTCGCCCGTATTAAAGCGTTGCTGGCGCAGGCTGGCCTGCTGGAATGCGCCTTAATGATGTCCGAGGCCACACTGCCCGGCGAGCAGTGCTGGCGCCATCTCCACGAGGTCAACGATGATCGACCGTTGCCCTATTTTTCGACCATTCTGGTCAATAAACAGTGGGAGTATGCAGAATGAAACTTGAACAGCAGCTTCGACAGTTGTCTTTCAGTGGACTGGCTGCAGCGCTATTGCTGATGGTTGTCCCGCAACAGGCGTTTGCGATGCATATCATGGAGGGCTTTTTACCGCCAGTGTGGGCGCTGGCCTGGTGGCTACTGTTTTTACCCTGCTTGTGGTATGGGCTGGTGCGCTTACGGCGTATTGTGCAGGAGGATAATCATCAGAAGGTACTGCTGGCGCTGTGCGGCGCGTTTATTTTTGTCCTGTCCGCGCTCAAAATTCCGTCGGTAACGGGGAGTTGTTCACATCCGACCGGCGTTGGTCTGGCGGTTATCTTGTTCGGGCCCGGGGTGGTGGCGATTCTCGGCGCGGTTGTGCTGTTGTTTCAGGCGCTATTGCTGGCGCACGGCGGCCTGACGACGCTTGGCGCAAATGGAATGTCGATGGCGGTGATTGGCCCGGTTGTCGGTTATCTGGTGTGGAAAATGGCCTGCCGTGCCGGACTACGCCGCGATGTCGCCGTTTTTCTGTGCGCGATGCTGGCGGATTTGGCGACCTATTTTGTGACTTCAGTCCAGCTTGGCGTTGCGTTTCCCGATCCCCATGCCGGAGCGACAGGGTCTGTTGTGAAGTTTATGGGGATTTTCTGCCTCACACAGATTCCTGTCGCTATTGCTGAAGGTTTATTAACCGTCATGATTTATGACCAGTTAACCAAACGGCAAGTGATTACCGTACAAGGACATTAAAATGAAGAAAACGTTGATGTTGTTAGCGATGGTGGTGGCGTTGGTGATTCTGCCGTTTTTTATTAACCATGGCGGTGAATATGGCGGTTCAGACGGCGAAGCGGAAAGCCAGATTCAGGCTATTGCGCCGCAGTATAAACCCTGGTTTCAGCCGTTATATGAACCTGCCAGCGGTGAAATTGAAAGCCTGCTGTTTACCCTTCAGGGCTCTCTTGGCGCGGCGGTGATTTTTTATATCCTCGGGTATTGCAAAGGTAAACAACGCCGTGATGACCGGGCTTGATCGACTCAGCTATCAAAGCCGCTGGGCACACGTTGCGCCGCAGCGCAAGTTTTTGCTGTGGCTGGCGATGATGATACTGGCGTTTGTTCTGCCGCCTGTAGGGCAGGGCATTGAGCTGCTGATCATTGCCGGATTGAGCTGTTGGCTATTGCGCATATCCCTCTGGCGCTGGTGTCGATGGATGGCGATACCTTTTGGATTTTTGTTGGTCGGCGTGATAACGATTATCTTCAGCATCAGCCGCGAGCCGCAAATGCTGCTGGCTGGCATCTCTGTCGGGCCGTACTGGATCGGGATTACCCGTGCGGGCGTGGTTACGGCGAATGAAACGTTCTGGCGTAGCCTGACGGCGCTGTCCGCGACGTTGTGGCTGGTGATGAACCTACCGTTTCCGCAGTTAATTAGCTTGCTTAAGCGCGCGCATATTCCACGCCTGCTTACCGAGCAAATCCTGTTAACGTGGCGCTTTCTCTTTATTCTTCTGGATGAGGCGATGGCAATTCGTCGCGCGCAAACGCTGCGTTTTGGTTATTGCAGCCTGCCGAACGGCTATCGATCTCTGGCAATGCTGACTGGACTCCTGTTTACGCGGGTGTTAATGCGTTATCAGCAAATGACCACCACGCTGGATATCAAACTGTATCAGGGTGATTTTCACCTGTAAGGACTATTATGCTTGCCACTTCAGACCTGTGGTTCCGATATCAGGATGAGCCGGTACTTAAAGGGTTAAATCTGGATTTTTCGCTCTCGCCTGTTACCGGTTTGGTGGGCGCGAACGGCTGTGGGAAGTCTACGCTTTTTATGAACCTGAGCGGCCTGTTGCGTCCGCAAAAAGGGGCCGTGTTGTGGCAGGGAAAACCGCTGGATTACAGCAAGCGCGGACTACTGGCGCTGCGCCAGCAAGTTGCGACGGTTTTTCAGGACCCTGAACAGCAGATTTTTTATACTGATATCGATAGCGACATTGCGTTTAGTTTACGTAATTTGGGGGTGCCGGAGGCGGAAATCACGCGCCGCGTCGACGAGGCGCTAACGCTGGTTGACGCCCAACATTTTCGCCATCAGCCCATTCAGTGTTTGAGTCATGGACAAAAAAAACGTGTGGCTATCGCCGGAGCGCTGGTGCTACAGGCGCGCTATCTATTGCTGGATGAACCCACAGCTGGTCTTGATCCCGCAGGGCGCACTCAGATGATTGCTATCATCAGGCGGATTGTGGCGCAGGGAAATCATGTCATTATCTCCAGCCATGATATCGATCTTATTTATGAAATTAGCGATGCCGTATACGTATTACGCCAGGGCCAGATCCTGACGCATGGCGCGCCTGGCGAGGTTTTCGCGTGTACGGAAGCGATGGAACACGCGGGGCTAACCCAGCCCTGGCTGGTCAAACTTCATACTCAACTGGGACTGCCGCTGTGTAAAACAGAAACGGAGTTTTTTCATCGAATGCAAAAGTGCGCATTCAGGGAGGCGTCATGACGCAGGCAGTTATGTTGCAGGGGACGGCATCCGACGTCGGCAAAAGTGTGCTGGCGGCGGGTTTATGCCGCATTTTTTATCAGGATGGTCTGCGTACCGCGCCGTTTAAATCGCAAAATATGGCGCTTAATTCTGGTATTACGCCGGATGGTAAAGAGATGGGGCGGGCGCAAATTTTTCAGGCGGAAGCCGCGGGGATCACGCCAGATGTGCGTATGAACCCGGTGCTGCTCAAACCGACCAGCGATCGCCAGGCGCAGGTCGTGCTGATGGGGAAAGTGGCGACCAATATGGATGCGGTGAGTTACCATGACTATAAACCGCGTTTGCGTGAGCAAATCCTTGCGGTCTATAACAGCCTGGCGCAGGAATATGACGTTATTGTGCTGGAAGGCGCCGGAAGCCCGGCGGAAATCAATCTGCGCGATCGCGATATCGTCAATATGGGAATGGCGGAAATGGCCCAGTGTCCGGTTATTCTGGTGGCGGATATCGACCGGGGCGGCGTATTCGCCGCTATTTATGGCACGCTGGCGCTGCTGCATAAACAGGAGCGTGACAGAGTAAAGGGCGTCATTATCAACAAATTCCGCGGCGACGTGGCGCTACTCTATTCCGGTATCGAACAAATCGAATCGCTTACCGGCGTCCCGGTTCTGGGAGTGATGCCGTGGCTGGATGTGGATCTGGAAGATGAAGATGGCGTCGCGCTACAAAACGATAAATATCGCGGTAACGCCCCCCGTGATATCACTATTGCCATTGTGCAACTGCCACATATTTCTAACTTTACGGATTTTAACGCTCTGGCGGCGCAGCCGGATGTGCGCATACGCTATATTCGCCGCCCGGAAGCGTTGACTGACGCTGATCTGGTGATCCTGCCGGGCAGTAAGAATACGCTGAGCGACCTCGCCTGGCTGCGCGAAAGCGGGATGGCGGATGCGGTATTGCAGACACATCGGCAGGGCGTGCCGGTGATGGGAATTTGCGGCGGCTACCAGATGCTGGGCGACACTATTGTGGATGAGGTGGAGTCGGGGCTGGGTACGCAGCCGGGCCTGGGGCTGCTTAATACGATCACTCGCTTTGCACAGGATAAAACCACGACGCAGGTTAACGCGACAATGTCAGGCGAGCTGCCCGGCTGGCTGGCTGCCGCGGCGGGGCTACCGGTACGCGGTTATGAAATCCACATGGGGGAAACGGTGCTGCAGGAAGGATGCTGTACGGCCATGACGTTACAGAAAAATGGATGCTCTGTGGCGGATGGCGCGGTCACCGCCGACGGACTGGCGTTTGGCACTTACCTTCACGGCCTGTTTGATAGCGATGCCTTTACCCGTGCGGTGGTCAATGGGTTAAGGGCACGAAAAGGACTTACGCCGTGGGAAACGACTTTTTGTTATGCGGAGCATAAAGCGCGGCAATTTGATCTGCTGGCGGAAGCGATGCGGCAACATATTGATATTGATAAAATTTATACCATCATGCAACAGCATCAGGAGCCGGTATGATGATTCTGGTGACGGGCGGGGCGCGTAGTGGTAAAAGCCGTCATGCTGAAACCTTAATTGGCGATGCGCCGCAGGTACTGTATATCGCCACCTCGCAGATTCTTGATGACGAGATGGCGGCGAGAATTCAGCATCATAAAGATGGCAGGCCGGCACACTGGCGGACCGCAGAATGCTGGCGGCATCTTGATACGTTGATTACCGCGGATCTTGCCCCTGACGACGCGATTTTGCTGGAATGTATTACCACCATGGTGACGAATCTGCTGTTTGCGCTGGGAGGCGAAAACGATCCCGAACAGTGGGATTACGCGGCGATGGAGCGCGCCATTGACGATGAAATTCAGATTTTAATTGCAGCCTGCCAGCGCTGCCCGGCGAAAGTGGTACTGGTGACAAATGAGGTGGGAATGGGGATCGTCCCGGAAAACCGTCTGGCGCGCCATTTTCGTGATATTGCCGGTCGGGTCAACCAACGACTGGCGGCAGCGGCGGATGAGGTCTGGCTGGTGGTCTCAGGTATTGGAGTCAAAATTAAATGAGTAAGCTGTTTTGGGCCATGCTCGCTTTTATTAGCCGCTTGCCCGTGCCGTCACGCTGGTCGCAGGGACTGGATTTCGAGCAGTATTCGCGTGGGATCGTGATGTTTCCCTTTATCGGGTTGATTCTGGGGGGCGTAAGCGGCCTGATTTTCATCCTCCTGCAACCCTGGTGCGGTATTCCGCTAGCGGCGTTGTTCTGTATTCTGGCGCTGGCGCTGCTGACCGGTGGTTTTCACCTGGATGGGCTGGCCGATACCTGCGATGGCATTTTTTCCGCGCGCAGCCGTGAGCGAATGCTGGAGATTATGCGCGATAGTCGTCTGGGAACCCATGGCGGGCTGGCGCTTATTTTTGTGCTCCTGACAAAAATTCTGGTGGTCAGCGAACTGGCGTTACGTGGAACGCCAATGTTGGCGGCGCTGGCGGTGGCCTGTGCGGCCGGACGCGGCAGCGCCGTTTTATTGATGTACCGTCATCGCTACGCCCGTGAAGAGGGGCTTGGCAATGTATTTATCGGTAAAGTCAGCGGACGGCAAACCTGCATTACTCTGGGATTGGCGATAATCATCGCCACGGTATTACTGCCTGGTATGCAAGGACTGGCCGCAATGGTGGTCACATGCGCGGCGATTTTCATCCTTGGCCAGTTGCTTAAACGTACGCTTGGCGGTCAAACCGGCGATACGCTGGGCGCGGCGATCGAACTTGGCGAATTGATCTTTCTGCTGGCTCTGTTATGAGCCGATTATTACGGACGAGACATCTTATGCAGACACTACACGCTTTACTCCGTGACATTCCTGCGCCGGACGCCGAGGCGATGGCGCGTGCGCAGCAACATATTGACGGCCTGCTCAAACCGCCGGGCAGCCTGGGCAGACTGGAAACCTTAGCCGTTCAGCTCGCGGGTATGCCGGGTCTTAACGGTACGCCGCAGGTAGGTGAAAAGGCGGTGCTGGTGATGTGCGCCGACCATGGCGTCTGGGATGAAGGCGTAGCGGTTTCGCCCAAAATCGTGACGGCGATTCAGGCGGCGAATATGACGCGGGGAACAACCGGCGTATGCGTGCTTGCCGCTCAGGCCGGTGCGAAGGTGCATGTCATTGATGTCGGTATTGATGCCGAACCTATTCCTGGCGTAGTTAATATGCGCGTCGCGCGCGGCTGCGGAAATATTGCCGTTGGCCCGGCGATGAGTCGCTTGCAGGCTGAGGCGCTTTTGCTGGAGGTTTCCCGCTACACCTGCGACCTGGCGCAACGCGGCGTGACCTTATTTGGCGTAGGGGAGCTGGGAATGGCGAACACTACGCCAGCCGCCGCGATGGTCAGCGTTTTTACAGGAAGTGATGCAAAAGAGGTGGTGGGGATTGGCGCGAATCTTCCGCCTTCCCGCATCGATAATAAAGTGGACGTCGTGCGGCGGGCGATTGCGATTAATCAGCCCAATCCGCGCGACGGCATTGATGTGTTGTCGAAGGTGGGTGGTTTTGATCTGGTCGGGATGACCGGCGTGATGCTTGGCGCGGCAAGGTGTGGCTTACCCGTATTGCTGGATGGCTTTCTTTCCTACTCGGCAGCGCTGGCGGCCTGTCAGATTGCGCCTGCGGTGAGACCTTATCTGATCCCGTCGCACTTTTCGGCGGAAAAGGGCGCCCGCATCGCGCTCGCGCATTTGTCTATGGAACCCTATTTGCATATGGCGATGCGGTTAGGTGAAGGAAGCGGCGCGGCGCTGGCGATGCCGATCGTGGAAGCCGCGTGCGCCATGTTCCACAACATGGGGGAGTTGGCGGCCAGTAATATTGTCCTGCCGGAGGGGAACGCAAACGCAACATAACCCGGGCGCACAACACCAGCCATGTGAGAAAAAAGCTATACTTAACGCACACCTGCCGCGACAAAGGAAGGGATATAATGCGTCGTATCACACCTTTTTTTCCGTTTTTCGTCTTGTTGGTAAGCCATTTCTCGCTGGCTATAAGCTATCCGTTGCCGCCCGAAGGCAGTCGTCTGGTAGGACAGCCTGTCACAATCGCCGTACCACAGAACAATACTCAGCCCTTAGAGTCATTTGCCGCCCGCTACGGTCAGGGGCTGAGTAATATGCTTGAAGCGAATCCCGGCGTGGATGTGTTTTTACCTCAGTCTGGTTCCACACTGGTAGTGCCGCAGCAGTTGATTCTGCCTGACACCGTTCGTGAAGGTATTGTGGTAAACGTCGCCGAGATGCGCCTTTATTATTATCCCGCAGGCACGAATACGGTTGAGGTGCTACCCATTGGTATTGGTCAGGCTGGCCGTGAAACGCCGCGCAACTGGGTAACTGCGGTTGAACGCAAACAAGATGGCCCGGTTTGGGTGCCAACGGCTAATACGCGCCGGGAATATGCTAAAGAGGGAAAAACGCTGCCCGCGATGGTGCCTGCGGGGCCGGATAACCCTATGGGGCTATACGCAATATATATCGGCAGGTTATATGCCATCCATGGCACTAATGCTAACTTTGGCATCGGCCTTCGCGTCAGTCAGGGCTGTATCCGTTTACGCAATGACGATATTAAATATTTATTCGACCATGTTCCTGTAGGAACCCGCGTTCAGATTATCGACAGGCCCGTTAAATTTTCGGTAGAGCCGGATGGCAGTCGTTGGCTGGAGGTACACGAACCGCTTTCTCGTAACCGTGCTGAATTTGAGTCAGACAAAAAAGTTCCATTGCCCGTTACGCCAGTGCTGCGCACGTTTATCAAAGGGGATGACGTTGATACTTCGCGGGTTAATGAGGTGCTGGAGCGCCGTTCCGGAATGCCGGTCAACATTAGCGCAGGCAGGTCTGGCCTTTAAATATCCTGCCACATTGCTGGTTTTCATGGGCTGGAGTATCTGTATTAGTAGTGAGTGTCATGGCAGGGGCTCCATTTTCTCAACGAACCGTGAGGCCCCCGATTAAGTCCCAAAAAACTATGGGTATCAAAAAAAACGGTAAACCTTATCAGGTCAACCGGGTAAAGATAAGTTCTTGTTTTTTGAACGTCTCCGGACTCACCAGGATGTCCCGAAACTAAAATCTGGCTCCTCTGACTGGACTCGAACCAGTGACATACGGATTAACAGTCCGCCGTTCTACCGACTGAACTACAGAGGAATCGTGTGGGGTCGTATATTAGCGGCGGAAAAATTTTTGTCAAACCCCATTTAACCTCTTACAGATTCGATTGCGGGTTATCTCATCACTTTGTTGCATTTGCAGACATTTTTTCTGCAAAAAGCTTTGCAGCCTTACGATTTCTCGCTCATTATTGAAATGTGGTTTCAACTCTCTTCTTTAAGGTCCATTTTGAACGTCTCCACTGCCTTACGCCAGGCTGTCGTCCGTACGCCCTGGTATGCCAAACGCAAGAGCTACAAAGTGTTGTTCTGGCGTGAAATCACCCCACTTGCTATCCCTATTTTTCTGGAAAATACCTGTGTTTTGCTAATGGGCGTGCTCAGTACTTTTCTCGTCAGTTGGCTGGGCAAGGAAGCAATGGCGGGCGTGGGGCTTGCCGACAGTTTTAATATGGTAATTATGGCTTTTTTTGCGGCTATCGATCTTGGTACTACGGTGGTGGTCGCCTTTAGCCTCGGCAAGCGCGACAGGCGACGCGCAAGGGCGGCGGCGCGCCAGTCGCTGGTGATTATGACGCTATTTGCCGTTGTGCTGGCAGTGGTCATTCATTATTTCGGCAGTGAAATTATTAATATTGTCGCAGGCGAGGCGACGCCAGAAGTAAAGGGGCTGGCGTTAACGTACCTTGAACTGACGGTGCTGAGTTATCCGGCTGCGGCAATTGCGCTAATCGGTAGCGGCGCGCTGCGTGGGGCAGGGAATACGAAAATCCCGTTGATGATTAACGGCGGGATGAACATTCTCAATATTATTATCAGCAGCATCCTGATTTACGGGGCTTTCTCCTGGCAAGGGCTGGGTTTTGCCGGCGCGGGGCTGGGATTAACCATTTCGCGCTACATCGGCGCGGTAGCGATTATTTGGGTGCTGATGATTGGTTTTAATCCGGCGCTGCGCATTCCGCTGAAAAGCTATCTGAAGCCGCTGAATTTCGGCATTATCTGGGAAGTGATGGGTATCGGTATTCCGGCGAGCATTGAATCAGTGCTGTTCAACGGTGGCAAGCTACTGACGCAAATGTTTGTCGCCGGAATGGGCACTAACGTTATTGCGGGTAACTTTATTGCCTTTTCCGTGGCGGCGCTTATCAACCTGCCGGGTAACGCCCTTGGTTCGGCGTCGACTATTATCACCGGTAAGCGTCTTGGTACCGGGCAAATTGGTCAGGCAGAGCGTCAACTGCGCCATGTATTCTGGATGTCGACTATCGTACTTACGGCAATTGCCTGGGGGACGGCGCCGTTTGCGGGTCTGTTTGCCTCATTTTATACCCAGGAGCAGGACGTAAAAGAGGTAGTGAAAGTTCTGCTCTGGCTTAATGCTGCCTTTATGCCAATTTGGGCGGCCGCGTGGGTGTTGCCGTCGGGTTTTAAAGGCGCGCGCGATGTGCGATTTGCGATGTGGGTATCGATGCTGGGGATGTGGGGCTGTCGCGTTGTGGCAGGGTATACGCTTGGTATTGTGCTGGGTATGGGGGTTGTAGGGGTTTGGCTGGGGATGTTTCTTGACTGGGCCGTGCGTGGCGCACTGTTTTACTGGCGTCTGATAAGCGGGCGCTGGCTGTGGAGATACCCGCGCGTAAAGAGGGAGTAAGCGCTTTTTGCTGTGAAAATCATCAGGAAACGGTGAATTTTAACCGAAGTGTGGAATAAAGCAGCAAACGAACTTTTTTTGTGAAAACAGGCTTTGACAAGCCAGGGGCACCTCGTTAATATTTGCCCCGTTCACACGATTCCTCTGTAGTTCAGTCGGTAGAACGGCGGACTGTTAATCCGTATGTCACTGGTTCGAGTCCAGTCAGAGGAGCCAGATTTTAGTTTCGGGATATCCTGGTGAGTCCGGAGGCGTTTAAAAAACAAGAACTTATCTTTACCCGGTTGACCTGAGAAGGTTTACCGGGTTTTTTGACATCCATAGTTTTTAGGGGCTTAATCGGGGCCTCGCGGTTCGCTGAGAAAATGGAGCCCCCACGTATGGCATTAACCGATACCGCTATCCGCAAGATCAAACCCGTATCAGTATGCTGACATATAGATGTGTTCGGTTCAAACGGAGCGATCACACAAGCTTGCCAGGTGATGCCCCTGGTGGGAATCGCGACTGTCTCTTTCATCTGATTTCAGATATTTCCAGTGATCTTGATCCGTTCTTTCCCAAAAGATTGATTTCTTTCATTCGAAACAAGGATGTACAATAAGTAAACCAAAATAGTAACTATAGAGTTTCTAATGGATACAGTAGAAGAACTAAATGGAACATACTTCTATGCAGGAAAATCCAATCTGACTGCTGCCGAACTTCTGTTATGATTTTTTGTGAGAATACCGCAAGCCAGTTTGGGATTGGTGTTGCAGATTTCGGGGCTGTTGTTGCTTTGGCATCAGGTCGTAATAATCTTTGGACAAGGGCGAAACCCGCTGGAGCGACTAAAGGCACATCATACGCGTCCAGGACTGCACGTGCAGTGTTTAAAAAGTCAAAATTTCCCTTTGGAATATTCCTTCCGACATGGTTAGGCGGTTACACCCCGTGGACAGCCAGACGTGTTATGGTTCGTAACATTGCGCCGTTTGTTGGACGTTTCATTCCTTTGATCGGGGAAATTATCCTTGCCGCAGATGTGTCACAAATAACATATCTCACTATACGCGACTACAATACCATTGCTCGGGGCAATGATAAGTTATGGTAGACAATATTGAACAGCAAGTTTACGAGCTTGTACGGCCTTATGCTGGCACATATCTGTTCAACATTAAGCAAGTGGAATTAACACCAGAGATTGACCTTGATACTGATCTGAGCATTGATGAACTTGAAGCCGAAGATCTCATGAATAAATTCTTCGAGAAACTCAATGTCGAGCGAGGTAACTTCAGAATAGAAACCTATTTTCCTAATCACCCTTTTTCATGGCATCCGTTCAAGAAAACGGAACCTGTACCCGTCCCAGATTTCACTATCAGCATGCTGATCGAGTCAGCAAAAGCCGGGAAATGGTTATATGACTAATTGTAATGAACTTAACAAATGGCTGTACCAGTACCCTTCTTTTTGAGCGATGATGGTGGCGCTAAGATAGTTCTCTTTTCTTTTTAAAGGGTTCATGTTTACTGTCGCCACCCCTACGCTAACCCCTTTAGTTTCCTCCTTTGCTGTCATACTATCGAATGACGTGCCTCACCTGTGAACGCTAAGGAGAATAATATGGAAAATAAAGGCACAAACCTAACGCCCGAGCAGGCGCTGGATCGCCTGGAGGAGCTATACGAGCAGTCGGTTAACGCGCTCCGTGAAGCCATCGCTGACTATGTTGATAACGGTACGCTGCCCGATCCCCACGCCAGGCTTAACGGACTGTTTGTTTATCCTTCGCTGTCTGTAAGCTGGGATGGCGCGACACCGAACCCGCCTAAAACACGCGCTTTTGGACGCTTTACTCATCCTGGCTGTTATACCACTACCGTTACGCGGCCTGCGCTATTTCGCGCTTATCTTCTGGAACAGCTTAACCTCGTTTACCATGATTATGGCGCGCATATTGCGGTAGAGGCCTCGCACCATGAGATCCCGTATCCTTATGTGATCGATGGCTTGGCTCTGACGCTGGATCGTTCTATGAGCGCCGGGCTAACGCGCCATTTTCCTACCACAGAACTGGCGCAGATTGGCGATGAGACGGCAGACGGTCTGTTCCACCCCGGCGAATTCTATCCGCTATCGCACTTCGACGCGCGTCGTGTTGACTTCTCGTTGGCCCGGTTACGGCACTATACCGGTACGCCGGTTGAACATTTTCAGCCCTTCGTTTTGTTTACCAACTACACCCGCTATGTCGATGAGTTTGTGCGCTGGGGGTGCAGCCAAATTCTTGATCCTGACAGTCCCTATATCGCGCTTTCCTGTGCCGGCGGAATTTGGATCACGGCAGAAACGGAAGCGCCGGAAGAGGCTATTTCCGATCTGGCCTGGAAGAAGCATCAGATGCCCGCCTGGCACCTGGTAACGGCAGATGGGCAGGGGATTACGCTGGTAAATATCGGTGTCGGCCCTTCAAATGCTAAAACGATTTGCGACCATTTGGCCGTGTTGCGGCCTGACGTCTGGCTTATGATTGGGCACTGTGGAGGGTTACGAGAAAGTCAGGCGATTGGTGATTATGTGCTGGCCCATGCCTACTTACGCGATGATCATGTGCTGGATGCTGTTCTGCCGCCTGATATTCCTATTCCAAGCATTGCGGAAGTACAGCGTGCGCTGTACGACGCTACCAAAGCGGTTAGCGGAATGCCCGGCGAAGAGGTGAAACAGCGACTGCGCACGGGAACAGTCGTCACCACGGATGATCGTAACTGGGAGCTTCGTTATTCCGCATCGGCGCTGCGATTCAACCTTAGCCGCGCGGTCGCGATTGATATGGAGAGCGCGACGATTGCAGCCCAGGGCTATCGCTTCCGCGTGCCTTACGGCACGCTGCTTTGTGTTTCTGACAAACCTTTACACGGTGAAATTAAACTGCCCGGGCAGGCAAACCGGTTTTATGAGGGGGCTATTTCAGAACATTTGCAAATTGGTATTCGTGCTATTGATTTACTACGCGCAGAAGGTGATCGTTTGCACTCACGTAAATTACGCACGTTTAATGAGCCACCGTTTCGCTAACGAAATGAGCTGTCGCCTGCTGCTGGACAGGAGTGGAAGAGGCGTATTTATGTGATATGGAAAGCGGCTGAATGAAGCCTTAGCGGGAGGCGATTCTGCATCCCGCTAAGGCCTTATTGTGCCGCGAGCTTCATCACCATCGCCGGATACCTGTCGCCGATAACCGCGTCTATGCCAGGAAACGCGCCGGAAGGCGAAAACATTGCGCCACACTTCACGCTCCTTGAGCGCCTGACCCACAAGCCCGGATTAACAAGCAGATACCGACCGTGAGAATCGATCAGCTTAAAGGGGTTATCAGAAGGCTTGATACTGAGGATTTTCGCGTCGGACAGGGATATAGGGTGGTCACGCCATTATCGAACTCATAGCGCCACGAGTGGCGCGGAAAGCCTTCATCATCATAGTGGCGCACGTCGGTAAAGCGCACCAGCCGGTGCTCGCCGTTCCATTCAAATCGGTGCTCCCGGCACTGCGCCTTGCCCCAGCGGTCAGCGATGGGATTGCCGAACTCGTCGTACTCATAGTGGTGGTCTGCCCTGTAGCAGCAGGCGGTCGCCTTTGACTTTCGCCTGATGCTCGCCACCTTCGGGCGGCATGTTCATGCCCAGCAGGTTGTCGTCGTCGTCAAAGCTGAACTCCTCGTGCAGGGCGTTCCAGCGCGGGTCTTCCGGCAGGCGGTGTTGGGTCAACATTAATATCTTGCGGTAATCTCTGTGGGTTTGGATTCGAATTTACGTTAGTGCGTGTGACCGGTAAATCCCGCGACGATCTGCAGGCAGCGATGGTGCTGATGCGCGGCGGCAATCTGGGCCAGCCGTTCCAGTTCAAAAACTTCCGCGATTGATTTTTCCCGCCCGCCGCCTTCCCGCATGTGAGAAAGGTGGCCGGGCGGGTAAATCGATTAAGGCGTGGCTTTTTTAGTCTCTGCGGCCTTGTTATACAACGCCTGAATCAGCGCCTGCTGTTCCGCTCCCGGTATGATACCCAATCTGTGAAAAATATTCCCAATCTGATAAAGCTGCTGATTACCGGTGTCGTCCTGGCGGGTAATCGACGCCTGCGTGGTTAATTTTTTCAGCGTAAAGGTAATATGTTCCTGACACTCGGGCGTGTTTTCAGAACAAATCTGGCGTAACAGCATCAGGTTTTTATTATCGACCCTATCTGCGTTAATCATCAATTCCCTTGCCTGACTCCACTGTTTTGCATTCATGTAGTGGTCGATCATCGCCTCCTCTTCGAGAGAGGGAACGTGCTGGTGTAACACCCGTTTGGCATTCACCGTGTCGTTGCCATAGCCGTAAAGCTCCGCAAGTCTTTGAAAGGAACGCGACATATCTTCATCAGGCCAGGCTTTTGCCTGGCTGAGGTAAATCGCCTCGGCGCTGACGGCTAATTTTTGCGCTGCCTCAGGATGACCAATTTCTTTGAGTACTTCACCCATTTCATTTGTTGCATCTTCCCATTCGGCGAACGTCAGGGTTTGCGCCTCGGCGGAGAGGGTTGCGATATGCTTTTCCGCCACAGCATTCTGCTTATGCTGAAAGAGATTCTTCAGCGCTTTGATTTTGTACTCGTAGCAATACCTGTCGTCGTAGCAGGTATATTCCGGCGCGCTCATCAGCAAATCGATACGCTTATTCATCAGCGCAACATCATCAAGCTTGCTTAATAAATCAATCAGCTCCATTTCAATGCGCGGCGAAGGGGCAAAATTGAATATTTTATCGACCTGCGTCACATAGGTTGAAAGCGTCTCCTGATAATTCTGTGTCAGCTCGTTTTTCTTATAAAAAGAGAGCAATCCCGGTAATGAATACTGGAAATAGCTTCCTTTATTGCCGGTTGCTTTGCGCAATCTCGCAGACAACGCCATCGCCTTCTCTTTATTACCCGTGGCGTAATAGATCTCCATCAGGTCGAGATACTCTTGATAACGGTAGGCTTCAGCACTCGGTTGTTGAGCAATAGCCGTATCAAACATTTTCAGCGCGCTATCTGCGTAAACCAACGCCTTTGCGGTGTCGCCCTTGGCATGGTACTGCTTCGCAATAATAAGCAGCATTTTTAGCTGAGTATAAGGAACAACAATTTTATCAGCGTAATTTTCATTATAAATAGTGGCGGTTTTATCAGGCTCTGAGTGCCAGGATTCTAAAACCGTGGCTAAATAAAAATTCCTCGCGTCGGCATTTTTGCTAAGAAGGGCTAAGGCTTTTTCAGGCTGTTTGCGATTAACCCAGCCATCAACGTAGCTCTCGTAGGCGGTAATGCTCGACGGTTTATCGAGACCAATTTTGGACAGGAAAACCATCGCGGCATCCGGGCTATTATTTTCAGCGATCCACGAGGCCTCATGGTTTAGCGAAAACTTCGCATCATTCGATTGTGTGTCCAGCTTTTTCAGTAATGCATCCGCACGGCTCATCGGGCCGTACATAAACAGTTCCCTGTGTAATTCAAACCAGGCTGCCTGCGATTTAAAAGTAGTGTTTTCATTTAAAGGGACGGCATTTTGCAGTTTCTGTTCGACAACTGACCAGACATCAGGCGATTGCTGACTTTGTGCAACGCTCTGATAAGAGTAAAAAACCGTGGCGGCTGTGAGTAATGTGGCGAATTTAAATTTCATAGCAACGTGTATCCTTTCAGTTCCGTTTGAATAGCCTCTTTACAGCAAAGTCATATTTACTTAGTTTGAGGCGTTAATTCCTTTAAGGCTGCCAGTGCAGGTTTGACGCCGCCTTTTACCGCCGCTGTAAGATGAAGTTTGGCTTTGTTGAGGTCTTTCTCAACGCCATCACCATTCCTGTACATGAGTCCAAGGTTATAGTGCGCCTGAGCATTTCCCTGGTCAGCGGATTTTTTAATCCACTTATAGGCTTCCGGCAGGTTTTTCGGCATTCCTTCGCCGATAAGATTTAAATATCCCACTTCTAACTGCGCATCACTTTCGCCAAGCTCTGCCGCTTTGAATAAATAGGAGAGATATTTTTTGCTGTCTTGCGCTACGCCATCACCGTCGTTGTACGCATAGGCCAAAAAGAGAAGCGCGCCGGGATGATTTTGCTCTGCGGACTGAGTTAACCATTTCATCGCCGCATCGTAGTTTGTGCATTCAAACTCATACTTACCTAAATGATATTGCGCAGTGCTGTCACCCTGCTTTGCCTTATTGGTGAGGTCAGTCGGCGCATATAGCTCTGAAAGCTCTTCATCGTTGTGGTAACAACGGATGTATTTTATGCCGTCTTCATCATAGGCTTCTTCTGTACCTTCCTTGTCGCCATCGACATAGGGCAGCGCACTTAAGACCTTACCCGTACGATCGTTAAACTCTCTTTTCAGGCCGTTTCTTTCATCATTAGCAAACATAACCTCTTCAACAAGTTTACCGGTACGTTCGCTCCAGCGGCGATCGGCTCCCTGCTTTTTATCGTCTTTATATTCGGTGGTATAGGTGAGTTTGCCCTGTTCATTCCAGTGCTTAGCGTCCCCATTTAGCATACCGTTTTTATAGGGATAGACTGATTCGCGGTGACCATTTTCGTACCACTTTTCGGAATCCCCGTCTAACACATCATGTTTATACATTTTGGATGAGGCAGGCTTTCCGTTGCTGAACCATTCTTTGACCGCACCATGTTTACGGCCTTCACTATCAAAAGAGGATTCTTCTTTGGGATGCCCATTTCCATACCAGCTCTGAGCAGAAAGCTGTTTGCCATTTTTATAGGTCGCTTTAGAAAGGAGTTTGCCCTCTTCACTGTATTGTTCGAACGTTCCGTCGTTTTCACCTTGGTTATTTCTGTGGTAAACACCACGAATTTTACCGGTAGAATAATATTCCGTACTGGTGCCGACAATGGTGCCTTTACTGTATGAATATTTCTCCTTTATTTTCCCATCAGGGAAATATTCAAATGCCGGGCCTTCCAGTTTCTGATTTAAATAGCTGTGTTTTTGTTTTAAAACGCCGTTATCATAAAAATGTGGGCATTCGCCATCTTTAATTTTACCTTGGGCAAAGTAACGTTTACTTTCAACGGCTCCGTTTTCATGGTATACGATGTATTCCCCTTCGGGTTGACCATCTTTAAACGTCAGCGTTTCCGCTATTTTGTCTTTTTCATCAAAGTAAGTTTCAGCTTTTCCGTCACGCTTATTTTGCGCATTATAATGATAAATACTTTTGAGATTGCCGCTTTCATAGAAAGACTTAAATACAGAAACACGTTGTCGGTTAGCGAAGTTTTCTTCGTTGGTATAGCCTTCAAAGGCTATCTGTTTACTCTGCATCACCTCCCCTGTTTCTTCTGAGGATTCCAGATACCAGCCGGTGACTTTCCATAATTTTTTCTCTTTGTCATAGGGGAGAGGCATATGGACTACTGTTGTTGCCTGACGTTTAACCGTCGGTTGCAGTTCATCATCCAGCCACAAGTCAGACGATCTTTTCATGTATTCGGCACCGCACAGCGCTTCGGTACATAGCTCGATTCCAGTCAGCATGGGCGTGCCGCCAGCATCGCACTGATCGACCGTCAGGTAAAAATAACGGTCATCGAGAATAGCCGGTCTTAAACTGCGTATTTTATTAATATATTCTTCTGTCGTCAGTCCCATTGATTCTGCGCGCGCAGAAAGGGTATTAGTATTACAGGGTGTTTTATCTTTAAAATAATAACGGTCGGCGAGTAAAAGTTTCAGGTCACTGCTAATGGCGGTTTTATTAAAATCGATATTTTCAATTTGGGCGATGAAATTAACGGGTTTGGATTCTGTACTGGGGGATTGTTTTGCACATATATTCGCGCAATATAATGAAACTATAATTGTTATGAATATTTTCTTCAAGATGTTCTCCTTGTATGAATAATAACTCCCTGAAACTTATTTCATGCTATAGAAACAAAGAGTTAATGTAAAGGATGCGAGGAGCATATTCTGGCAGGAGAGAGTTTTCTTCAGTTACCAGTAAGAATAATTTAAGTATTACGAGCGCGTTGTTTTTAATTTGATAATAACGCGCTGATGATTATTAACGATTATATACCCAATAAACCTCAAGATGCGGGAGTGAGCACCTGAAAGTGATCTTTAATTCGGGATGTCAGTGAGTCCGCTATATCCGGCAGCGTCTGGTTAAAAAAGACAGATATTGCGTCCCTGAACTCTCGCGTACTGCTGAAGTAGCGATTATTCCGGGCATGTTCGTTCATTAATTTCCACATTCGTTCTATCGGATTCAGGTTTGGACTGTAAGGGGGAAGGTAATGCAGCCTGATATTTACCACCTCCGCCCAGTCTTCTGTTTGCTTCTGCCATGACTCCGCTTGCTGTTGTTGCACTCCCGCCAGCACTTTCGGATAGACGTCCACCAGCTTCTGCGCCTGCTCCTGCGTCAGGTTCAGTTCACGCGCCACTGGTTCGAACTGCGCCAGCGCGCTGGTATCGAGTTCCTGACCTTCAGGGGCGGTGAACGCGTATTTCTCCGGCGCGCCGGGCGGCGTTTCTTCTTTCGGTGGAGTGGGCTTATTGGGAGCGGCGGGTGGATTTTCTGACGGTTTTCCTGTACCCGGATCGGTCTGCGTGCCGCCAGCGGTATCGGTTAATGCCATAGGAGGGGGCTCCATTTACTCAACGAACCGTGAGGCCCGATTAAGCCCCAAAAACTATGGATGTCAAAAAACCCGGCAAACCTTATCAGATCAACCGGGTAAAGATAATTTCTTGTTTTTTAAACGTCTCCGGACTCGCCAGGATGTCCCGAAACTAAAATCTGGCTCCTCTGACTGGACTCGAACCAGTGACATACGGATTAACAGTCCGCCGTTCTACCGACTGAACTACAGAGGAATCGTGTGAACGGGGCGCATAGTAACGATGTGCGATCGGCTTGTCAAAGGGGGAAATAAGGTTGCGCGTTTGTTTGCTGACAAAAACAACAAAGCGTTGAAGTTTTGATCTAATTCCTACTTTGCTCCGGCATGGCGCAACTTTGTCTGTAATTGCACAAGTCAAATGCTGTGACCTTACCGCAATGGCTATGTACCAGCGTCTGATGAAACGTGAAAAACTGGCAGGCACTTGGCAAATAATTCTGAGACATAACGCCGTAGAGATTAAGGGCAGGGAGTAGAATGAACTTTAGACGTGAAATATTTTGTGAAAATGGTTGATACAGGCAGTCTGACGCCGGTAGCGGAAATGGCAGATAAATTTCTGGTGCAGGCGAAAAGATTTCCGTCAATATCATAGGCAGAATTATGGTGCATCAGCTTTTGGCGACGACACGGAACGAGCGGGTTTTATCGCGCTTTTCCTGAAGGATTTTTTCATCAGCCTGTTTTTTGCGTTCGGGTCAATCCCCTGATCCAGCAGCCTTTTGACCTCGTCACGGCGTTGTCTGGCATCAGCAAGAGAAACCGCAGGGTAAACCCCAATAGAAAACACCTTCTGTTTGCCATTAAAGCGATAGCCTGACTGCCAGTATTTTGAATCGATAGAGGCCAAACCCGTCAGCGAGCTTGACGGCCTTTTCCGCTGGTCTGGCATTTTTTACTTTAGTATCAGTCAGTGACATGACGGTTCCCTCCGCGTGCTGGTAAAACGCAAATCGAACCAGCTTTACCAGCAAAAGGGTATAGCTTCGAGTGGTTTTTAGTAAACGAGAGTGAACCTGAAGAAGGGGTTAATCAGTTGATATAAATGCAGAAAGCAGACGCCAGTGAACGTCTGCTTCCCTAAATTTGGCTCCTCTGACTGGACTCGAACCAGTGACATACGGATTAACAGTCCGCCGTTCTACCGACTGAACTACAGAGGAATTGTTTCAACGAGGCGCATAATACTGGGCCGGCTATAACGTGTCAACAGTAAAATTAACGCGCCAATTCAATTGGTTAATTAACCCACAAAGTGAGGAATTAATGTTCGGATTCCTCGCCGTAGTCGCCTTCGGCAGCGCTTACCCGTAAGCGCTGAGAAGGATCCTGGCGATAGAACTGGCAAAAACGCTGCCATAGTGCCGGGAAACGTGGAGCAAACAGTTCTGGCGCGCTGAAAAAATACTCTGACAACACGGCAAAACATTCTGCAGGGTCGGTGGCGGCATAGGCATCTATACTGGCAGCGCTTTCGCCAACAAGATCGATTTCATCCTGAATATTATTCATTGCCGCGTGGAGATCGTGTTCCCAGCCAGCCACATCGCGCAACGGGATGAAAGGGATGCCGCTGGCGCGATCGCCATTACGCATATCCAGTTTGTGCGCGACTTCATGAATAATGAGGTTGAAACCCGAAGCATCGAACGAGTCCTGGATATCCAGCCAGTTCAGAATGATGGGCCCTTGTTGCCAGCTTTGCCCCGACTGTACGACACGCTGGCTGTGCACCAGACCTATGTCATCTTCCCATTCATCATCTACCACAAAGGGCGCGGGATAAATGAGCACTTCATGAAAACCATCAAGCCACTCAATACCGAGCTCCAGGATCGGTAAGCAAAAAATTAACGCAATACGTGCACTTTTTAACGAGTCGAGCTCAAATCCCTGTAGCGCTACCAGTCTTTTCTGCTGCAAAAAACGTTCGGCTAGCGCAATAAGCCGAGCCTGTTCTTGCGCGGTGAGGTTTACCAGAAGAGGTATAGCCAGCGCATCATCCCACGGCCAGTCTTCGTTCTGGGTTATTTCTTGTGCTTTCCAGGGCCACTTAATCATCGTTTTGCTCGTAAACTCGTCACTTGAACAAAATTACCCGAATAGGGTCTGTTAAAATGCCAAATTACCTGGCATCATTGCAATATACGGAGAGATGCCGGAGCGGCTGAACGGACCGGTCTCGAAAACCGGAGTAGGGGCAACTCTACCGGGGGTTCAAATCCCCCTCTCTCCGCCAATCATTCAACAAAATCAATCACTGACAAAGCGTTTTTGATTTCGTCATACATAAATCCCTGCATTAAAATTTCTTTCACTCGCTCGATTTTTCTTACTACTGATGCTGTTTTTTACCATTTTGCTGCGCGTCGGGCATCCACTTTTATCTTCTTTAGCTCACAAGCTCACACTCTTTTGCAACGCCCATCTCACATCTCTGGTGACAAAACAGTTTAACTGCCGTTGCTTCACACGGATCTTGTAAGGGTATCTTAAAGGAAATGGATTGCTGGAGGATGGAGGAAAAGAGGCGAAATCTTTTTCAGTGGTGATACCGCCTCCCCTGGACATGAGCTTGCCAGAACCTACGCGGTAAATCCTACGACACGAAGCCACGCGCAATTTTATGCGAAAACGCTGGCAATAGCCTTGCTGACTGATGCAAGCTATCTAAAATCGCTTGAAGATGACATCATGCAAAACAATCGCTTAAAAGACTCACCTGTTGATAAGCATGTTGAGGACGAAAAGAAGAAGAAAAATGCAGCCAGGTAAAAAGGGTTACGTTCGCCGTAAGCGAACGTGATCGCATCCAGCCTTAACGAACCTTTTTCCGTTCATCTCCCTTCATGTTTTTCAAAAAACTCTTTTATGAATGCCCCTAAAACGTCATACGCGAATTCGCTATTATTGTTCCCGTCGCGACAACATAGAGATTACGTAAAAAAACAGAGGGCAGACATTGAAAAATATTGGAAATAACGTAAAACGATTTGTCCGTGTTTTTTATTTGTCATTTAAACTTACAGAAATGGCTGTACTGCTATCAGTATAAAGATAATTTCAGTTGTCCAGATGAATCATTTTTAAAACTATTTGTATTAACAGGGTTTATTCATTTATTGAATGGATGCGTGCTCGTTTGGTCTTGTCATCTTGACGCTTTGAGATCACATATTCTATTCTATCATAGACAGCAGGGGAAATTAGCTGCTGGGATCGATTTTTGATTAATAAAATACTGGATGGAACCACGATGCAATTACCAGAACAGGATGAGTTTTTTGATTTTTTTGCTGCCAATGATGATGAACAAGCCTCTTTAAGGCGTAAATTTTTTTTGGAGAAACATAAAGAGCCGTGGCTGTCTGAGTCTGCATTAGAGGACTACCAGGCGCTGTTTATGAGTATCTACGGAATTAATATTGACTGGAAAGAGGGAACTTTTAGCCTGCTTGAGGCACTTTCAGATAATCAGGGAGAGAAGCCTGTCACGGTCAAATTCGATTATGATAGTGAGATTGAAACAGCAACGATAAATTTGGTTGATGCGCAGTATGTGTTTCATCACTACCCAATGGGAAGTGATGGTTTTGATGCAGAGCTGGTGCGCATTGAGCATATATTGGCTAATAATGGATATACTTTGCGGGTATATCAGAACAGCACTTTTAGTGATACATTATCGTTCTTACTCATTCCGTCAGATGAGTGGAAACGTGTTGAACAGCGTTATAGCCCAGAGCATATTTCTGCATACTTCGTTCCGTATGGAAAACAACTTGTTATTCCTGAGGTTGCTGCTCCAGTCGTAAATTATGTGCCATCCGTTAAACAAGAAACATCAAATGTCCCTGCGTTGTTTAATGCTCGGGGTATCCGTATTTATTTTTTAAGTATAATGCTAATCGCATTTGCAATTTATATTTTGTGGAATATCCTGACGAAAATAGAACCTTTATCATCAGGCCAACCTGCTGGCTGTGAAAATGTACAAAATTTATACTCAAAATTACGTCCAGAAGTAGCCGAGCCATTAAAAGAAAAAATGCGTAAGAGTTTGGGCTGTAAATGATAAATTTTCAGTTTAAGAAAATTACACTAATGGATAGGTAATAGAGATATATTTAATTTGATATTGTGTTATCGAAATAGTAATAACAGATAATATACATATTCTTGCGGTGGTGGATGAAGCGATTTTTATCTTATTTGTACAGGAAAAGAAAAAGAGTTTTTTAGCTGCCATGACTCTTATTAATTTTGTTGCCGTAAATCAAAAATACTACGCTTTTAATTTGTTGTCAGTGTTTATCATGGTGTTCTGGTCAGTTATTCTTATTTCCAATATGCAAACTGATATTAATCATAATGAAAAATAAAACTATTTTTTGTGTCTGTTATATTTTTAGTAAATTCATGAAGCTCGCTGTACCCCATCGGGATTCACAGTGATGTCACTCGCGGCGACTTAACGCCGTCGTCCTCGGTAATCGTCGCACCCGGCCTGTTGCCCGACATGTTCCCCTGTAGACATGGGCGCAGGGCGAAAGATTAATTGCTGTCAGGGAAACGCGCTGGCGCGTGGCGATAACTTACGCTGCGGGACTGTCGACGCTGTACAGAAAATCTGGCCTCCAGGCTGGCTTAAATATGCGCACATGACAATACAACCGGAAAATTTACAAAACCCATAATTTGAACTGAGAGAGAAACTTACAAACGAAGCGACGAAGATTTAAACAGTCGTAGCGACTCCGGTATCTTGCGCGCATGTTCAAATAACACTACTGTATATAAAAACAGTATTCGAGGTATGGATTATGGAATTTTTCAGACCTACAGAGTTGCGCGAAATTATTCCTCTCCCATTTTTCAGTTACTTAGTGCCGTGTGGATTCCCCAGCCCCGCGGCGGACTACATTGAGCAGCGTATCGATCTTAATGAGTTGCTCGTTTCTCATCCCAGCTCAACATATTTTGTCAAAGCCTCGGGGGATTCAATGATTGAAGCAGGCATCAGCGACGGTGACCTGCTGGTGGTGGATAGCTCACGGAACGCTGACCACGGTGACATTGTAATTGCGGCAATTGAAGGAGAGTTCACCGTAAAACGGTTGCAGTTGCGCCCGACAGTGCAGTTAATCCCCATGAACGGCGCCTATCGACCTATACCTGTCGGCAGTGAAGACACGCTCGACATATTCGGGGTGGTGACCTTTATCATTAAAGCGGTCAGTTGATTATGTTCGCGATCTGCGATGTTAATAGCTTTTACGCCTCCTGCGAAACGGTCTTTCGTCCTGATTTATGTGGCCGACCGGTGGTGGTGTTATCAAACAATGATGGCTGCGTTATCGCGTGTAGCGCCGAGGCGAAACAGCTCGGTATCGCACCAGGTGAGCCATACTTCAAACAGAAAGAACGCTTCCGGCGATCCGGTGTTGTTTGCTTCAGCAGTAATTACGAGCTTTACGCTGATATGTCGAACCGGGTAATGACCACACTCGAGGAGATGGTGCCGCGGGTAGAAATTTACAGCATTGATGAGGCCTTTTGTGATCTGACGGGAGTACGAAACTGCCGGGATCTGACAGATTTCGGGCGCGAGATAAGAGCGACGGTCCTGAAGCGCACGCACCTGACTGTCGGTGTAGGCATTGCCCAGACGAAAACCCTTGCCAAGCTGGCTAACCATGCTGCGAAAAAGTGGCAGCGCCAGACCGACGGGGTGGTTGACTTGTCGAACATCGATCGCCAGCGTCGGCTGCTGGCCCTGATACCCGTGGAGGATGTCTGGGGTGTCGGCAGGCGCATCAGTAAGAAGCTCAATGCCCTGGGCATCAAGACTGCTCTCGATCTCTCTGAACAAAGTACCTGGATCATCAGGAAACACTTCAATGTCGTGCTGGAGCGTACCGTGAGAGAGCTTCGCGGAGAGCCATGTCTGGAGCTCGAAGAGTTTGCGCCGGCAAAGCAGGAAATCGTTTGTAGTCGCTCTTTCGGCGAGCGGGTCACAGACTATGAGGAAATGCGCCAGGCTGTTTACAGCTACGCTGCGCGCGCGGCAGAAAAACTCCGCGGCGAGCACCAGTACTGCCGTTTCATTTCAACATTCGTCAAAACATCACCCTTTGCCCTGAACGAGCCCTACTACGGTAACAGCGCCGCGGTGACGCTTCTCACCCCCACGCAGGATTCACGCGACATTATCAATGCGGCTGTGAAATGCCTGGATAAAATCTGGCGCGACGGCCATCGCTACCAGAAAGCGGGGGTGATGCTGGGTGACTTCTTCAGTCAGGGCGTAGCGCAACTCAACCTTTTCGACGATAACGCGCCGCGCGCCGGTAGTGCGAAGTTGATGGAAGTACTGGACCATCTTAACGCAAAAGACGGGAAGGGGACGCTGTACTTCGCCGGGCAGGGGATGTCGCAACAGTGGGCTATGAAGCGAGAAATGCTTTCGCCTCGGTACACCACAAGATACTCTGATCTACTGCGTGTTAAGTAACTTGTGCGATCAATGCCTGAGATAGTTGCCAAATCATCCCCGTTCTCTAACCGGTTTTGGTCGCACAAGATCACAGGAACCTCTCACGATGAGGCGCATGTATCCTGGTTTACGACATCAGAAAATGTGGCGCGTTTATTGCCCGGCAGGCGTTGTGAGACGTCACTTATTTACGCCAGGTTTCAGCCGTAGCACCGGGCATGGATAAAAAGAGTATGGCAATCAGCGTGATAATGCTAAAAAAAAATTAATATTTTTTTAACAAAACTAAAGCTTGCTATGTGCAGTTAACCATGCGTTAATGGTTGTGCGGTTTGATACAAACTTATCTGAAGTAGTGATTGTAATATTTCTCATCATTTGTTCCTCTTGAGATCTCCTTTAGGTTTTTTTCTCTCTGATAATTTTCTTCAGGCCATTTTGCCCAAGGGCTCATTCAAAAGGTAACAATATTATGACGACGAAAATCACTGGTTTAGTAAAATGGTTTAACCCTGAAAAGGGCTTTGGTTTCATTACGCCTAAAGATGGCAGCAAAGATGTGTTTGTGCATTTTTCCGCCATTCAAAGTAATGAATTCCGCACTCTGAATGAAAATCAGGAAGTGGAGTTTTCAGTAGAGCAGGGACCAAAAGGTCCATCAGCGGTCAACGTTGTGGCGCTTTAAGGCAACTGATATTACTAATAAAATTCACTTCCGGTGTCCATGTTGCCATGGTTCACAATACAGAACATCGACATTCGATGTTACTGAGCAAAACCCGTTTGGCGCGAAATGTATTTTTTGTAAGTCAACCATGATCACTTTTGATAATGTTGGATTATACATTCGCTCAGGGCAGGTTCCGCCAGATTTTAGAAAATAATTCATATTAGCTCCGTACAGGAGCTTTTTTTATGCCCGGATGATTATCATCTATAGACGCTGACATCCATCATCTATAGTGGCATTTACCTTTCCCCAAAGGTGTTATTTCTCTTGCAGACAGCGCCTGAAAAAAGTGATGTTGTCTTCATCTATCCGATGAAACCAGGTCAACCTGTCTTTGTGCCCTTATCCGTTATTTAATTCTTGCCCTATAATAACAAGCCCGCGCTAAGCACGGGCTTGAATAACATAAAGCGTCTTAGAACTGGTAGACCAGACCAACACCTACGATATCATCGGTTGCAATACCGTTGCTTGCGTAGAAGTCATCATCTTCGTCCAGCAGGTTGATTTTATAATCAACGTAGGTGGACATATTTTTGTTGAAGTAGTAAGTCATACCGACGTCAACATATTTAACCAGATCTTTGTCGGTGTAACGCCAGTTGCCACGATGGACTTCCTGACCGCCTAAATCTTTGCCCTTAGACTGCAAGTAGGCGATGGACGGACGCAGACCGAAATCGAACTGGTACTGCGCAACCACTTCAAAGTTCTGGGTTTTGTTAGCAATACCGCCATTACCTTCGCCATTGCCGCCGCCATAATAGGTCATGTTGCGGGTTTCAGAGTACATGGCCGCCAGGTAAACATTGTAGGCGTCATATTTGGCACCTACGGTCCAGGCTTCAGCGGTTTCACCGCCGGCATAGTTGTTGCGCTCGTTTATGCCGTCGCCATAACCACGAGCAACCTGATTGTCCGTACGGTCAGAGGAAGAGTAGGCCGCACCCAGGCTTAACCCGAAGTCAAAGTCGTAGGAGGCAGACATACCGAAACCGTCGCCGTTTTCACGGGCCAGTTTGCGAGAACCATTCTCTGCATCGCTGCCGTTGGCTGTTCCTTCGCCTGCGCCAGGATCTTCGTTATTACCCTGGTACTGCAACGCGAAGTTCAGACCGTCCACCAGACCGAAGAAGTCGGTATTACGGTAGGTGGCAACGCCGTTGGTTCTGCCCAGCATATAGACATCGGTCTGGGTGTAAGAGTCGCCGCCGAATTCCGGCAGCACATCGGTCCAGGCTTCAACGTCGTAGATAACGCCATAGTTACGGCCATAATCGAAAGAGCCGTACTCGCCGAATTTCAGACCGGCAAAGCCCAGACGAGTCCAGGAGTTTGCACCTTCGCCTTCAGAGGTGTCCGCCTGAATGTTGTATTCCCACTGACCATAGCCGGTCAGCATATCGTTAATCTGCGTTTCGCCTTTAAAACCAAAACGCGCGTAGGTCTGATCGCCGTCGCTGCCTGCGTCGTCAGAGAAGTAACGCAGACCATCAACTTTGCCGTACAGGTCGAGTTTGTTGCCATTTTTATTATAAACTTCAGCCGCATTTGCTGCGCCTGCCACTAATAACGCCGGGACAAGCAGTGCCAGAACTTTTCTGTTCATTATGTATTCCCTTATGATAATAATTTATATGAATATGTAGCCACTTCAACAAAACTACAAATTGATACTATTCTATGAAGTTCATGGAATTTAAAAAATAACATGTAACAAAGATATTTAAAATATTTCAATTTGTTTCTATTTGGTTTTTTATAATACATGATATATAAGTGACTAAGAATATATAGTCTATAATTATCATTTTTTATCAATGAGTTATGTGTTTTGATTTGATAGCTGCTGGCGTGAATATAATTTGTTTTTTATATGTATTTGATGCTTTGATTATGAAAAAGCATAAAAAAAACCGGCATAAATGCCGGTAATGTGGGTAATGATAAAATAAATGATAAAAGGCTAATAACCGAATCATTCTGACATTTAATGCTAATAAAATAAAACGCTATCGCGGTGCGTAAAAATAAGTTGTTCTGGTTATAGGTTATTCTGCATCAGAGTGCGATTCAATTACCATTCCCTTATTTAACAGCAGGTTCAGCGCCAGACGCAACATTAACTGAGAATAAACTATTTGTGGAATGAATAACCAGAACAGGTGGATAAGGTATTCCATGGTCGAAATGTGACTAATATCACATTATAATGTAATTAATGTCATATGACTTACATCACAAAAGCGGAGTAAAGTTTGAGTACCAGGGAGGACAACGCCACCCGTAGCATGGGCGGTAAATTAGCGTTATGGGTTTTTTATACCTTTTGCGGCTACTTCATCTGGGCGATGGCGCGTTGCGTGTGGCTGATGTCCGCCATACAAACCGAGCCGGTTCTCGGCCCAATCAGCACTCCTGGCAGCGCAACGGAAAAATGGCTTAACGCGCTTTCGCTGGGCGTCGTCTGGCTTATTCTGGGGGGTATTGCCTGGTACACCCGGCCTCGCAAAAACAGGGCTTATCCCGCCGACACCAAGCCAGAAACGCGCAAGCACGCAGGGATGTAAAGTGGTGGCGGATATGTCAGGATAGCGAACCCTGTGCTCAGGCATGTAATAAAAATGGTCAGCTATAAAGAGAGGGCGTATGGACTCAGGATACTGGCAATCGCAGTTTGAAGACTGGCTACGTCACCACCACCAGGAACAGGATGCCGCCCATGACATCTTCCATTTTCGTCGTGTTTGGGCAACCGCGCAAACGCTGGGGGAAAACGTTCCTGTCGACTGGCTGGTGGTGCTATCGGCATGTTATTTCCATGACATCGTCAGCCTGGCGAAAAATCATCCGCAGCGGCATCGTTCTTCCATTCTGGCGGCGGCAGAAACCCGACGTATTTTTCTGCGGGATTTTCCTTACTTTCCGGCAGAAAAACTGGCGGGCATTTGTCATGCTATCGAAGCGCATAGCTTCAGCGCAAAAATTGCGCCTACCACGCCAGAGGCAAAAATCGTGCAGGATGCAGACAGGCTGGAGGCGTTGGGCGCCATTGGTCTGGCGCGGGTCTTCGCGGTCTCCGGCGCGCTGGGCGTCGCGCTGTTTGATGCCGACGATCCCTTTGCCGACAGACGGCCTCTTAACGATAAGCAATTCGCGCTCGACCATTTTCAAACCAAGCTGCTGAAACTGCCGCTGACGATGCAGACCGAACGGGGCAAGTCCCTGGCGCAGCGTAATGCGGATTTTCTGGTGTCGTACATGGCGAAACTGAGCGCTGAGCTGAAAGGCGACTATGAAACACGGGATGAGGCGGTCATCCAGATGTTTGCTACGCATCAGTAACCCCTGCCGCTGAAACGTAAACCGCGTCATTTTATGATAGTCTGTCGGCAATTATTTTTGGCCGGTTAAATGTATGCAGGAAAATATTTCAGTAACACACGCCCGGAACCTCATCGCCGACGACGCCGGAAGCGAGATCCAGGCGATGCTGAGTCAATTGCTGGAAATCTACGATGTTAAAACGCTGGTGGCGCACCTTAACGGCCTGGGCGAACAGCACTGGAGCCCGGCCATCTTCAAGCGCGTAATGATGAACGCGGCATGGCATCGCTTGAGCGACAATGAACTCACCTGTCTTAAAACAGGGTTGCCGACGCCGCCAGCGCATCATCCGCATTACGCCTTTCGTTTTATTGATCTCTTCGCGGGCATCGGCGGCATTCGCCGCGGATTTGAAGCGATAGGCGGACAGTGCGTGTTTACCAGCGAATGGAATAAGCACGCGGTACGGACATATAAAGCGAACTATTTTTGCGATCCGCTGCAACATCGCTTTAATGAAGATATCCGCGATATCACATTGAGCCACCGGGAAGGGGTCAGCGATGATGAGGCGGCGGAACACATTCGCCAGCATATTCCGCAACATGATGTCCTGTTGGCGGGCTTTCCCTGTCAGCCATTTTCTCTGGCGGGCGTTTCTAAGAAAAATGCGCTGGGCCGCGCCCACGGCTTTGCCTGCGAGACTCAGGGGACGTTATTTTTTGATGTCGTAAGAATTATCGACGCCCGCCGCCCCGCGCTGTTTGTGCTGGAAAACGTGAAAAACCTTAAAAGTCACGACCAGGGCAACACCTTCCGCATTATTATGCAAACGCTCGATGAACTGGGATATGACGTGGCGGATGCCGCTGACAATGGCCCGGACGATCCGAAAATTATCGACGGGCAGCACTTTCTTCCTCAGCATCGGGAACGTATTGTGTTAGTGGGATTCCGTCGCGATTTAAACCTGAAAACCGATTTTACGTTACGCAATATCGCCCGCTGTTATCCACCGCGCCGTCCGACGCTGGCAGAACTGCTGGAGCCCGTCGTCGAAGCCAAATATATCCTGACGCCGGTGCTGTGGAAATATTTATATCGCTACGCGAAAAAGCACCAGGCGCGGGGAAACGGTTTTGGCTATGGCATGGTTTATCCTGACAATCCGGAAAGTGTGGCGCGCACGTTATCTGCTCGCTACTACAAAGATGGCGCCGAAATTCTGATCGATCGTGGTTGGGATATGGCGAAAGGCGAAGTGAATTTCGACGATGCTGGCAACCAACAACATCGTCCCCGCCGACTCACGCCGAGAGAGTGCGCGCGTTTAATGGGATTTGAGGCGCCGCAAACGTACCAGTTCAGGATACCTGTCTCGGATACGCAGGCCTATCGCCAGTTTGGCAACTCCGTGGTGGTGCCGGTATTTGCTGCGGTAGCAAAGCTGCTGGAACCCAAAATTCACCAGGCGGTGACGCTGCGTCAGAAAGAGACGGTAGATGGCGGACGTTCACGATAAAGCCACGCGCAGTAAAAATATGCGCGCGATAGCGACCCGCGATACGGCTATTGAAAAACGTCTTGCCGGCCTGCTAAGCGCGCAGGGGATTACGTTTCATACTCAGGACACGACATTACCGGGCAAGCCGGACTTTGTGGTGAATGACTATGATTGTGTGATTTTTACTCATGGCTGCTTTTGGCATCATCACCACTGTTATCTGTTCAAAGTACCGGCCACGCGAACGGCTTTCTGGCTGGAAAAAATCGGTAAGAACGTTGAGCGCGATGAGCGCGATATTCAGCGTTTACAGGCGCTTGGCTGGCGGGTACTGATCGTCTGGGAGTGCGCCTTGCGCGGGCGAGCGAAATTGAGCGACGCGGCGTTGGCGGAGCGCCTGGAAGAGTGGATCTGCGGCGGCGGCGCCAGCGCGCAGATCGACACCCAGGGGATTCATCTACTGGCGTGAATCTTCCGTTTTACACGGCGTGACCACCGCCTTGACAGGAAACAGGTACTTACCCAGAGTCACCAGCACTACGGCAAACACAATCACACCCAGCGCGGCCCATTCAACGGGCGATAACCTCTCACCGCCCAGGCCAGTGCCAAGCAACACGGCGACAACCGGATTCACATAGGCGTAGCTGGTCGCCAGTGCCGGACTGACGTTGCGAATCAGGTACATATAGGCATTAATGGCGATAATAGAACCGAACAACGCCAGGTAGCCGACGGCCATAAACCCCGATAAACCAGGCAGCGTGGCGAGCTTTTCGCCGGAAAGAAACGCCGCGCAAAGCAATACCACGCCCGCCGCCAGCATTTCAATCGCGCCCGCCATCATGCCCACAGGGAGGGCGATGCGCGAGCCGTAAACGGAACCAAATGCCCAGCTCATCGAACCTATCAGGATCAAAATCGCGCCCCACGGATTGCCGCTTAAGTTGCCGCCGCTGTTCAGCAGAATAATCCCGGCAAGTCCAATGGCAATCCCCACCCATTCTAATTTGCGCGTTTTAATACCAAAAAAGTAGCTAAAGCACAGCGTAAATAGCGGGACAGTGGCGACCACGACGGCAGCAATGCCCGATGGCACGTTTTGATGCTCCGCCACCGTCACCAGGCCGTTACCCACCGCCAGCAGCAGTAGACCAATCAGCGCGGCGTTGATGGTCTGGCGCAGCGGCGGAAGTTTTTCGCCGCGCAACAGCAAAAACGCCATGAGCAACATCCCCGCCGAGAGAAAACGTACGCCTGCCATCATTAGCGGCGGCCAGCTTTCAACGCCTATGCGGATAACAAAATAGGTAGACCCCCAAATGATGTACAAGGCAAAAAGCGCGCCAAAAAGAGGTAATAACTGCCGGAAACGCATAATCACTCACGGTGAAATAAAAAGGGTGAATATAGTAAACGTCAAAATTATTATGCTGGCGAGCATTATAATTGTCCTTTTGGAATAAAAAGGCGTTGACCCGCGCCGCCGGTTTCGGCATTGCGCGTTTTGCTACATACTTAACGTCTTAGAAGAAAAGACCGAGGAAATCATTTTGGCAGGAAGTAGCTTACTGACATTACTCGACGATATCGCCACGCTGCTGGACGATATTTCGGTAATGGGCAAATTGGCCGCGAAAAAAACCGCGGGCGTACTGGGAGACGACCTGTCGCTCAATGCGCAGCAGGTGACCGGCGTTCGCGCTAATCGCGAGCTGCCAGTGGTATGGAGCGTGGCGAAAGGATCATTAATCAACAAGGTTATTCTGGTGCCGTTGGCGCTGCTGATAAGCGCATTTATCCCGTGGGCCATCACGCCTTTATTAATGTTAGGCGGCGCGTTTCTCTGCTTTGAAGGGGTAGAAAAAGTCCTGCATACCTTTGAGGCGCGAAAACACAAAGAAGACCCGGCGGAGCGGCAAAAACGTCTTGAGGCGCTGGCTGCGCAAGATCCTTTGGCCTTTGAAAAAGATAAAGTAAAAGGGGCGGTCCGTACCGATTTCATTCTGTCCGCTGAAATTGTGGCCATTACCCTGGGGATTGTCGCGCAGGCGCCGCTGCTTAATCAGGTGTTGGTGCTGGCGGGGATTGCGTTGGTTGTGACCATTGGCGTGTATGGCCTGGTGGGTATTATTGTCAAACTGGATGATATGGGGTACTGGTTGGCGGAAAAGCGTAGCGTGCTGGCGCAGGGCGTCGGTAAAGGATTACTGATTATCGCGCCCTGGTTAATGAAAGCATTATCCATTGTCGGTACGCTGGCGATGTTTCTGGTCGGTGGCGGGATTGTCGTACACGGTATTGCGCCGCTACACCATGCCATTGAACATTTTGCGCAGCAGCAGGGGGCTTTCATAGCGCATACGATCCCTGCGGGGCTGAATCTGGTGCTCGGCTTTATTATCGGCGCCATTGTGGTGGCGCTGGTGAAAGGTGTGGCGAAAATTCGCGGTGTTTCGCACTGATTTTCTAGAATGAATTATGCAAAATTGTCCATCCTCGTCTAAGGTGAAAACGTTTCATCTGATACAGGAGGCAGGTATGGTCTTTTCTGTCAGTGAGGAAGTTACCGTGAAAGAGGGTGGGCCCCGGATGATCGTCACCGGTTATTCCAGCGGAATGGTAGAGTGTCGCTGGTATGATGGTTTTGGCGTAAAGCGGGAGGCATTCCATGAGAATGAGCTCGTGCCAGGCAAGGAAAGGCGCGGGCGGGACGAAGCCCGATGACAAAACGCCCGGTTAATGCCGGGCGTTTTGCTGTGGAGAAAAAGAGTCGTCGCGCTGCGACATGCTGCTACCTGGTTATGCCAGGATTGAGTGGTATCCCTTGATGAGGTCTGGCTACCGTAAGCCATCAGGGGGAGTTGTATCAATAACCAGGAGTTACCAGGGTGCCGCACGAAACACTGTTAGACAATCAAGGCTGGTTTAAAAAGCTGGCGCGGCGTTTTGGTCCCGGTCATGTCGTCAACACCTGTTTTCTGATCGTGATGCTGTTCTCGACGCTACTTACCTGGCGGGAAGTGATGATACTGAAAGACGCGTATGTCGCCAGTCAGCGCAATCATCTGGGGAGCGTCGCGAATGTCCTTGACCGCCAACTGCAATTCAACATGGACAGGTTGATCTTTTTACGCAACGGTATGCATGAAGCGCTGGTGGCGCCGCTGGCTTTTTCCGCATTGCAAAGCGCGGTGACGCAGTTTGAGCAACGACGCGTCAGACATTTCTGGCAACTGGAGCTGGATAAGCGGCGGACATTGCCGTTATATGGCGTTTCCGATCAATTTGTCGCCCGGACGACGCTTCTTTCGCGGGAGAGTCGTGACCTGGCAAATGAATTAACCGCCACGCTGGAGTTAGGGTATCTGGCGCGTCTGGCGCGCTCATCCGCCATGCTGACGCTGGAGACGATGTATGTTTCTCGCTCAGGGTTTTACCTCTCAACTCTCCCTACGGCGTACGGTAGCGATATTGTCTCCCGTTACTATCAGTACGTGACCCAGCCCTGGTTTATCGAGCAAAGCCAACGGCGTAACCCACAGCGCGGCGTGCGGTGGTTTACCTCCGCACAGCCCTATGTTGCTGACGAGCAGAAAAAAGTGACAGCCAGTCTACCGCTGGATCACGATAATTACTGGTATGGCGTACTGGCAATGGATATTCCCGTCGCGTCATTACAGCGGTTCCTGCGCGATGCGGCCGAAAAGGATATTGAAGGGGAATATCAGCTATACGATAACCATCTCCGTTTGTTGACGGACTCCGCGCCGGAACAACAAACCGCGAATACGTTAAATGACCGTGAGCGCGCCTTACTGGCGCGTGAAATAGAAAAAGATACCCTGGGCGGGCTGCGTTTAGGAACGCATTATGTAAGCTGGGAGCGACTGGATCATTTTGATGGCGTCCTGCTGCGCGTGCATACATTACGTGAAGGCATCCAAGGGAATTTTGGCAGTATTAGTATCGCGCTGACGCTGTTATGGGTGCTTTTTACGGCGATGCTGTTGATCTCCTGGGGCGTTATTCGACATATGGTCAAAAACATGTTTGTTCTGCAAAATTCGCTGCAATGGCAGGCATGGCACGATCCGCTGACCCGGCTATATAACCGTGGCGCGCTGTTTGAAAAAGCGTCCAGGCTGGCAAAGCGCTATCGGGAAGCCCGCCAGCCATTTTCTGTGATACAGCTGGATTTAGATTATTTTAAAAGCGTTAACGATCGCTTTGGCCATCAGGCAGGCGATCGCGTGTTGTCCCATGCCGCTGGGCTCATTGGCAGCACCATTCGAGCGCACGACATCGCCGGACGGGTAGGAGGCGAAGAGTTTTGTATCGTGCTGCCCGGCGCGACGAAAGCGCAGGCGCTGCAGATTGCCGAACGCATACGCCAGCGCATTAATGACAAAGAGATTCTGGTGACGAAAAGCACGACGCTTCGTATCAGCGCGTCAATGGGGATCAGTAGCGCGGAGGAATACGGCGACTATGATTTTGAGCAGTTGCAGTCGCTGGCCGACAAACGGCTTTATTACGCCAAACAGTCCGGACGTAACCGTATTTGCGCCAGCGACGCGACTCAGGAGCGGGAAAAGAAATAGTCCATGCCTTCGCGCCAGCCATCCGGCCCTTCGTTCTGGCTACGGTAGACGCGCTGAGGATCGTCGTTACGCAAATGTACGCCCTCCCGGTTTAGCCCTTTAACGACAACCGCATAATCCATCACATCCAGTAAGGGCGCATCATTGGGGCCGTCTCCTAGCCCCAACGTCAGAGGACGCGCGCGCCACTGCCGACGATATGCTTCTATTAGCCAGTTAGCAGCCTGATCTTTACCGGCGGAGGCGTCCAGCACATGCCAGAAACGGGCGCCATGGACAAATTGCAGTCCCAGGTCATTTAAACGGGCGACAAACTGCGCCATGCGTTCATCGCTATCGCGCCAGATCAGCGACACCGACGCTTCATGCAGACGGGTTAGGGCAGACTGTGCCCGGTTTAGGCCCGTCCATTCGCTTATCACCTGATCGTCAACGTCATCAAACGTGGTGAACTTAAACTGTTCCTTTTCACGCAATTTATGCAGGACGAGGCGGATTTCGTTGTGAGAAATACCGGCTATCAGACGGGGATAGTTGGGATGGTCTTCCCAATGAACGTCCAGTTGGATCACCGCGCCGTTTTCCGCAATCAGCGGCAGTCCCTGTAGATTTAACGTCGTCTGGAGCTGGAGCATTTCAGCCGCGGTTTTACTGCTACAGAGGATCACGGGCACGCCGCTTTCATGCAGGCGTGTAAGCCAGGGAGCCGCGGGCTGCCACTCAAAAGTGTGGCTGTTCAGCAGTGTGCCGTCCAGATCGGTAAAAATCAGCAAGGGGTCATGGATTGAGAGCATTTTTTCCTCATTTTCCGTTGCAACGGCGGGCTTATTTCCAGGAAAAGTCCTAAAGCACACCCGAAAGAAGTCGAACGCTAACTGGAACCGATCCCGTCGCTTCCAGGCAGCACATGCGTTGTCACACTTTTGCTACCAAACTATTAGCGCGCTTAATCATTCATGTAAAAAATATTTACTTGTCATGCAAAAAAAATTGCAGATAAGGTAAATCTCACATCAGATTTCCTGGTGTAACGAATTTTCAAGTGCTTCTTGCATAAGCAAGTTTGATCCCGACCCGTAGGGCCGGGATTTTTTTCGGCCATTTTTAACGGTTTACTTCTGTTACACTAAAATCATGAATATCCAGCTCGAATGCTTCAGCTAATTCATGCCATGTATGATATTCCCGCCCGTCTACGCTCACCCGCTCAGGATCTTCCTGGCTACGGTGAACCTCGCTTTCGCTGATTTCATTGATGGCCGCCAGTAGCGCATCTACATCGACGCTCACTTCTCGCTTGGCCGTATCACTGTACTCTTTTGCCGTTTTCATCTTCACTACCTCACGGGTTCCTGACAGCCTAAGTATAGACCGTTGAGAAAACCAGCAAACACGCCGGCAAGGCGCTGTCAGACGCAGAAAATTGTTCTACACTGGCACAAAGCGACAGGAGGAAAATGATGAAGGTGAATGATCGGGTAACTGTTAAAACGGACGGCGGTCCCCGCCGACCGGGCGTGGTACTGGCAGTGGAAGAATTTAGTGAAGGCACAATGTACCTGGTTTCGCTGGAGGATTACCCGCTCGGCATCTGGTTCTTCAATGAGTCAGGTCACCAGGATGGTATTTTTGTCGAGAAGGCGGAGCAGGACTAATTGAGCCGGACTGGAGGTACATTGCCAGTCCGGATGTCTCAGCGCATGTTAACAAAAATGCCGTTAGTGACGTTATCTGTCAACCGCACTACGTGATAGATCACTTGTTTATTATGCGTTTTTATCTTTCGTTTAATATTCCCCTTATGGGAGGATACTGTTTTTGCTTTAATATTCATTCTGTCAGAAATCTGAATGGTTCCCTGACCTTCCATCCACATTCGCAACATGCTGGATTCAGTTCGACTTAACGATAATGTTGGTAAATTTATGGTTCCTGAAATACCCGACTCTTTTTTCAGAATATCGCCAAGAATGGTATCCAGCGAGTCAGGTTTAATCGATTTAGAGCTAATCAATAAGTTTTTTCTTACTAATAAATATTCATCAAAATGCACATTAGCAATTGCCATAAAAACAATAAATAACGTGTCAGGATGTTGATTAATGATTTGCTTTATTTGTTGACTGTCTGAAGGCGTATGAATGAAACAGTCCTCATTAATAAACACCACCGAAGGCTGATGCGCGCCACAAGCGATAGCGAGTTCGTCAACGGTTTCGATGTCGTTGATTTCCCTTTTTTTCACCCCTCTGCTGACCAGATACCCGCTTAACCCTAGCCGGGTGTAACTGCATAAATCCATAATAATCGTTGACATGGCATACCCTCACTCAATGCGTAACGATAATTCCCCTTACCTGAATAACTCACCATAATCAGACGGAACACGAATAGTCACCTTAGACAACGCTTACGCGGTTTTTCAGGCGAACTTACTATCCCGTAAAGTTACATATAATTTGCCAGGAATCATCTTAAAGTAAAGTGAATGTTGCGTTATGTGAGTGAAGTAAAAACAAATAAGGGGCAGCGGATATATCCTGGTGAATGTTTTTTAAAATTTATTTTCGGATAAACCTTAGTAAAACAGGATAAAAATTATGGGTTATTATTTATCGGCATCTCGCTAACAATATCAGCAAGCAAATTGAAAATTTCGCTGAATAAATGTTCGCAAAATGGCGCAATTAATGGCATTAGCGCGGCCATCAGCATAATGCCGACGGTGAGGGTAAGCGGGAAACCGATAACAAATATCGAGAGCTGCGGCGCCATGCGGTTTAATAGCCCCAGCGCCAGGTTGAGCGTAAGCAGGAGGGTAATGACCGGCAATGCCAGCATCAGTCCGTTTAAGAAAATGAGCCCTCCGGCCCTGGCGAGCGCCATAAATGCATTACTGTTCACCGGGTTACTACCGATGGGCAGAGTGTGGAAGGTATCGACCAACAGCGAAATAAGCCATAAATGGCCATTAAAGGTGAGAAATAGTAGCATGGCGAGCATATCCATAATACGCGCCAGAACCGGCATATTCAGGTGGCTGCCCGGGTCGACGAAGGTGGCAAAGGAAAGCCCCATTTGCAGACCGATAAACTCACCTGCGGTACGCACCGCCGCAAAGGCGAATTGCATGGTAAATCCCAGCGCAATACCGATCAGAATTTGTTGCATCGCCAGCCATAAGGCGGCAATAGAAAAAAGCGGCGTATCGTTTGCCGGTAGCGACGGCGCGATAACGAGGGTAATCATTATTCCCAACCCCAGCTTTACCCGCTTGGGAATAGCGCGCTCGCTGAGAATGGGCGCCGTTGAAATCAGCGCCAGTACGCGCAGCAAAGGCCAGAAATAGAGATGCAGCCAGTATAGCCATTGCTCGCTTGTAACCTGTATCATCGTTCTGTTTATCCGATGATATAAGGTAAATTGCTGAACAGAGTGCGTACGTAGTCCAGCAGCAGGTTGAGCATCCACGGGCCGGCAACGATAATTGCGATGAATACCGCGACGATTTTAGGGATAAACGACAGCGTCATTTCATTAATCTGAGTCGCGGCCTGCAAGATGCTGATAATGAGGCCGGTAATCAGCGCGACGAGTAACAGCGGCGCAGCCAGGGCGAGAGCGACTTTCATCGCCTCGGTGCCCATCATCATGACGGATTCAGGAGTCATTTTGCGCCTCTAACTGTAAAAGCTTTGGGCCAGCGACCCCACAAGCAATTGCCAACCATCGACCAGCACAAACAGCATCAGCTTAAACGGCAGGGCGATTGTCGCTGGCGGCACCATCATCATCCCTAACGCCATCAGTACGCTGGCGATCACCAGGTCGATAATCAAAAAAGGGATGAAAATCGTAAAACCGATCTGAAACGCCGTCTTTAATTCGCTGGTGACATAAGCGGGCAGGAGGATACGCATCGGTACTGCTTCCGGTCCCTGTAACGGACCGCTATTGGCCAGACGGGCAAACAGCGCCAGATCGGCTTCGCGGGTTTGGCGCAGCATGAACGCGCGTAACGGTTGCGCGCCTTTATCCAGCGCTTCCTGCATAGAAATTTTCTGCTCGCTAAACGGCTGGTAAGCATCCACGTAAATCTTGTCAATGACGGGCGACATAATAAAAAAGGTCAAAAACAACGCCAGTCCGAGTAACACCTGATTTGGCGGTGCCGAGGGCGTGCCCAGCGCGTTACGCAACAGGCCAAAAACAATGATGATACGCGTGAAGCTCGTCATCATCAGTAAAATCGCCGGCAGAAACGTCAGCGAGGTGATGAAAACCAGCGTCTGGACGGATAATGACCAGCTTTGGCCTCCGCCCGCTAATGGTTGGCTGATAAGCCCCGGCAGTTGCGCAGCGGCGGCGGGACTAAAAAGCCACAGACCCGCCAGAGAAAGGAATAACAAACGGCGCATCAGGATCTCCCGGAACGCTTGAGTAAGCTCTTCATCATGTTCTGGAAATCCGCCGGTGGGGCAACGGGTGCTTCCGTGTCATTCTCCGCGGGCGGCAGGGTGTGCAGCAGGTTGATCTGCGAGGCGGTCACGCCCAGTACCAGGCGCGCATTTTCGACCTCGACAATCACCACGCGTTCGCGTGGGCCAAGCGAGGCGCTGGCTGACACCTTGAGTCCCCGGACGCTATTTCCTTTTGGTGCGAATCCCATACGCTTAATCACCCAGGCCGCCGCCAGAATGAGCGCAATAATGCCAATTAATGCGCCGCTCACCTGCATGAGCGGCGATCCGGCTGGCGCGGTGGGCTGAGAAACCGTGGCCTCTGTCTTCATCATTAACGACTCAAACGACGCATACGCTCGGATGGCGTAATAATATCGGTGATACGTACGCCGTATTTATCCGCCACAACGACCACTTCACCCTGGGCAATCAGGTAGCCATTAATCAGGATATCCAGCGGCTCGCCCGCCAGCCCGTCCAGCGCGACGACCGACCCCTGCGTCAGACGCAGCAGTTCTTTAATGGTCATTCGCGTGCGGCCCAGCTCTACGGTCAGTTTAACCGGGATATCCATAATCAGATCGATATCCTGCATAGCACCGCTGACATCGCCGCCGCCAAGCTGTTGGAAAACCGCGTCGGCGGCGCTTTTATTGGTGGTCGCTTTTTGCTCGTTTAACGCGTCAGCCCACAGATCATCCAATGCGCCAGTATTCTCATCGGACGGATTATTCATGTCACTCATTTGGGCTGTTCCTCATTCAGCGAATTCAAAATTGGGTTGATCAAATGTTCTACGCGTAGCGCATACTGTCCGTTTACGGTGCCATATTGGCTGGTGAGTACCGGAACGCCGTCCACATGAGCAATAATGCGGTCGGGTTTTTCAATCGGCAGTACATCGCCGGGTTTCAGCTTCAAAATCTGGGAAAGACGTAACGGAATATCGGCAAAATTGGCCACCAGCTCCAGTTCAGAGTGCTGAACCTGACGAACCAGGTTATCACGCCAGTTCTGATCTTCATGGCGCGAGTTTTCCAGCGGCGGATTCACCAGCAGCTCACGCAGCGGCTCGATCATGCTAAATGGCAGACAGATGTTAAATTCACCGGTCAGATTGCCGATCTCCACATGAAACGGCGTATTGACGACGATATCGTTCGGCGAGGTGGTGATATTGGTAAATTTCACCTGCATTTCGGAACGCACATACTCCACTTCCAGCGGATTAATGGCTTTCCATGCGTCGCTATAGCCTTCCAGCGCCAGTTTCAGCATACGGTTGATGACACGCTGTTCCGTATGGGTAAACTCGCGGCCCTCGACTTTGGTCGGAAAACGACCGTCGCCGCCGAACAGGTTATCGACGGCAATAAACACCAGACTCGGCGAGAACACCACCAGCCCGGTGCCGCGTAGCGGCTTCAGGTGGATCAGGTTCAGGTTGGTCGGTACCGGCAGGTTACGCGCAAATTCGTGATACGGCTGAATACGTATGGCGCCCACGGTAATATCCGGGCTGCGGCGCAGCAGGTTAAATAATCCCATCCGGAACTGGCGTGCGAAACGCTCGTTAATAATCTCCAGCGCCTGCAAGCGTTCGCGCACGACGCGACGCTGGGTATTGGGATCGTAAGGGCGAATATCGCTATCGCTTGCGATACCGGGAGTGGGTTCGTCTTTGGTGTCGCTGTCGCCGTTCAACAGCGCGTCGATTTCAGCCTGAGAAAGAATACTATCGCCCATATCGTTACCGCAGAATAAAAGCTGTATAAAGCACGTCAGTGACGACCTGTTTTGGTTGTCCGGCAACGAGCGGCGCGGCCAGAGTCTCTTTAATGGCGGCAATCAGTTTTTGTTTGCCAGCTTCTGTTGAGAGCTCGGCGGCATTCTGACGGGAAAATAACAACAGCAGACGGCTGCGCACTTCCGGCAGATATTCATTTAATCGCGCGCGCGTCGCTTCGTCTTTCAGACGCAGGGTCACGCCGATATACAACACGCGATCCGCATCGCCCAGATTGACGGTAAACGTATCCAGCGCAAAAAATACCGGCGCGGGCGGCGGAGCCGGTTCCGCTTTAGCGTTCGTGGTCGGTTGCTGCTGCATACGCCAGTAGCTATAACCGGCGGTCGCGCAGGCGGCGAGGGTAATCAACACCAGCAAAGGTATCCAAATCGAGCGTTTGCTCTTTTTGTTAATCGCGGAGTCAGTCATCTGATACGGGCTTCCTGTTTCGGTACTGCTTATTGGCTGATTATCCCGTGTCCTGTCCACGACAAAGCGTGGAAAAGACGCGGATAATCATGCTACCTCTGGCGTTAGGCGAAGATATCCACTGCGCCATTGCCGCGCGCGGCGGCCTGAAGCGAGGCCGGCGCCGCTAACGCTATGTCATCTTCAGCGCCAAACGCGTCCGGGTGTTGGGCGCGGGCAGACTGTTGTTGCGATGAAGACTGCTGCTGTCCGGTAAAGCTTTCGCTACTGATACTGCTTTGTCCCAACTGAATGCCGCTTTCCGCCAACTGGGTGCGCAACATGGGTAGAGCGGCTTCCAGCGCGGCGCGGACATGGCTGTGCGGCGATACCATCTGGAGCTGCGCCTGATTGTCATCCAGCTTGAGCGAAATATGCACCTGACCTAACTCTTCCGGATGCAATCGAAGCTGCGCGCTTTGCTGTCCCTGACGCGTAAATAACATGACCTGCTGACTGAACGTTTGCTGCCATTCATGGCTGCCTAACGGCGCGCTGAGTACCGGGGCTGAGGCGACAGGTAGCGGTTGCGGTTGCGCCGTGGCGCTGCTGAGCGTCGGCATTGCCGCGCCATGCGTTACTGGCGCTGGCGGGCTATCCACCTCCACTTTCGCGCTGGTCGCGGCGGCAGCGACCACCAGCGGCGTCAGTGCTGGACCCGTGGCGCGATCGTCGCTGGCGCGCGCAAGCGACGCCTCGGTTTTCCCTTTTTCATGCTCGCTAAAAGAGAGCGTATGTGTCTCTTCCTGCGGCGCCGATGGCATGTCGCCGCGCAACAGTGACGGCAAGGCGATGTGATTTTCAGCCGGCGTCTCTCCGGCGACAGGCGTCGCGACAGGTTGTCCGGGCAGCATGGCGAATAAGGCGCTCAGACTGGCAAGATCCTCATCGCTCAGCGCGGGCGTTTTCTCATCATGCTGCGCCGTCTTACTCAGTGCGGCCAGAGCGCTGGTTTTCAACGATGGCGTTAGCGTAGACAGTAGATGCTGCGCTTGTGTCAGATCGGTAAGCGTTTCATCCGTCGCATTCGCTTTTTGCGCCAGCAGGTCGGCAAGCTTCACCGCCTGGCCCGGCTCGCCATGTTGGGTCAGTAACCCTTTCGATAATTTGCCGCCTGCCGCCTGTAAATCGGCCAGCGTGATGCGGGCGTCTTTGCCCTGTGCGCCGTCTGCGCCTAACGCGCCCGCCAGGAGCGCCAGAAAGTCCTCGGCTGAACCGGTGGTTTTTCCTGACGTCAGACCCGCGGTCATGTCGGTATCGGTGGTGATCAGTTGGGGCAGGGTGATCATTCGGGTTTCCTCATTGCTGCACGCTGAGCAAATTCATCCATCTTTTTCTGATCCATGCGGTTTTCAGCTAACAGCGCTGCCGCGGTTTGTCGGTCCTGTAAGGTTTGCCAGGCCTGAAGTCGCTGCTTTTTCTCACGCCAGCTCTTCAGCGCCAGGTCGACTTTTTGCGTCCACTGCGTAAGCTGGAGGCGATGCTGCTCTATCGCCTTTTCCAGTGTCTGAATAAACTGCTGATAGTTGATCCAGCGATTACTGGCGATGCCGTTGCCCATATCGGTGTTCAAATTACTGCGATACTCATTCTGATAATCGATCAGCATTTTGAGCTGTTCTTCCGCCTGTTGGCAGCCGCGACGCATTTCGCCCAGTAAACGCGCCGCGTCATCTACCTCTTTTTCGGCCAGATCTTTGAGTGTTTCCAGAGCGCCATGTTGTGCCATGATCGTCGCCCTCCTGCTTTATCACACCGTCGGGAAAATTAAATCGAGCGCCTGCAGAGAGTCCTCCCAGTCGGCCCGTTCAAAAATGCCTTGCTGTAAAAACGCTTCCAGTTGCGGCCATAAGGTAATGGCTTTATCGAGCATCGGATCGCTACCTTTGGCATAGGCGCCGACGCTGACCAGATCGCGGTTACGCTGGAAACTGGAAAGCAACTGTTTAAATAGCCGTACCCGCGCATAGTGCTGCTCGGTAATGAGCGCGGTCATCGCCCGGCTGATTGACGCCTCGATATCAATGGCCGGATAGTGCCCGGCCTCCGCCAGACGGCGGGACAAGACAATGTGCCCGTCGAGGATTGCGCGTGCCGAGTCGGCAATGGGATCTTGTTGGTCGTCCCCCTCGGTCAACACGGTATAAAACGCGGTGATAGAGCCGCCGCCATGGATGCCATTACCGGCACGCTCGACCAGCGCCGGCAGCTTTGCGAACACCGAGGGCGGATAACCTTTGGTGGCTGGCGGTTCGCCGATTGCCAGCGCAATTTCACGCTGCGCCATCGCATAGCGCGTCAGCGAATCCATAATCAGCAACACATGCTGTCCGCGATCGCGAAAGTCTTCGGCGATGCGGGTGGCATAGGCGGCGCCCTGCATTCGCAGCAGCGGCGAAACATCCGCCGGGGCGGCAATCACCACCGAACGCGCGCGACCGTCGGGGCCGAGAATATTTTCGATAAAATCTTTAACTTCGCGGCCACGTTCGCCGATAAGTCCCACGACAATCACGTCCGCCCGTGTGTAGCGCGCCATCATGCCAAGCAGAACCGATTTACCGACGCCGGAACCGGCAAAGAGTCCCATACGCTGACCGCGCCCTACGGTTAACAACGCGTTGATAGCGCGTACGCCGGTATCCAACACATGTTCGATTGGCGTTCGCTGTAGCGGGTTAAACGGCGGCGTGATTAACGCGCCGGTTTCCAGCGTATCCGGCGCAGGCAGTCCGTCGAGCGGTTTACCGCCGCCATCCAGCACCCGACCAAGCAGGGCCGGGCCGAGCGGTAACTGTTTGCCGCTTTGCAGACCGTCGCCATGCCCGTTACGGGCGTAAACGCGGGCACCGGGCAGAATGCCTTCAACCTCTTCCAGCGGCATTAAAAACAGACGCTGGCCGTTAAAACCGACGACTTCCGATTCCACCTCTTTGGTTTCAGGGCCGTCCTGGCGCTCAATAATGCAGGTGGCGCCCAGCGGAAGCTGGAGACCGGTGGCCTCCAGTACCAGGCCAGTGGCGCGGGTTAAACGTCCATAACGACGCACCGCCGGCAATAACGCCATTTTTGCTTCAAAGTTGTCGAGCGCGGTAAGCCAGCGGGTCAAACGCGTGGTCATCAGAGCACTCCCGGCGCCGCCAGGCGACACAACTCTTGCCAGCGAGTAGCGACGCTGGCGTCCAGATCGCCCTCATCGGCAGAGACTTTACACCCGCCGTGATGCAACGTTGGATCGCCGCGTAACCGCCATCCGTGAAGACTGAGCGTGGCGCCCAGCATCTCTTCCACCCGCTGTAAGTCGTCCGGATGCACGCGCAACTGCGGCTTGCCGCTAAAGAGCGGCTCTTGCTGCAACAGTTGTTGGATCTGTTTAATCAGCGCTGAGTTGTCCACCGCCGGCGTTTGGCCGATGACCTGACGCGCAGCCTCCAGGGCCATTTGCATCAGCCGTGAGGCGATAACGCTATCGAGCGCGTCAAGTGTGTTCTGAAACTCGCTCACTAACTGCTGCATACGGGCATGAATCGGCGCCTGCTGCGTCTGCGCCTGGGCTTGTCCTTGCTCCAGCCCCTGCGCTAACCCTTCCTGGTATCCCTGCGCGTGTCCTTTTTGCCGTCCCTCCGCCAGCCCGGCGTTATAACCTTGTTCATGGGCCTGTATTTTTAGCTGCGCCAGCTCCTGCTCCAGCTGCTGTTCGGTAGTGAGTTCGGGCTCCGGCGTATCGTCTGTCAAGGTCACGTTATCAGCCTCAACCGGCACAAACGTCTCCGGCGGCGGGGCGAGATCGTCGGGGGTCCAGACTTGCCACGGCAATTCATTAGACATAGGTATCCTCGCCGCTGCCAATCACCATTTCGCCGGTTTCCGCCAGACGACGCACAATAAGCAGAATCGCTTTCTGCTCGTTTTCCACCTGAGACAGACGAACCGGGCCACGGTTGGCAAGGTCGTCGCGCAGGATATCGGCGGCGCGCTGGGACATATTGCGCAGGAACTTCTCGCGTAATGGCGGTTCGGCGCCTTTCAGAGCGATCAGCAGCGATTCGGAATCCACTTCCTGCAACAGACGCTGGATACTGCGATCGTCCACATCCACCAGATTTTCGAACAGGAACATCTCGTCGATGATTTTCTGCGCCAGTTCGCCGTCGAATTCGCGCACAGCGGTAATAACCGCTTCTTCCTGCTGCGTTTTCATCAGGTTGATAATTTCCGCCGCGGTTCTTACGCCGCCCATTTTACTGCGTTTCAGGTTCTGACCGTCGAGCAGGCCATTCAGCACTTCGGTCAATTCCGCCAGCGCCGCCGGCTGTACGCCGCCAAATGTCGCGATACGCAGCATCACATCATGACGCAGTCGTTCGTCAAACAGCGCCAGAATATCGGCGGCCTGACTGCGTTTAAGGTGGACCAGAATGGTGGCGATAATCTGCGGGTGTTCGTCGCGAATCAGGTCGGCGGCGCTCTGCGGTTCCATAAAGTTGAGCGTTTCGATACCGCTGGTGGTATCGCGCGTTTCCAGAATATCTTCCAGCAGGCTGGAGGCGCGTTCTTCGCCCAGCGCTTTAACCAGTACGGAGCGCAGGTATTCGTTGGCGTTGATATTCAGCGCGGCGAACTGCTCCGCTTCTTGCTCAAACTCTGATAGTACGTCCGTCAGTTGTTTGTTGGAGATCTGACGCACGTTAGCCATCGCCGTACTTAACGCCTGTACTTCGCGGGTTGAGAGGTGTTTAAACACCTCTGCCGCCCGGTCTTCGCCAATGGTCATCAACAAAATGACGCTTTTATCGGTACCGCTAAGATTACTCATGATCGTTACTCATCCACTGGCGAATGACCAGCGCCACCACGCGCGGATCGTTGTCTGACATTTCGCGAATACGCTGGCTCATCACCTCAGCGCCCAGACGCTGGTTAGCCCGGCGTTGCTGGAGCTGCTCGTCTTTGCTAAGGCGTACTTCCACGGCTTCTTCGGTTTCCTGGCGAACCTGCGCCTGTTCCTGCGCCGCTTTCGCTTCTTCAACGCGGCGCGTCAACTGCGGACGTACCGCTTTGCGCCACAGAATCCAGGCCACCACCAGCACCAGTAACCAGCGACCTGCCGCGAGCAACTGATCGATAAAGGACTGCTGTTGCCAGAAGGGCAGTTCGCCGCCGGTGTCATCCACTGCGCTAAACGGTGAATTCACCACGTTTAGCGTATCGCCGCGTTTATCAGAAAAACCCATCGCCTCACGGGTTAGATCCTCGATCTGTTTCATCTGATCGGCGGTCAATGGCAGCGGTTTGCCATCCGCCAGCGTTTTGTAATTCACCACGACGGCCACGGAGAGACGCTCAATATCGCCCACGTTCATTTTGGTGTGACGAATGGTGCGGTCCACTTCGTAGTTACTGGTTTCATTACGCTGTGTACTGCGCGGGCCAGCACTGTTACTGTTGGTACTGGTGCTGGTTTGTGGCGTATTCTGCGCGTTTTGTTGATTGGTCGGCGGCGTAGCGATCGGCGCCTCGTTAGGCGGCGCTGGTTGGTTCGACAGCGCGCCAGGCACGCCGCCGGGATAGCCCGCGCCTACCTGTTCGCTAATATTCAACTGACGTGAACGCAGGGTGGCCTTCGACGCATCGCCGTTCGGGCTGTAGTGCTCTTCCGTCTGCTCTTTATTGGCAAAATCCAACTGGGCGGTTACCTGAGCGTGAACATTACCGTTCCCGACGATAGGCGACAGAATGGCTTCGATACGGCGTTGGATGCGGCTTTCCACATCATTAGCAAATTTTAATTGCGCGTCATTAAGGTCGCGACCGCTGGTATTGGATTGCGTGAGCAGATGACCGGATTGATCGACCAGAGTGACGTTTCCTGGCGGCAAACCGGCGACAGCGCTGGAAACCAGATGTACCACGGCGCTAATTTGTCCTTCATCCAGCGCCCGTCCCGGTTCCAGTGTGACGGTGACGGAGGCGGAAGGGGATTTTTGTTCCCGCACAAATAGCGACGGCTTTGGCATCGCCAGGTGAACGCGGGCGCTTTTTACCGGACCCAGCGTCTCGATCGTCCGGGCCAGTTCACCTTCCAGCGCGCGCTGATAATTCACCTGCTCGCTGAACTGGCTGATACCGAATTTTTCCTGATCAAGCAGTTCAAAGCCTACCGCGCCGCCTTTAGGCAGCCCCTGCTGCGCCAGACGCAGACGCAGTTCATGCACTTTGTCGGCGGGCACTTCAATCGCGCCGCTGCCATTGGCAAAGCGATAGGGGATATTCATCTGGGTCAACTGCGCGACGATCGCGCCGCCGTCCTGATCGGAAAGGTTGCTAAATAGCGTGCGGTAATCGGGCGTTTTGGCCCACAGCACCATCGCAACGACGATCGCCACGGCGGCGGAACCCGCCACAATTAACGGAATTCGGGGATTCGCGCGTAGGCGATTAAGCCACTCGAGAGGTTTAGGTTGGGTTGCAGTCGATGCAGTCGCACTCATCTCGCACCTCGTGACTGATCGTGGACGGCGTTTTTTGCAAAGTGGAACAAGACTCACTCCCGGGTCAGCAAACTCGAAAAATTGACGGTCTCATTATTTGTGGTTTCGAATTTTTCTATGCGCTAAAAACCGAGGTTTTTTATCGTTATTTAACGCCTTTATCTTATTGACAAACTGGTAATCTCTGCTGCGTAAAAAATCATCCAGGGGAATAGCATGGCAGCAATACAGGGGATTGAAGGGGTTATTAGCCAGTTACAGGCGACGGCGATGGCCGCGCGCGGGCAAGACACGCACTCGCAGTCGACGGTGAGTTTTGCCGGCCAGCTACATGCTGCGCTGGATCGTATTAGCGACAGACAGACGGCGGCGCGCGTTCAGGCGGAAAAATTCACTCTGGGTGAGCCGGGCATTGCGCTTAATGACGTGATGGCTGATATGCAAAAAGCGTCCGTTTCCATGCAAATGGGGATTCAGGTGCGCAATAAGCTGGTCGCCGCGTACCAGGAAGTCATGTCCATGCAGGTTTAAGCCAGGGTTGACAACACATCCGCAGCGAACTCCCGGGCGCTTACCTAAGTCAGCGGCGGGGGACGCGACGCCCATGCAACCAGTGCGTGATTATGTGGGCTTGTTTTTTGCGAGGCGCGCTCATTTTATTGATAAGCGGGTTGCACATTGTTGCAGGGACTTATTAAAAATAGGGTACGCCTGTTTACTGACGCCATTCATTCCTACTATTCGTTCTGACGCGATTGTCATTGAGTTTGCAATCCAGAATGTTCCTGCAATATATGCGCCGTTGCGATAATACACGGTAAATTCTTTATTAATGCCTGGAATATCTGTTTCATGGAGATCCAGTATATACCCATACGGGGACAGATTATCAGCGAGACAGCGGGCAATGGCGCTCGGATGTGCATTGACCACTGTGACGGGTGAGTAACGGGCAGCGGCAAGACAGACGACTCCAATAATGGAGATGAAAATAATTTTTATCATTTTTTTGGCTTCTGCTGTGCATAAATAAATGATCACCTGATAATGTCAGTGAGTAAAAATATAAATACCTGATAGTCTTTTATGACGTAGAGGGAAAATAATAATTATTTTATGTTTTGCTTAAAATAACCCTGGATTTTTCATCGGCTCAGACAAAATTAAAACGGTATACGTTATATAATAGATTTATGCCACGGCGCACAAGACGACCTTGTCTGATTTCTTTTATGCGTTGTAGATTTTTGCCGGTTATGCCGTAAAAAGGTCTCCCGCCGTAACGTACAGCGGGAGTATGCGCTTATTTTTGAATCAGATAACGAATTGTCGGGCCATCCTGTTGGATATCCAGCACCGTATAACCGTGATTGCGCGCATCCAGTGGAATATTATTAATGGATTGCGGACAGTCGCTCACCACTTCCAGGATCTCCCCTTTTTTTAGCTGCGGCATCGCTTCCAGAGTGGCGACCGCCGGGTACGGGCAAGGTTCGCCAACCATATCCAGACGGTAATCAGGGACGATATTTTTCATACAGATTCCTTAGCAGGCGTCAGCCCCGCACGGCGGAAAAAACGTTTTTCCCAGCCGATAATTAACATCAGCGCGGCAAATAATAACAGGTAGGTGACCAGCAGACCGCCCAGCGGACCAAAGGTATTCAGCAGGTTAACTTTATCCCAACTGGTCGCCAGCGCAGGCGCGAAATCATCCCAGTAGTAAGCCAGGATGGTCGAACCGATGACATTGCCGAGGCCCACCCACCAGTAATGCACCTGGCCTTCTACGGCGCGGTACATCCAGCCGGTTTCGCAGCCGCCCGCCAGCACGATGCCAAAACCGAACAGCAGTCCGCCAATGACCGCATTCGGGCCAGCCCACATAATTTTAGGTGCAACGCCCAACTGCACGTAGCTGAAAATACCAATGGCGCTGACCGCCATGCCGAAAATAATCGCTTTCGCCATATGGGCGCGTCCGGAGATCCACAGATCGCGAAAGGCCGAGGTAAAGCATATTTGCGCGCGCTCGATCAGCAGCCCAAACCCGACGCCGAACAGCATCGCCAGCCCCAGTTTCGGCTGATGCATTGCCGTTAATAACGCCCAGCCAATCATGCCGATAAAGACCAGCATACCGAGCCTGAAACGCCGTCTTGCCTGATCCGGTTTCTGCGTTAGTGGCGAAGCCGCGGAGACCTTTTGCATTTTCACCGGTATGCGAAACATCGGCAGCAACGTAAAGCGGGCGCCGAACCAGGAGCCGATAGCGGTCGCCAGCGCAAAGAACCACGCGTGTAGGGAGAACTGCGGGATTCCGGTAAAAAAGGCGGCCAGGTTACACCCCATCGCCAGACGCGCGCCGAAGCCAGCGATCATGCCTCCGACCACCGCCTGTACGATACGGATTCGGCTGCGCGGCATACGCAGTTTTACGTTGTTGGCCCACAGCGCCGCGGCGAAACAGCCGCCGAACATGCCGAGGATCATCATGCCGTCGATGCGCGTCAGCGGCGTACCTTCCAGATGAATCAGCTTGTAGTAGCCCCACTGTTCGGCATGAACGCCAAAAAGCTGCAAAATTTGCCCGCCCCAGCGGGTAAATTCGCCCGTCACGGCCCAAAACGTGCCGGTGATGCCAAAATAGTAGGTAGAGAGAATACCGGCTGCGATCACCGCAGGGGCCGGCGCCCAGAATTTAATTAACCAGGTTTGCTTGAAGTGTTGCCATGACATGTGTTTAGCCTCTGAACTCAGAAGGTGTGAAACAAGAAGTGCGCATACTACACCGATCACAGAATTTGCCTACACCTAATAAGCGGTAATACCGACTGGATCAAATTGCGGCCAGCGCCTGGAAAGGCTGGCGGCGTCAGGGCTTTAATGCCACAATTCCTCTTTCTTCTGATGCAGGATGAATGATGAAAAAAGTAGCGATCGTTGGCGCATTGCTGGTTCTGGCCGGATGCGCCGAGGTGGAAAACTATAATGATGTGGTGAAAACGCCCGCGCCGGCCGGTCTGGAAGGGTACTGGCAGTCAAAAGGCCCGCAACGTAAGCTGGTGAGCCCTGAAGCTATCGCCAGCCTGGTGGTGACTAAAGAAGGCGATACGCTGGACTGCCGCCAGTGGCAGCGCGTTATTGCTCTGCCGGGCAAGCTGACCATGCTCTCCGATGACTTAACCAATGTTACGGTTAAGCGTGAGCTCTATGAGATTGAGCGCGACGGGAATACCCTGGAATATGATGGCATGACGCTGCAACGGGTCGCTCGTCCGACGCCGGAGTGCGCCGCCGCGTTAGAAAAAACGCCGCTGCCGACGCCGCTGCCGTAATTTCGCTTCCCGGCAGCGCTCTGCCGCCGGGAACGCTCATCATACGTCCTCAATGACCCACACGCTGACGCTGCCTGCGTTGCAGAAGAACGTCGCTTCGCCTTGATCATTAGTTACAACATGCTCACTGCGGTTTCCCAGAAAATCACGCCAGGTCTTGTTAGCGTAATTGTCGCCGAGCAGGAGGGTTTTTTCACCGTCGTCGCCATTGGAAAGTACAACCACACAGCCTGGATTCTCTTCAGTACCGCTGCGACTAAAGGCGATACAGTTAGGATGATCGAAAAAGAGTGTTTGTATACCGTGCGCAAAACGCTGACGAGCGAGGATCAGCCGATCCAGTTGGTTAATCACCGGCATGTCGACCCGACAGGTCTCGCCATTTTCGCCGCTATCTTCATAGCTGGCGCCGTATAAATCGGGATAAAACACTGACGGTACGCCGTTTTCACGAAGCAGGATCAGCGCATAGGCCAATGGTTTGAACCAGGGTTCTACCGGCGCTTCCAGCGCCTGTAACGGTTGTGTATCGTGGTTAGCGACCAGCGTCACCGCATGAAAAGGGTCGGTTTCTACCAGAGTGCCGGTGAATATGTGGCGCATGTCATACTCCGCGTCCTGGCGCGAGGCCTCGTGAAATTTCATCTGCAACGGCGCGTCGAACAGCATGGTTTTCCCGTCGACCTGTTCGATGTACGTTTGCAGTTTATCCACTTCATGCGACCAGTATTCTGCGACAATAAACAGCGGTTTTGGTGCAACCGCCTGTACATGCTCAATCCATTCTTTATAAAACCAGGCGGGTATATGTTTTACCGCGTCCAGGCGAAAGCCGTCACAGTGGGTTTGTTCCATGACCCAGCGAGCCCAATATTTAATCTCTTCCGTAACCGCGTGATTGCGAAAATCGATATTTTCCCCCATCAGATAGTCGAAATTACCCATCTCATCATCAACCTGATCGTTCCAGCCATCGCCGGTATAGTCATTGACGATCTTAAAAATGCCGTCTTCGTCGGGATTCTCGATGTGATCAATGCCGCTGAAACAGTGATAGTCCCAAATAAAGTTGGAATACTGGCCCGCGCGGGCAGGGAAGGTGTAGCGCGTCCAGCCTTCGCATTCAATGATGTTGTCATCGATTTGCGTGCGGTCATCCTGATTCACGCGCTGAACGCGAATACGTTCTTTTTCGTCTGCGCCCATTTTGTGGTTCACGACGACGTCGAGCAGCACCGCAATATTATTTTTTTTGAGCGCGTCTATCGCCGCCAGTAACTGGCGTTTATCGCCGTACTTTGTCGCGATAGTTCCTTTTTGGTCAAATTCGCCGAGGTCAAACAAGTCGTAGGTATCATAGCCTACGGAATAGCCGCCGGAGGCGCCTTTACAGGCGGGCGGTAGCCAGACCATATTGATACCGATATCATTCAGCCCATCAGCACGTTCCGCCAGCTCAGACCAGAGTTTACCGCCGTCGGGATAATACCAGTGGAAGTACTGCAATAACGTGGGGTTTTTCATCTTCCGTGCTCCAGAAGTCGTTTAGCCGACCTCTGGAGTATGGAAGAATTTTCATACGAGACGGGAAAATATTATGAGGCGCCAGGCGCATCTGGCACGAGTAACATACCGGAAAGACGCCCATAAGCGTTGTTGAGTGATTTTTGGCGGGTGGATTGTCCGATCAAACTACTCAGTTCATCCAGTCGCTGTTGCAGCAGCCCTTTCAGGAGCTGCTCATTATCCAGCGTTTGTTTGATGTATCCGGCGACCATATCCTGAATACTTCGCGTAATGCCCGGTGGAGTTTGCTTTTCCATCACCGTTTCAATACTTTGCAGATAGGAGACCTCTTGTTGCAATAAGAGATCCCATTCACCTCGCTGCGCAAGTTCAAGCAGCGATTGACTGAGCAGCGCAATACGCTGCCAACGGTTGATAAACTCCACGGTTGAGGTCATTAACGAGACTCCTGGAAAGATGCTTTCGGTGAAATCTGTTTCCAGGCTTCTGCAATATTGCTGAGTAACCCTTCCACTTCTTCGATGGCCTGAGCGTCGTTACGCAAATTAGCCTGCAGTAAACGGCGAATCATATAGTCGTATAGCTCGGAAAGATTCGTCGCAATCTCACCGCCTTTTTCCTGATCGAGACCGGCTTTCAGCCCGTTATCGATAATATTGATGGCTTTGCTTAACGCTTCACCTTTCGCGACAACATCGCCTTGTTCTAAAAACAGGCGAGCGCGCACCAGAGCGCTATTCGCGCCATCAAACAACATTTCAATCAACTGATGCGGGCTGGCGCTCATCACGGCGCTTTCCACGCTGACTTGCGCATAAGCTTTGATACCGCTCGCGGTGTACATGGTGACCTCTGTTATCAGGACTTGTTCATAGCTGTAAATTGCTGGGTCAAATAACTACTGGTGTTATTCAGCTTACTCATCATGGTATCCAGTTGGGTAAACTGGGCCTTGTAACGGGCAACGGTTTCATCGATGCTGTTGCTAACGGACAGGTACTGTTTCGTCAGGCTTTTCAGCGTGGCGTTAACGTTGTCCTGCGCATTATCAATAATGCCGTCATCCGCCAGATAACTTTTCACTTCGGTGGCAATTTTGGTGGTGATCCCCGTTTCTTTACCATCGCCCACCAGCAGCTCACGCGCTGCGGCTGTGTTATCTTTCAGTACTTTGGTCAGCTTATCATCATCAATCTTCAGTTTGCCGGAAGTCCCATCCTGAGTGATGCCAATTTCCGCCATTGTTTTGAACGCAGAATTACTGCCGCTATTGGCAAATTGTGCCCGAATCCCGGTCTGGATAGTACGAACCACACTATCGCCTAACAGCGCGCCGTTTTTATCGCTGGCTTCTTCGCCCGGCTCAACGGCGGTATATTTGGTTAACGAACTAAAGGTATCCACCAGCGAATTATAGGCATCCACCCAGGATTTAATCGCCTCTTTCGCCTTGGTATCATCTTTTGTTACCGTCACGGTCGCGTCGGTCACTTTCTTCGTCAGGGTGAGCGTAATTCCCTGAGGGGCGTCGGTTACGGTATTGCTCTGACGCTCAATGTCGATGCCGTTTACGTTCAGCTTCGCGTTTTCTGCTTTCACCAGCTCTTGCATATTGCCGGTATTGGTGGTGCTGTCATAAGCGAGTAAATCGTTAAGTTTTGTATCGCCTTCCACCGTGATCTTCATCGTATTGTCGGTACCGCTATTGGCGGTAAGCACCAACTGGAATTCGTTCTCTTTGACCTTAACGATGCTGGCGGCGATACCGCTGTCGGCGTCATTGATGGCGTCACGGATCGCCTCCATGGAGGTGTCGCCTTTATCCAGCTTAATTTCCAGCGGCTCTTTACGTCCCGGCTGTTCAATTTTAATTGTCCGGGACGTGACCGACGTATCGCCCAACTGCTCTTTGGTGGTTGCGAAGGTGGTTTTTGTCGCCAGCGACTGCGCGGCGGCAAGCTGGGTTACGCTAATCTTATAAGTCCCTGCGGCAGCGCCTGCGGTAGTACTGACTTTGAGGTCCTCTGTCGTGCTGGACGCCACGGTAGACTTAAATAAATCCGCTTTATTTAACGCGGTATTTGCCGTCTGGAATTTTTCTAATGCGCTTTTCAATGTGCCATAGGCGGTTAGCTTTGCCGAATTCGCGCTCTGCTGTTTGGTAATTGGCGTTAAGCGTCCTTTTTCGTTCTTTGTCAGGTCTGTCAACAACTGGTCTAACGGTAAGTTTGATCCCACACCTAATGATGAAATTGAAGCCATGCCTTCTTCCTTTTTGATTGCAAACAGTAGTTAAGCGCGTTATCGGCAATCTGGAGGCAAAGTTTAATGATAATTTTGCAAAAATAATGCGCGGAATAATGATGCATAAAGCGGCTATTTCGCCGCCTAAGAAAAAGATCGGGGGAAGTGAAAAATTTTCTAAAGTTCGAAATTCAGGTGCCGATACAAGGGTTACGGTGAGAAACCGTGGGCAACAGCCCAATAACATCAAGTTGTAATTGATAAGGAAAAGATCATGGCACAAGTCATTAATACAAACAGCCTGTCGCTGTTGACCCAGAATAACCTGAACAAATCCCAGTCCGCTCTGGGCACCGCTATCGAGCGTCTGTCTTCTGGTCTGCGTATCAACAGCGCGAAAGACGATGCGGCAGGTCAGGCGATTGCTAACCGTTTCACCGCGAACATCAAAGGTCTGACTCAGGCTTCCCGTAACGCTAACGACGGTATCTCCATTGCGCAGACCACTGAAGGCGCGCTGAACGAAATCAACAACAACCTGCAGCGTGTGCGTGAACTGGCGGTTCAGTCTGCTAACAGCACCAACTCCCAGTCTGACCTCGACTCCATCCAGGCTGAAATCACCCAGCGCCTGAACGAAATCGACCGTGTATCCGGCCAGACTCAGTTCAACGGCGTGAAAGTCCTGGCGCAGGACAACACCCTGACCATCCAGGTTGGTGCCAACGACGGTGAAACCATCGATATAGATCTGAAGCAGATCAACTCTCAGACCCTGGGTCTGGATACGCTGAATGTGCAGAAAGCGTATGATGTATCAGCAACTGCTGCAATGGATCCGAAATCATTTACTGACGGTACTAAAAATCTTACAGCGCCTGATGCTACTGCTATCAAAGCCGCGTTGGGAAATCCCGCGGCAACAGGCGATTCCTTGTCTGCTACGCTTTCGTTTAAAGATGGTAAGTATTACGCCACTGTTGCAGGGTATACGAATGCTGCCGATACCAGTAAGAATGGTAAATATGAAGTGAATGTTGATAGTGCGACAGGTGCGGTAACTTTCAATGCAGCACCAACTAAAGCCACAGTAACTGGGGATACAACAGTAACCAAAGTACAGGTTAATGCTCCTGTTGCAGTCAGTACTGATGTTAAAAAAGCGCTAGAAGATGGTGGCGTTTCAAATGCGGACGCTACCGCAGCTAAATTAGTAAAAATGTCTTATACCGATAAAAATGGAAAATCTATTGACGGTGGTTATGCGCTTGAAGCCGGTGGCAAGTACTATGCTGCAACCTATGACGAAGGTACAGGTAAAATCACAGCTAATGTAACCACTTATACTGATTCCACGGGAGCCACAAAAACTGCGGCTAACCAACTTGGTGGCGTAGACGGTAAAACCGAAGTTGTTACTATCGACGGTAAAACCTACAATGCTAGTAAAGCCGCTGGTCACGATTTCAAAGCGCAGCCAGAGCTGGCTGAAGCAGCCGCTAAAACCACCGAAAACCCGCTGGCTAAAATTGATGCCGCGCTGGCGCAGGTTGATGCGTTGCGTTCTGACCTGGGTGCGGTACAGAACCGTTTCAACTCCGCTATCACCAACCTGGGCAACACCGTAAACAACTTGTCTGAAGCGCGTAGCCGTATCGAAGATTCCGACTATGCGACCGAAGTCTCCAACATGTCTCGCGCGCAGATCCTGCAGCAGGCCGGTACCTCCGTTCTGGCGCAGGCTAACCAGGTTCCGCAAAACGTCCTCTCTTTACTGCGTTAATCCGGCGATTGATTCACCGACACGTGGTACACAATCAAGGCAGCGAAAGCTGCCTTTTTTAATTCCGGAGCCTGTGTAATGAAAGAAATCACCGTCACTGAACCTGCCTTTGTCACCCACTTTTCCTGTTCTGGCTCGGCCTGCCGCGATCACTGTTGTAAGGGCTGGAAAATCACGCTGGATAAGACGACGGTCAAAAAGTATCTCGCCAGTAAAGACACGGCGATTCGTACCATCGCGCAAGACCATATTATCCTGCTGAAAAAGAACAACAGCCACTGGGGGGAAATTAAGCTGCCTTCGGCGCTGGGGAATTGCCCTTATCTGGATGAGGACCGTCTGTGCCGGGTGCAAAAAACGTTAGGCGCAAAGGCATTAAGTCATACCTGTTCCTCTTTCCCGCGGGCGCATCATACCTATAAAAATGAGGTGCGTAACTCTCTGAGTCTTGCCTGCCCGGAGGTGACGTCCCGCATTTTAAACGATCCTGACGCAATGGCACTCAGCGAAAAAACAATCATTCAGCAGACATTCAATACTGCGCCGTTATTCCCAGCGCAGCAAAAGTTACTCAATCTGTTTTGCCTGAGTCTGATCAACCATGCCAACAGCAGTACGGAAGCCGCGCTCTATGCGTTGATTAAATTCGTCATGTATGCACAGAAATTTGCCAAAATTGATGATGCCGCGCTGGGCGAACTGGAACAGGTGTATGCCGCGTTACTTGAACAGTTGCAGACCGGCGTGTTGGCGCAGGAGTTGATGAATATCGCGCCGGACAGCAAGGTAAAAACCTCGCTGGTATTGCAGATGCAGAACTATTTCCGCTCGCTCCCGCTTAATCGTGGCAGTGTTATCCTCGATCACTATATCCAGTGCCTTCTGCGGGTGCTGACGGCGGAAGAGGGTGTTTCAATGGAGCAGAAGGTTAGCGATATTGAGTCCTCATTAGCGCGCTGTTTACAGGCGGATGAGCAGCAGAAGAACTGGGCTTTCAGAAATTTAATTCTCTATAAAATTTGGGAAAATAATTTCCCCAACCAGCCGAATGTCGACCCGTTACGCGCGCTGTATATTATCGTGGCGGAATATGCCTTTATTAAGCTATTAACGGCAGCCAGCGTGCATGAGCGCGGGCGGCTTGAGTGGGATGACGTTACTAATATTGTGTATAGCTTTCACTCCCGCAGCCAGCATAACAGCGAGGTGGCGGCGAATTTTCATCGCCATATAGAAACGGTGCGTACTGGCGACGATCTGTCGATGATTCATCTTCTGACATAGTTTTATTCGGGGTGGGCGCTTGCGCATCCCGTTTATCCTATCTGGCTGATTTTATTCTGCTCTTTGAGCCGCTAAAAAGGTGCTACAGGTTACATAAGTGAAATAACCCTTCTTTTATAGCCTTATTCCTTCGATAGAACCCTCTGTAGAAACGGATAATCATGCCGATAACTCATTTAACGCAGGGCTGTTTATCGTGAATTCACTGTATACCGCTGAAGGTGTAATGGATAAACACTCGCTGTGGCAGCGTTATGTACCGCTGGTGCGTCACGAAGCATTGCGCCTGCAGGTGCGATTGCCGGCGAGCGTGGAACTGGACGATCTGCTACAAGCGGGCGGCATCGGGTTATTAAATGCGGTCGACCGATATGACGCTTTGCAAGGAACGGCATTTACCACTTACGCAGTGCAGCGTATTCGTGGGGCGATGCTGGATGAATTACGCAGCCGCGATTGGGTGCCGCGTAGCGTCCGGCGTAATGCCCGCGAAGTGGCGCAGGCGATGGGACAACTGGAGCAGGAACTGGGGCGTAATGCGACGGAAACCGAAGTGGCGGAACGTCTTGGCATCCCTGTTGCGGAGTATCGTCAGATGTTGCTCGATACCAACAACAGCCAACTTTTCTCTTACGATGAGTGGCGGGAAGAGCATGGCGATAGCATCGAACTGGTGACTGAAGAACATCAACAGGAAAACCCGTTACATCAACTGCTGGAGGGCGACCTGCGACAGCGGGTAATGGATGCGATTGAATCGCTGCCGGAACGCGAGCAACTGGTGTTAACGCTGTATTACCAGGAAGAGCTCAATCTCAAAGAGATTGGCGCGGTACTGGAAGTTGGCGAATCGCGGGTCAGCCAGTTGCATAGTCAGGCCATCAAACGATTACGCACCAAACTGGGTAAGTTATAGGTCGCGCATGGTCGCACCCGAAAAGTGCCGCACAACGTATAGACTACCAGGAGTTCTCATGACGGTGCAGCAACCTAAAAGGCGGCCCCTGAGCCGCTATCTTAAAGACTTTAAACACAGCCAGACGCATTGCGCGCATTGTCACAAACTGCTCGACCGCATTACGCTGGTTCGCCGTGGCAAGATCGTTAATAAAATCGCTATTTCACAACTGGATATGCTACTTGACGACGCTGCCTGGCAGCGGGAGCAGAAGGAGTGGGTGGCGCTGTGTCGCTTTTGCGGCGATTTGCACTGCAAAAAGCAGAGTGATTTTTTCGATATTATCGGTTTCAAACAGTATTTGTTTGAACAAACCGAGATGAGCCATGGCACGGTGCGGGAATATGTCGTGCGTTTACGACGTCTTGGCAATTACCTCAGCGAGCAAAACATTTCCCACGATCTGCTGCAGGACGGTTTTCTCGATGAAAGCCTGGCGCCATGGTTGCCGGAAACCAGCACCAATAATTACCGTATCGCACTACGTAAATACCAGCAATATAAAGCGCATCAGCAGATTGCGCCTAGACAGAAATCCCCCTTTACCGCCAGTTCTGATATATATTAAAAAAGCATAAGATGTAGCAGAGTCGTGTTGGTGAAACGTGGCAAACCTTCTACATTAGGCTGAGTCCCCCAAAGGTTCGCGAGACGTGACGATGCGCCATGGCGGGACACAGTCTATGGTCATTAACGGCAATATTCGGGGTTACTATGAAATTAGCACTGCTGGGACGTCAGGCACTGATGGGAGTAATGGCTGTAGCGCTGGTGGCGGGAATGAGCGCGAAGAGCTTTGCCGATGAGGGTTTGCTGAACAAAGTTAAAGAACGCGGCACGCTGCTGGTAGGGCTGGAAGGTACCTATCCGCCGTTTAGCTTTCAGGGCGACGACGGCAAATTAACCGGTTTTGAAGTCGATTTCGCCGAGGCGTTGGCAAAACATCTGGGCGTTAAAGCGTCGTTGAAGCCGACCAAATGGGACGGAATGCTGGCGTCGCTGGACTCTAAACGCATTGATGTGGTGATAAACCAGGTCACGATTTCAGACGTCCGCAAGAAAAAATATGATTTCTCTACGCCTTATACTGTCTCCGGCGTTCAGGCGCTGGTGAAAAAAGGCAATGAAGGCACGATCAAAACGGCTGCCGATCTGCAGGGCAAAAAAGTCGGCGTTGGGCTGGGGACTAACTATGAAGAGTGGCTACGTCAACATGTGCAGGGCGTGGATATCCGTACCTATGACGATGATCCTACAAAATACCAGGATCTGCGCGTAGGCCGTATTGACGCGATTTTAGTCGATCGTCTGGCGGCGCTGGATCTGGTGAAAAAAACCAAAGGTACGCTGGCCGTCACCGGTGATGCGTTTTCGCGTCAGGAGTCCGGCGTTGCGTTACGTAAAGGCAACGAAGACTTGCTGAAGGCGGTAGATAACGCCATTGCGGAAATGCAAAAAGATGGCACCTTAAAAGCCCTCTCTGAAAAATGGTTTGGCGCTGACGTGACCCAATAATGTTCTACGTTGCCCGGCAGGCAGTGCGCCGCCGGGCAATATCAACCTCATACTATGTCAGCAAACGGAGGCGCGTGAATCGGCGCCTTTTTTATTTCCGTTAGATCAACGTGCATAATAAAAAGAACACACCACAACGTTACCGGAGGCTCAATGCCACTACATCACTTAACGCGCTTTCCTCGCCTGGAGCTTATTGGCGCGCCGACCCCGCTCGAATACCTGCCGCGATTGTCTGATTATCTTGGCCGTGAGATTTACATTAAGCGCGATGACGTTACGCCCATTGCAATGGGCGGCAATAAACTGCGTAAGCTGGAGTTTCTGGTGGCCGACGCGCTGCGAGAAGGGGCGGATACGCTGATAACCGCAGGGGCGATTCAGTCGAACCATGTCCGTCAGACGGCGGCGGTCGCGGCCAAATTGGGGCTGCATTGCGTCGCTTTGCTGGAAAATCCAATCGGTACCACCGCGGAAAATTACCTGACGAATGGTAATCGCCTGTTACTGGATTTATTTAATACGCAAATTGAGATGTGCGATGCGCTAACCGATCCGGATGCGCAGCTGCAAACGCTGGCGACGCGCATTGAAGCGCAAGGGTTCAGGCCCTATGTGATTCCGGTCGGCGGCTCCAGCGCGCTGGGGGCAATGGGATACGTAGAGAGCGCCCTGGAAATCGCCCAGCAGTGTGAAGAAGTTGTCGGGCTCTCTTCGGTGGTGGTGGCCTCCGGCAGCGCCGGAACGCACGCCGGGTTAGCTGTCGGGCTGGAACATCTGATGCCTGACGTCGAACTGATTGGCGTGACCGTTTCACGTTCTGTCGCCGAGCAGAAACCCAAAGTGATTGCCTTGCAGCAGGCTATTGCCGGTCAGCTGGCGCTGACGGCGACGGCGGATATTCATTTATGGGATGACTATTTTGCCCCGGGTTACGGCGTGCCAAATGACGCGGGGATGGAGGCGGTGAAACTGCTGGCGAGCCTGGAGGGGGTGTTGCTGGATCCGGTATATACCGGCAAAGCGATGGCGGGTCTGATAGACGGCATCAGCCAGAAACGCTTTAACGATGACGGGCCGATTCTCTTTATTCACACCGGTGGGGCGCCTGCGCTGTTTGCCTACCATCCTCATGTATAACCTCCAGGTAATCAACGCGAATGCAAGAAAGTATCCAACTGGTTATTGAATCGCTGCCGTATTTGCTTAAAGGCGCCGTCTTTACCCTGCAACTGAGTATTGGCGGTATGTTTTTTGGTCTGCTGCTGGGATTTGTGCTGGCGCTGATGCGGATGTCTCCGCTATGGCTGGTTCGCTGGCTGGCGCGCTTTTATATCTCGATTTTTCGCGGTACGCCGCTTATCGCCCAGTTATTTATGATCTATTACGGCCTGCCGCAATTTGGGATTGAGCTGGACCCTATCCCGGCGGCGATGATTGGTTTATCGCTCAATACCGCGGCTTACACGTCCGAGACGCTGCGCGCGGCGATCTCGGCTATCGACAAGGGACAATGGGAAGCGGCGGCGAGCATTGGCATGACGCCGTGGCAAACGCTACGTCGCGCTATTTTGCCGCAGGCGGCTCGCGTCGCGCTTCCGCCGTTGAGCAACAGCTTTATCAGCCTGGTGAAAGATACGTCGCTCGCCGCGACGATTCAGGTGCCGGAGTTGTTCCGCCAGGCGCAGTTAATTACCTCGCGAACGCTGGAGGTGTTTACCATGTATCTGGCCGCGTCGTTAATCTACTGGGTAATGGCGACCGTCTTATCGGCACTGCAAAACTATTTCGAAAACCAGCTTAACCGCCAGGAGAGAGAGCCAAAATGAGTGCTATCGAAGTCACCAACCTGGTCAAAAAATTTCATGGTCAAACGGTGCTGCACGGTATCGACCTTGAGGTAAAGCCCGGAGAAGTCGTCGCCATTATCGGCCCGAGCGGCTCAGGGAAGACAACGTTATTACGCTGCATTAACCTGCTGGAACAACCGGAAGCGGGCACCATTAAAGTGGGCGATATTATCATCGATACCGCCCGCCCATTCAGCCAGCAAAAAGGGTTGATTCGCCAGCTACGTCAGCATGTCGGCTTTGTCTTTCAGAGTTTTAACCTGTTCCCGCATCGTACCGTGCTGGAAAATATCATTGAAGGTCCGGTGATTGTAAAGGGAGAGCCGAAAGCCGAGGCGACGGCGCTGGCGCGGGAACTGTTAGCCAAAGTCGGGTTGGCCGGTAAAGAGACCCGTTATCCGCGCCGCCTGTCGGGCGGGCAACAGCAGCGCGTGGCGATTGCGCGCGCGCTGGCGATGCGCCCGGAAGTGATTCTGTTTGATGAGCCGACGTCGGCGCTTGATCCTGAATTAGTCGGCGAGGTGCTTAATACGATTCGCCAGCTGGCGCAGGAAAAGCGCACGATGGTGATCGTTACTCACGAAATGGGCTTTGCGCGTGACGTGGCTGATCGGGCAATATTTATGGATCAGGGGCAAATCGTCGAGCAGGGGCCGGCGAAAACCTTGTTCGCCGATCCTCAGCATCCGCGTACCCGCCAGTTCCTTGAGAAATTTTTAGTGAAATAATGCCTTTTCAACGCTCGCCCGAATTAGCCGCGCCTCGGGCGAGCGCAATGAATAATTATGAAGTCATTCTGCCAGATTATTAACCTCGCTCTCTGGCGGAAGCCAAAAAACTGTAATGCCGCTCAAGTATTCTACGTTTCGTCCGATATTTCTTATATATAAATACTATTTATATGTTAATTTAAGCTATTCATAATAATGATTATCAATATCAAAGGCGTGACCATAAAATATGCAGGAAAATGATTTCTTCACCTGGCGACGCGCAATGTTGTTACGCTTTCAGGAGATGGCGGGAGCAGAGGATGTTTATACTGAATTGCAATATCAGACACAGCGGCTGGAATTTGATTATTATGCCCTGTGTGTTCGTCATCCCGTCCCCTTTACCCGGCCTAAAATATCGCTTCGTACCACTTATCCTCCGGCGTGGGTAACGCATTATCAGTCCGAAAACTATTTCGCGATCGATCCGGTATTAAAGCTGGAAAATTTCAGGCAGGGTCATTTACATTGGGATGACATGCTATTTCATGAAGCGCAGGCGATGTGGGATGCCGCCCAGCGTTTCGGATTACGCAGAGGCGTAACCCAGTGTGTGATGTTGCCGAACCGGGCGCTGGGCTTTTTATCTTTCTCCCGTAGCAGCTTACGCTGCTCCTCGTTTACCTACGATGAAGTGGAGCTGAGGTTGCAACTGCTGGCGCGGGAGAGTCTTTCGGCGCTGACAAGATTTGAAGACGACATGGTGATGGCGCCTGAAATGCGTTTCAGTAAACGTGAGAAAGAGATTCTGAAGTGGACGGCGGAAGGGAAGACCTCATCGGAGATCGCCATTATTCTGTCGATTTCTGAAAATACTGTTAACTTCCATCAGAAAAATATGCAGAAGAAATTCAATGCGCCCAATAAAACACAGATTGCCTGCTACGCTGCGGCGACAGGTCTGATATGACGTGCTGACGATGCTTTGCGCCAGACGCGAAACCGGCTGAAAGCGATGCTAACAGCCGGTTTTTTACTACTGGCGGTAAGCCTGTTTAATTTGCTTAACCGTACTGGAAAATACCGCCGCTTGTGCTTCATCATCCATCTGCGCGATCTGTTTTTCCATTTTAAGAATCACGCGCCCTGCATCGGCCTGGCCCATCGCCTGCAGCATCAGCGTTAACATGGCTTTCAGGCAGTTGACTTCAGTAGCCAGTTCTTGATTATTCTCAGCGGTGGAAAAATCAGGCGTACTCATTTATTTTCCTCGTTATGTTTCAGTGAAAATGTGCGATAGCAGATGTTAAGGCGGCGGAGTATACCATAAGCTACGCTAAAAATAGCAGTGGTTGTTTTTTGATCAAAAAGCTGAGGGGTTACCCACAAAATAAACGTTGCCGCGTGATGCATATATTTTCTTCATTCTTTGTTTATTACGCGTATTTTACTCGTTAATTATTGTTACAAAGTTGATTCCCTAATTAGTGTTTAGACAGCGGAACGTGAAATTTTTGTCACCATTATGAAATAGCTGCGCGGGACAGCGCCGTCAGAAGGGGCTACAACGTTGGCAGTTGCCACATGACGTACAACATAATTTCCAAAAACGAGAGCAAAATCGAATACCCGGTGTTTTTTTACGTTTCAAAGTTGAGATAAAACCAGCTAATATAAGGACGATTAACTATCAGTAGCGTTATCCCTATTCTGGAGATATTCCTTTGATCAACGTTCTTCTTGTTGATGACCACGAACTGGTGCGCGCAGGGATACGACGCATTCTTGAAGATATAAAGGGCATTAAAGTTGTCGGTGAAGCGTGCTGCGGAGAGGATGCGGTAAAATGGTGCCGTACTAACGCCGTTGACGTCGTGCTGATGGATATGAACATGCCCGGTATTGGCGGCCTTGAGGCGACGCGTAAAATTGCCCGATCGACAGCGGATATCAAAGTGATCATGCTGACCGTCCATACGGAGAACCCGTTGCCCGCCAAAGTGATGCAGGCTGGCGCAGCTGGCTATCTCAGCAAAGGCGCTGCGCCTCAGGAGGTGGTGAGCGCTATTCGTTCGGTGTATTCCGGACAACGTTATATCGCCTCCGATATCGCTCAGCAGATGGCGCTCAGTCAGATTGAGCCTGCAAAAACGGAAACGCCGTTCGCCAGTTTGTCTGAACGCGAGTTGCAGATTATGCTGATGATCACCAAGGGTCAGAAGGTCAATGAGATTTCAGAACAGCTGAATCTCAGTCCTAAAACGGTGAACAGCTATCGCTATCGTATGTTCAGTAAATTAAACATTCATGGTGATGTTGAGCTGACTCACCTGGCAATCCGCCATGGCCTGTGTAATGCGGAGACGTTAACAAGCCAGTGAGTGAAATATTTGATGCAAAGGCGTTTTTGAAAACCGTTACCAGCCAACCCGGTGTCTATCGTATGTATGACGCCGGCGGTACGGTTATTTATGTCGGTAAAGCAAAAGACCTGAAAAAGCGTCTTTCCAGCTACTTTCGCAGCAACCTGGCTTCGCGTAAAACCGAAGCGCTAGTTGCGCAAATTCAACACATTGATGTCACGGTAACGCATACCGAAACGGAAGCGCTGCTGCTTGAGCATAATTACATCAAGTTGTATCAACCGCGTTACAACGTGTTGTTGCGTGATGATAAATCCTATCCTTTTATTTTTCTGAGCGGCGATACCCATCCGCGTCTGGCGATGCACCGTGGCGCCAAACATGCGAAAGGCGAGTACTTCGGCCCATTTCCTAATGGCTATGCCGTGCGGGAAACGCTGGCGCTGTTACAGAAAATTTTCCCTATCCGCCAGTGCGAAAACAGCGTATATCGCAACCGCTCGCGTCCTTGCCTGCAATATCAGATTGGCCGCTGTTTAGGCCCCTGCGTTGCAGGACTGGTCAGCGAGGAGGAGTATGCGCAACAGGTGGAGTATGTCCGGTTGTTTTTGTCCGGTAAGGACGACCAGGTCTTAACACAGCTGATTGCCCGGATGGAAAAGGCCAGCCAGGATCTGGCATTTGAAGAGGCGGCGCGTATTCGCGATCAGATCCAGGCGGTACGCCGGGTCACGGAAAAACAGTTTGTCTCCAATGCGGGCGACGATCTCGACGTGATCGGCGTGGCTTTTGATGCGGGTATGGCCTGTGTGCATGTGCTGTTTATTCGCCAGGGTAAGGTGCTGGGCAGCCGCAGCTATTTTCCAAAAGTGCCTGGCGGTACGGAACTGGGCGAAGTGGTGGAAACCTTTGTCGGGCAGTTTTACCTGCAGGGTAGCCAGATGCGCACGCTACCGGGCGAGATACTGCTCGATTTTAATCTTAGTGATAAAACGCTGCTCGCCGACTCGTTGTCGGAACTTGCCGGACGGCGTATTCATGTCCAGACAAAACCGCGTGGCGATCGCGCCCGTTATCTCAAGCTGGCGCGGACCAACGCGGCAACGGCCTTAATCACTAAACTTTCGCAGCAGTCCACCATCACGCAGCGTTTGACTGCGCTGGCGGCGGTATTAAAACTTCCTGCGATCAAGCGGATGGAATGTTTTGACATCAGCCATACCATGGGGGAGCAAACGGTCGCATCCTGTGTGGTATTTGACGCTAACGGGCCGTTACGCGCCGAGTATCGTCGTTATAATATCGCGGGCATCACGCCGGGTGATGACTACGCGGCGATGAATCAGGTGCTACGCCGGCGTTATGGCAAGGCCATAGAAGAAAGTAAGATTCCGGATGTTATTCTGATCGACGGCGGAAAAGGGCAGCTCGCCCAGGCGAAAGCCGTTTTCGCTGAGCTCGATGTCCCCTGGGATAAGCATCGTCCTTTGCTGCTTGGCGTCGCCAAAGGCGCGGACAGAAAGGCCGGTCTGGAAACACTCTTTTTTGAACCGGAAGGCGAGGGGTTTAGCCTGTCGCCGGACTCGCCGGCGCTGCATGTTATTCAGCATATTCGCGATGAGTCGCACGATCACGCGATCGGCGGGCACCGTAAAAAACGCGCGAAGGTTAAAAATACCAGTACGCTGGAAACTATTGAAGGCGTTGGGCCTAAACGTCGCCAGATGCTGCTGAAATATATGGGCGGTTTGCAAGGACTACGTAACGCCAGCGTAGAAGAAATTGCAAAAGTGCCGGGTATTTCGCAAGGTCTGGCAGAAAAGATCTTCTGGTCGTTGAAACATTGAGGCCACTGTAGCAACATAGAGGTAATTTCACTGACAACAGATAGTTACCCGTCACTATGCAATTTAATATCCCTACGTTGCTCACGCTGTTTCGCGTCATCCTGATTCCATTCTTTGTCGTGGTGTTTTATTTGCCGTTCGCCTGGGCGCCGATGGTCAGCGCGCTGATTTTCTGTATTGCCGCGATTACCGACTGGTTTGACGGCTTTCTGGCGCGACGCTGGAACCAGAGTACGCGTTTCGGCGCTTTCCTCGACCCCGTCGCCGACAAGGTGCTGGTGGCGATCGCCATGGTACTGGTCACCGAGCATTATCATAGCTGGTGGGTGACGTTACCTGCGGCGACGATGATAGCCCGCGAAATTATTATCTCTGCTCTGCGTGAATGGATGGCGGAGCTGGGCAAACGCAGTAGTGTAGCGGTCTCCTTGATCGGTAAAGTCAAAACTACCGCGCAGATGGTGGCGCTGGCGTGGCTCTTGTGGCGTCCGAATATCTGGGTAGAGTATGCCGGGATCGCGCTTTTCTTTGTCGCAGCGGTGCTAACATTGTGGTCCATGTTGCAATATTTGAGCGCTGCACGTGGAGATTTGCTTGATCAGTGATCGTTTCGCCGCAAATTTCAGCAAACGATCGTGAGTGACGAAAAATATCGTTGACTCAGTGCGTCAGGTAAGTAGAATGCAACGCATCGAACGGCAGCACTGATTGCCAGACGATAACAAAATCAAGTGATTAACAAAGTTGCTTGATACTGCGGGAATAGCTCAGTTGGTAGAGCACGACCTTGCCAAGGTCGGGGTCGCGAGTTCGAGTCTCGTTTCCCGCTCCAGTTTAAAAGCATTGGCGTAAAGCGGATGCTGGCTGAAAAGCAAAAAAAATTTGGCGCGTTAACAAAGCGGTTATGTAGCGGATTGCAAATCCGTCTAGTCCGGTTCGACTCCGGAACGCGCCTCCAATTTTTCCCGAGCCCGGATGGTGGAATCGGTAGACACAAGGGATTTAAAATCCCTCGGCGTTCGCGCTGTGCGGGTTCAAGTCCCGCTCCGGGTACCATGGGAAAGACAAGAATAATCAAAGCAATAAGCAGTGTCGTGAAACCACCTACGGGTGGTTTTTTTGTGCCTTCAATTTGTATGCCGACCGCGAGCGTGAACTTTCCAGCGCGATACACAGTAAAAAACATCGGTAGCGGCATTTCTGCCAGTACAACAGTTATGTGCTACCGACCCGCAAGAACTTATGCCTGGTAATTACTAAACGTCGGGTAAATCAGCCGATAAAATCCATTAATCTCTATAAAAAATGCTGATATGTTTTATGCCTGCTTTATTAAAGAGAGTAGGTCTGCCAGTGAAATATACCGATAATGCAAAATTATTTATTAGCTTCATTAATATTGGGATTGTAGGTTGTGCTTTGCTACTTTTTTTTATTTTGTATGAGCCTGAGAGTGCAATCGTAACCTACTCTCTTCCCGGTGAGCTTTCCTCTTCGACATGTGATGCGCGTAATTTTATTGGCTACGTCGATGAAAATGACTTTGCAGAGTATATAAAAAAAGTAGAACTGACGCGCTACAGTATGTATTGTCTGAAAAAAACAGGGGCGGGCCAGTGGAGTATTTATGCAAATTAAACGAGTATAAAACTGTTCAGGGGGTGTTTTCTGCACAATTTAATTAAAGGTAGATAGCGAACTAATATTCATCACAAGGTAATGTGATCCGCTTCATGCTTTAATCACGTTTTGCAATATTGTCTTAATAACAGGTCAACTACAGATAATTTCGGGTTTTCGTGAATGGCGGTTTTGGTCAGTCTCTATATTATGCTTTCCCCGCTTTACGGAGATGATGATGCAAAAGAAAACCTGGGCCGTTTTATTGATACCATTGTGCCTCACCGCTTGCCACCAGACGACCAACCGATCAACAGCCAAAGATGAAATTCTCACAGGGAGCTATATTGACCCGACAAAAACACGCTTTCCGTTAGCGGATTATTCACAGTCGGTTGATAAATGGATACCTCCGGACTCGGCTGATTACACTATTCCGGTTATTGATAGTGCTACCCAACAACGCTACTTTAACGCACTAAAATCTCATTATTTCGGAATGGACAGTGAAGCGCACTCGCCGTGGAATGGTTTTTATATTACCGCATTGCTGAAAAAAAACGCAGCACAGGTCCGGGATGCCAGTATTAAGCAGTTTCTTAGCGACGGCAGTGCTTATTGGGGGGAAAACTTCAGACTTTATACCTCTCGCTGGAAAGAGGAGGTTAGAGGGAATACGGATACGCAGATTGACAATATCTATCATGCCTCCCGGCGAGGCATTATGGTCAGGGAAAGTTTAGTCAGAGCGCTGCCAACGGACGACCCGCTCTTTAACGATCCCCGTCAGGCGGGCGAGGGGTACCCGTTTGATAATTTACAAATGTCTTCGCTGCGTCCCGGTACGCCGGTCTATACGCTGACGAAGAGCAAAGACCAACGCTGGCAATATGTCGTTTCACCAGCGGTAACTGGCTGGGTTCATAGTGAAGATATTGCCAGTACGGATCAGAAATTTATAACACAGTGGGTTTTGCTCGCTCACAAGCAACTGGGGGCATTTATCAACGCGCCGGTTTCTGTCCATGCCGCAGGCGTCTATTATTTCACCGGGCGACCGGGCACTATTTTACCGTTCCGACATCAACGGGCGGGCCAGTTCCTGATTGCGGCGCCAGTTCGCGGCAGCAACGGTCGCGCGTTTATCCATTGGGTCTGGCTAAGCGGTAACGAGTTTACGGCTATGCCGTGGAAAATGACGCCGGAAAATATCGCCGTGCTAATGAAAGCAATGCACGGCGCCCCCTACGGTTGGGGAAATTTTAACTTTTATAATGATTGTTCAGCCGAAGTCCGCAGCCTGTTAATGCCGTTTGGCATATTCCTGCCCAGACATTCATCGGCGCAGGTAGAGGCGGCTGGACGGGTGGTCGATCTTAGTCATAAAAATCCCCAAATGCGGATCGATTATCTCACCAGATACGGAAAAGCGTTTACTACGCTGGTCTATATTCCAGGGCATATTATGCTGTATATCGGTAACACAACCATGAATGGGCAGGTCGTGCCGATGACTTATCAGAATATCTGGGGATTGCGCCCAAACCATGCTAATAGCCGGAGCATTATCGGTGAGGCAGTATTTTTGCCGTTACTGCGTTTTTATCCTGAAAATCCTGAGCTGATATCGCTGGCTGGTAAGGTTCTGTTTAAGCTTGGTTATATAGAATAGGTTGACAAACTGTGTTATCGCGGAAGATATGATTAAGGCAACCGTGCTCGTGGATATAAAGAGAGTATCCCTGTAAACTGTGTCTGAAAAAAGTATGCGCTATAGTGCGGGCTGTTTATTTGAAATACTATCTGGAGCTGATTCTGGATGTGATTATGTGCCTCACACATTGAAGTGAGAGTTATTGTTGGCGGTATCTGGCTGGAGGCTGGGTGGTAAAAAGACGTAATTTATTGCATTTTAATAACGGTGCCCGGTCAGAGCGCGATCTTGGGGATCTGGTCACTAAAGTTTTTGAGAAAGCGGCGAAAAAAGAACCGCAACCGCTATACACATTTAGCCTGCCGTTGCTGAGTGTGCAGGATGAGATCCGTGTTTACTGTAAGAAAAAAAATATCAAAATAGGGTACGATACGCTGTTTATGGAAATAACCTTTTCTGCTGACAGAGAAGCGGTAGACGAACTCATTAAACACTTTTTTACTGAAAATAAACTCTATTTGAGAGGGCGGTTTTATCTGTCCGCGGCGGTGGTATAAGTTAGCATGAGTATAATATAGCGAGAAACCCATCTCTCGCTTTTGTGTGGGGCGAGCGCTTCCTGGCGGAAAATCTGCGCCCTGATCCTCCTTTTGTGCGTTAACTTCCGGAATCCTCCTCATTTCGTGTTAATCTGGCCCCTGATGGTTGCCATCCAAACTGCCTGCAAAAAAATTATTTTTATCCGCTGCAATGTAAGAGGCCTACAGGCGGAAGTCATCACTGAGGAAAAGCGTTATGAAAATGGAACCATTAAACGAGAACGAGCTGGAATGGCTGGATGATGTGCTGACGAAATACAATACCGATCAGGCCATTTTGGATGTCGCGGAGCTGGACGGTCTGATTACTGCGGTACTAAGTTCTCCACGTCCCATCGAGCCGGAACAGTGGCTGGTCGCGATATGGGGGGGACCCGCGTACGTACCGCGCTGGACATCTGAAAAAGAAATGACGCGATTTATGGATCTGGTGTTCCAGCACATGGCGGACACAGCCGCCCGGCTTGAAGACTATCCAGAACAGTTCGAGCCGCTGTTTGGCCTGCGAGAAGTTGATGGCCATGAATTAACGATTGTTGAAGAATGGTGCTTTGGTTACATGCGCGGAGTGTCGCTGTCCGACTGGTCTGACTTGCCGGATACGCTAAAACCGGCGCTGGAAGCGATTGCCTTACACGGCACTGAAGAAAACTTTGCGCTGTTGGATAAAATGAGCCCGGAAGCGTTCGATAAAAGCGTTGACGCTATCCGTATCGCGGCGCTTGAGCTGCATGCCTGGTGGATGGCGCATCCGCACACGACGCCGCTACAGATGCCGATAAAAGCAGAGGTGAAAGTGGGGCGTAACGATCCTTGTCCATGCGGGAGCGGCAAAAAATTTAAGCAGTGCTGCCTGCATTAATGGCTCGTAAACGGCCATAGCGTGATGATTATCGAGCCTGGACGGCGTCCGGGCCCGGTAATCTTTGCCTGGCATTAACCTGGATCGGGCAGAAACCCCAGTGCGATCGAAAACTGGACGCCAATCACGACAATGCCGCAGATAAACACCAGCGCCAGCGCTGGCGTGCCGCCTGCCACACGATATCCCGCCTGAGGGCTCTGTTTACGGCATTGCCAGACCAGCATGGCAGGGATGAGTAGTGCCAGCACTGCCAGCGCTACGCCGGCATAGCCTAATGCCATCACAAATCCACGTGGGTAGAAAAGCGCAAACGCCAGCGGCGGCAGAAAGGTAATCAGCCCGGTTTGCAGGCGTCCGGACACCGTACTGCGGCGCTGGAATAGATCGGCCAGGTAATCAAATAATCCTAGCGCTACGCCCAGAAAAGAGGTCGCCAGCGCCAGATCGGCGAACAGGTGGACCGCCAGTTCGACATGTGGCGAAGCGACCACTTCTCTGAGCGCCTGCAGCAGGCCATTTAACCCGGCATGGCTGGCCAGTAGCCCTCTGAATGTCGGCGAGTCGATACTTCCCAGCGTGGCGAGCTGCCAAAAAATATAGGCCACTAACGGAATGGCGCTACCCGTCATAAAGACCCAACGCAGCCGGCGAATATTGCCGTTCATATAACTCACAATACTCGGCACGCTTCCGTGAAAACCAAACGAGGTGAAAATGACCGGTATGGCGGATAACGCCAGCCCCTGCTGTAAAGGAAGCGTAAGAAGATTTACTTTATGAATATGTGGCGTGAGCAACGCAAGCATGATGACCAGAAAAATGATCTTCGCGCTAAACAGGAAGCGGTTAAAAAGGTCGACCAGCGAGGTGCCCACACATACCACCCCACCGGCAACAAAGGTGAACAGCAGTACTCCGGCAGCGGGCGAGAGCGTGGCGCCAAGCCAGTTATTAATACTGGATGCCAGTAATTCTCCGGCTCCGGAAATGTAGGCGGCGGTGAGCGCATACATTAAGAACATCATACTGAATCCCGTAAGCCACTGTCCGTAACGTCCAAGATAGCGTTTTGCCAACGAGCCCAGCCCGGTATCCGCCGGAACGTGTTGATATACCTCCAGTAATAGTAGCGCGGTATAACACATCAGCGCCCACAGGCCACTCAACAATCCCAGCGTGACGCTGAAACCAACGCCAGCCGCTGCCAGCGGCATTGCCAGCATCCCGGCGCCGATAGTGGTGCCTGCCACGATAAAAATACTGCCCAGAGTTCTGTTTTTCACGCTTTCTACTACCCCGGTAACAAAGAACGGTGATATCCGCGGCGCAGGGTAAGGCATTACGCTATTTTCGTCAAATGGTCGTTACAATGGGTGTACTGTAAAATTTACAGTTTCGGGCATAAAAGCGAATATGAGAGGAGACGCGGACAACCGCCGCAAACCTGCGCTAGCGCAAAGTCGCTCGCACACGGACACATTAGGCTACGAGTTTTATTCAGGAGGGGTTATGGATTCCATTCACGGTCACGAAGTGCTCAACATGATGATTGAGTCTGGCGAGCAGTACACGCATACCTCGCTGGAGGCGGCAATAAAAGCGCGCTTTGGCGAGCGGGCACGATTTCACACCTGTTCAGCGTCAGATATGACGGCGGCAGAACTGGTCGCGTTTCTGGCGGCGAAAGGAAAGTTTATTGCCGTGGAGGACGGTTTTTCAACGCATGAGAGTAAAATCTGCCGCCATTAATACGCCACGGTGAGAGCGCGTCTCACCGTGTAAGGACGTGCTGGATTAATTTTGCGTATCCAGGGTGGAGAGTTCTTTATCAATGAAATAAAGCCCTTCGCCGCTTTTTCCCGCCAGCGTTAATTTATCAATAATAGATTTGAATAATTTTTCTTCTTCATGCTGTTCTGCCACATACCACTGCAAGAAATTAAATGTCGGATAATCCTGGCTGGTCATTGCGGCATGAGCCAGTTCATTAATTTTTTGCGTAATAAGCTGCTCATGCTCATAGGTCGCGCGGAACAGTTCATCCAGTGAGGTGTACTCAGCGAAGGGCGAAGAAACGGTATTAATGCGCGGCAGGCTTCCGGTATCGGTAAGGTAGTCAAACAGGCGCTGCATATGCGTCATCTCTTCTTGCGCATGGCGACGAAGAAATGCGGCCGCGCCTTCAAAACTATGATAGCTACACCACGCGCTCATTTGTTGATAGAGCAGGGAGGAGTACAACTCCAGATTCATTTGCTCATTCAGTTTGTCGATCATTTCTGTTTTCAGCATGGTTCCGCTCCACAAATAGCAAAAGATATACGGTAATGTGGCGCCACTATAATTTGTTATTTTATTATTTGCAAAAGGTAAAATATTAAATTTAATTATTAAAAATACGAATGGGAATAAAACGCATTAACGCCAGTGTATAGCGTATAAAAATAAAGAAAAGCCAGCACCTTCATGCTGGCAATAGCGACCCTGCACTCTCCTCCATTGTACATGGTGTCGGCGTTAAGCCAGCCGCCTTAATAATAAAGCGGCATGATTTGCGGGACGGCAACGCCCCGGCACTGCCAGGAGAGGGTAAATCGGGTGTTCAGACACAACGAGCCCGCATAAATGCTACAGGTTCCTACCGGCTGACCAAACGAAACGGCATCGGCATAGCCCATCTGCTGGCATTCGCGTGTTGCGGTCCCGTGAGATACATAGTCATCTGTCCGTGAAGTAAAAAATAGCGGCTGGTTATACGTCAGGCGCACGATGCCGCTTATCGGGCTGGCTTCGCTGACCTGCGCTTGTCGAGTAATGGTGCATCCCGTCAGGGCTAGCAGTGAAAGAGTAAAAATAAGAGGCTTCATAAAATCGCTCCGACAATTCGGTATCAGACCATGCTACCTCGTGTCTTGCACCGTCAATGGCTGGAATAACTTACGGATTCGCCTTGATTAAAGGTAACGGCAGGGGATTTACAGCGGGAACAGAAAATGTGTGAGCGTCTCTTCATTTAATGAAACTTCGTTTTATTAAATTTGAATGCGTGTTCTTAAGTGTGTAGTGTGGGCAAAACGTCATGATTTACGCAGACGCGACCGTCTGCATTCAGGAGGAACACGATGAAAATTGCACTGATGATGGAAAATAGCCAGGCCAGCAAAAATGCCATCATTTATAACGAACTTAGCGCCGTCGCCAATGAAAAGGGATTTCCCGTTTTTAACGTCGGCATGTGCGACGAAAATGACCATCACCTGACGTACATTCATTTAGGCATCATGGCGAGTATTCTGCTTAATGCAAACGCGGTTGATTTTGTGGTTACTGGCTGTGGCACCGGTCAGGGCGCGCTGATGTCGTTAAATATTCATCCAGGTGTCATTTGTGGCTATTGCATCGATCCGGCAGATGCTTTTCTGTTTGCGCAGATCAACAACGGCAATGCGTTGTCCCTGCCATTTGCGAAAGGCTTTGGCTGGGGCGCTGAGCTGAACGTGCGTTTCATCTTTGAAAAAGCGTTTACCGGGCGTAAAGGCGAGGGGTATCCGCCTGAGCGCAAAGCGCCGCAGGTACGCAATGCGGGCATTTTGAATCAGGTTAAGGCCGCGGTCGTCAAAGAGAATTATCTGGATACACTACGGGCTATCGATCCTGAACTGGTTAAAACGGCGGTTTCAGGGCCGCGTTTCCAGCAATGTTTGTTTGAAAACGGCCAGAATAAAGAAATAGAAGCGTTTGTACGTGAGATGCTGGGGTAATGCCTGGACAAGACAGAGGCGTTTCGCGCCTGTCGGCTGGCATGATGTGCCGATAATACGCCAGTAGCGACAGGCACCACCTCTGGCAAACAGATCAGAAACGGTGTAGGCCGGATAAGCTGCTTCGCGTTGCTATCCGGCTAATAACGTCTCAATATTGTCGCTCGGGGAGCCGCTATCAGTGATGCTGATAGGTCACGACGTTAAGGAGATGCTGATCGGTTTGCGCCAGACATAACCCTGCTCGTTTAGCGCTGCGAACTTCTTCGAGAATAGTTTGTAAAAGTACGCCATCCTGCTGCTGCTCTTTTTCCAGGGTATGGAGAAAATCGAGCGTTGAGGCATCATTCAGCGCTTTCGCTTCATCTGCCAGACGCGACAGCGTGCTGGCGCGTTGCTGATAATCCTCCAGGGTTTTCTGGAACAATTCTTCCAGAGAGCAGAGCTCTTCACCCGGAACGTCAATGGCTTTAACGATAGGGGTGGCGCCGGCGTTTTTCATAAAATTAAACATGCGCATCATTTGCGTCACGTTGCCTTGCGCCTGGGTACGAAGAAAGGTGGCGGTGCCTGTTAAACTGTGTTCAGAACACCATTCGCTTAGATGGAGGTAAAGATTTGATGCGTAAAACTCAAGGTTCATTGGCGTGTTGAGCTTTTGAACCATTCCTACAGCTGCCATAACAATATCCTTATTTCCAGAAAGTGTTGATGTGCATGACAGACGAGAATGCAACGGGCCGTTGTCACATTCTTACCTCTATGCACAATAAATACTCTTAGCAGAAGAACTCCGTTCCGCCAGTCCCTTATGCGATCTCATTTCCTGTTTATCGATCGGTAATGAGAATAGCGCGTCAATAAAAATAAGAAAATCCTTAAATGCAATTGTTTATCTTTTTTTACATTTTCAGCGGTGTGATTTTTTCAGGTGTAATGATTTTGAGTGTAGAGAAATTGCAACCGTTTGAAAGTTAAATGATATTATATGGATTTATGGTTTATGAAACATTGTTTCAGATCATGGGGTGAGTCTTTCAAGTATGGTAATTTCAATAAAATAAACATTAGCCAGTCTGGATATCACACGCATAAACGGTTGAGAGCAAATATGCCTGTTTTTATAAACTAGCCGGTTTTGCGGTAGATCATTTTTAATGTCATTAATCATACGAGCACGTTATTCGGTTGAGCACAGTTTTGATGGGTGACTCGTTAACAAGGAGCAGTCAATGAAAAAGGTCGCGGTGCTGTTGGCACCAGGATTTGAAGAAGCAGAGGCCATTGTTACTCTTGATATTCTGCGACGTTTGCATATCGACGTCGAAACGCTGGCGTGTGCTGAATCACGGGCGGTGGTGAGTTACCATGATATTCCTATGGTTGCGGACAGCACGCTGAGTGAACGCCAGCAGGCGCTTTTCGATGCGGTAGTGCTGCCGGGCGGTCCGCAGGGGAGCGCTAATCTGGCGGCTAATCCGGCGGTGATCGCTTTCGTTGCGCGTCATGATGCGGCAGGCAAATTTATTTGTCCTATCTGTTCCGCGGCGGCAAGGGTGCTGGGTGCTCACGGATTGTTGAAGGGGCGTCGTTATGTCTGTTCCGGCGACCTGTGGAAAGCGGTTCCGGAAGGTGTCTATGTGGATGCGCCCGTGGTTGAAGATGGTAATTTAATTAGCGGCAAAGGGTTGGGTCATGTCTTTGATTTCGCGCTAACCCTTTCCGCCAGACTGCTGGGAGACGATGCGCCGGTTCGCGAACAGGCTGAACATATCTATTATCCCTGGTAATCGTTATTCACCCAGGGCCGTAAGGATTAGCTGGCTGATGTTATGGATTAATGTGCTGGCTTTCCTGCCTTTTGGCTGATGAATTCGCTCTGGGTTATGTCATGCTGGCTAATGACTTCCCTGGGTTATGAGTTAATCGTTATTTCTGCGTGTGTCTTAGGGGGGATTCCTGAAAGGCGGCCTCGGAAAAATCTCATATGTGGTGGCGAGCGTACTGATATCAGAAACGGTGGAGAACGCGATGAACCTGCTCAACATTTCACCTTTTGCACAGTACGTGGTTCGCGGCTGAATCCTTCTGACAACAGTTATCTTCGACCATTATAAGCAAAAAGCGAAGCGTACGATTTGATGAATTAACACTCAACTAAACAGTATAGCTTCACGTCATCGCCAGCCGCTACCCCGGCTGGCGATGGTCTTTCTAAATGGCGAGCAGCGTCACACTGTCTATACTTACATGACTAATGAGACCGTTTGTGAGTCTCAATATGATGATAAGGAGGAGACCAGGGTGGCAGAACCGTTAACCGTATCCCCCGAACTCACTGCGAACTATGCGTATTTTTTTGACCTTGATGGCACATTGGCAGAGATAAAGCCTCATCCCGATCAGGTAGTGGTACCGCATAAAATCCTTCAGTTGTTAGACCGTCTCGCGGCGCACAACGCAGGGGCACTGGCATTGATTTCAGGGCGTTCAATGACCGAGCTGGATGCTTTGGCGAAGCCTTTTCGCTTTCCGCTCGCTGGCGTTCACGGGGCAGAGCGTCGTGACATCAATGGTAAAACCCATATCGTGCGCCTTCCTGAAGCGGTAGTCCGTGAGGTGGAGGCGTTATTACGTTCGACGCTTGTAGCGCTGCCCGGAACGGAGCTGGAGACGAAGGGGATGGCGTTTGCGCTGCACTACCGTCAGGCTCCGGAACATGAAGCGGCGCTGTTGGCGCTTGCGCAACACGTTACGCAGCACTGGCCGCAACTGGCGTTGCAGCCTGGTAAATGTGTTGTGGAAATCAAACCTAAGGGAACCAATAAAGGCGAAGCGATTGCCGCCTTTATGCAGGAGGCGCCCTTTGCGGGACGGATTCCCGTTTTTGTGGGCGACGATTTGACCGATGAGGCTGGCTTTGGCGTGGTGAATCACGCTGGCGGAATTTCCGTAAAAGTGGGCGTCGGGGCAACCCAGGCGGCATGGCGGCTGGAAAGCGTACCCGATGTCTGGCGCTGGCTGGAACAAATCAATTATCCACAACAAGAACAACAAGTAATGAATAACAGGAGAGATGGCTATGAGTCGTTTAGTCGTAGTATCTAATCGAATTGCCCCCCCGGATAATAAAGGCGGCGCCGGCGGCCTCGCCGTTGGCGTGCTTGGCGCGCTAAAAGCGGCTGGCGGGTTGTGGTTCGGCTGGAGTGGCGAGACAGGTAACGAGGATGAGCCATTAAAAAAGGTGACAAAAGGTAATATTACCTGGGCATCGTTTAACCTGAGCGAACAAGATTACGAAGATTATTACTGTCAATTTTCCAATGCGGTTCTCTGGCCAGCGTTCCACTATCGTCTGGACCTGGTACAGTTTCAGCGCCCTGCATGGGAAGGCTATATGCGGGTGAATGCGCTATTAGCGGATAAGTTATTGCCCCTCATTAAAGAGAACGACATCATTTGGGTGCATGACTACCACCTGTTACCGTTCGCCAGCGAGCTGCGTAAACGCGGCGTGAACAACCGAATTGGTTTTTTCCTGCATATTCCATTCCCGACCCCGGAGATTTTTAACGCTTTACCGCCGCATGATGAACTGCTGGAGCAGTTGTGTGACTTTGATCTGCTCGGGTTCCAGACCGAAAATGATCGCCTGGCTTTTCTGGATAGCCTTTCGAGTCAAACGCGAGTCACGACTCGCAGCGGCAAGCAGCATATCGCGTGGGGTAAAGACTTCCAGACAGAAGTGTATCCTATCGGTATTGAGCCCGATGAGATTGCTCTGCAGGCTGCCGGGCCGTTGCCGCCTAAACTGGCGCAGCTCAAGGCGGAACTGAAAAATGTGAAGAATATTTTTTCCGTCGAGCGGCTGGATTATTCGAAAGGGCTGCCGGAACGTTTTCTGGCGTATGAAGCGCTACTGGAAAACTACCCGCAGCATCGGGGAAAAATTCGTTATACCCAAATTGCGCCTACGTCACGCGGCGAAGTACAGGCATATCAGGATATTCGCCACCAGCTTGAGACGGAAGCAGGCCGGATTAATGGGAAATATGGACAATTGGGCTGGACGCCGCTCTATTATCTGAATCAGCATTTCGACCGTAAACTGTTAATGAAGATATTCCGTTATTCAGACGTCGGGCTCGTCACCCCGTTGCGTGACGGGATGAACCTGGTGGCGAAAGAGTTTGTCGCCGCGCAGGACCCCGCTAATCCTGGCGTACTGGTACTGTCACAGTTTGCCGGCGCGGCGAATGAACTGACGTCGGCGTTAATCGTCAATCCTTACGATCGGGATGACGTGGCGGCGGCGCTCAATCGTGCGTTAACGATGCCCCTTGCCGAGCGTATTTCGCGCCATGCGGAAATGCTGGACGTGATCGTTAAAAATGACATTAACCGCTGGCAGGAACGTTTTATTCATGACCTAAAGGAGGTCACGCCGCGTAGCCCTGAGCGTCAGCAGCAGAACAACGTGGCGACGTTCCCTAAGCTGGCCTGAAATATCGCGAGCGGCGACTAGTCGCCCGCTAACGGTACCAACAACACATCTACCTGGCTGGCGCTGACGACACTTTTTGCCGAGCAGGACGCGCGCGAAAAGAAACTGTGGTTATGATTGCCGCAAATGACCAGATCAACATGGTGTTTGCGGCACACAGCCAAAATATGCTGGCTTAACTCACCTGATGCGATGAAAGTTTGTTCAATCGGATAATCCGCCTTTTCCCCCAGCATCTTAAGAAAATTCTCGGTTTCCTCATGCATAACCGCGCGTAAATCCTCCATCATGGGCGCGGCGAACTGGTTATACAGTTCAGGATCGGAAGCGAGAGTAATCAGGCTTACTTTCGCCTGAACAGGGCGGGCGATAGAGACCGCTTTAGCCAGTAGCTGGTGACTTTCCGGGGTGACGGCAACGGCGACAAGAATATGGGTGTAGCTCATAACTCGCTCCTTGATTGCAAGAATATGAGATTGTGCTTTAGCTTTACTCTGTTTATCGCATTTCTGCAATGCGCTAATGCCACATTAATGTGAAGGACATCATAATTAATCATTAATTATTCTTATGTAAAGAATCGTGGCATAAGACACTTTTTACACACCACCAGGATGCTTCATTTAAATGGGTGAACAATGAAAGCTAAAAGTTAAATCAAATGAGCTTATTTTTAACAGCGGAGGGCGTATGCTGTGACGAGATTAATTAATAACGTTTAATATTTAAGCTACTGTTTACTAAAGGTAAAATAAAAGCGTTTCTAAAATAGAAATAATAGCCTGTTATCTATTATCCTGGCGTTATTTTAACAGAGAGAAACAAAAAAGAATTTGGTGTTGACGTACCCCTATTCAGCAGTGTGGGATAGAAAAAGTGAACATTAGGTTATTAATTAAACAAAGTAAAAGCCATGCTGATGGTTTTATCGTAAGTATTCCGTTAAAATATGTGATCTACATCACATATTTTCTAAAATCGCCGTCCCGCTCCGTTGTATGTCACGAAGCTGACGAGTAGAGTTGCGTCGAATTAGGAAAAATCTTAGGCATTTGTAAAAATTGATGTAAACGTGTAAGGCGAATCTCAGTGGGAGGCTGCGTTATACGTCACAATGTCCATAATGGCTGAGCGCTGCTATGCATTTGACCTTTTTGCTTCTTTTACCGGGCCTTCCCGGCGACATCACGGGGTGCGGCTACGTCGCACAAAAATAAAGTTGGTTATTCTGGATGGGAACAATGCATACATCCGAGTTGCTAAAACACATTTATGACATCAATTTGTCATATTTACTCCTTGCACAGCGTTTGATCGTCCAGGACAAAGCATCTGCGATGTTCCGCCTCGGTATCAACGAAGAGATGGCAAACACACTGGGCGCGTTGACCCTGCCGCAGATGGTCAAACTGGCGGAGACGAACCAGTTAGTTTGTCATTTCCGGTTTGACGATCATCAGACGATCACCCGTTTGACTCAGGATTCGCGCGTCGATGACTTACAGCAGATTCACACAGGTATCATGCTTTCAACGCGTCTGCTCAATGAAGTGGACGATACGGCGCGTAAGAAAAGGGCATGATAATGAGTGAAAAAAGCATTGTTCAGGAAGCTCGCGATATCCAGTTGGCGATGGAGTTGATTAATCTTGGCGCTCGTCTACAAATGCTGGAAAGCGAAACACAGCTCAGCCGTGGTCGCCTCATCAGGCTGTACAAAGAATTACGCGGTAGCCCGCCGCCTAAAGGGATGCTGCCATTTTCGACAGACTGGTTTATGACCTGGGAGCAAAATATTCATGCCTCCATGTTCTGCAACGCCTGGCAATTTTTACTGAAGACCGGTTTATGCAGCGGTGTGGATGCGGTGATTAAAGCTTATCGGCTTTACCTTGAGCAGTGTCCGCAACCGCCTGAAGGGCCGTTGTTGGCGCTGACTCGCGCATGGACGCTGGTGCGTTTTGTTGAAAGTGGGTTGCTTGAATTGTCGAGCTGTAACTGCTGCGGTGGGAACTTTATTACCCATGCGCATCAGCCCGTAGGCAGCTTTGCGTGTAGTTTATGCCAGCCGCCATCCCGCGCAGTAAAAAGACGTAAACTTTCCCGAGATGCTGCCGATATTATTCCACAACTGCTGGATGAACAGATCGAACAGGCTGTTTAACCGAAACGGTGTGGACAAACACTCCAGCAGCGGTAAGTCATTACCGCTGCTTTTTTTTGCCTTGCCTTCGCGTTAATCGCCCGACTGCGCATCCTGTCATAGTCAACAGCGGAAGGATGATGTCGTGCTTATCTTATTAGGTTACCTGGTGGTTATCGGTACAGTTTTCGGCGGTTATGTCATGACCGGCGGACACCTTGGGGCACTCTATCAACCTGCTGAACTGGTCATCATTGGCGGCGCGGGGATAGGGGCGTTCATTGTCGGCAACAACGGGAAGGCCATCAAAGGCACGATGAAAGCGATCCCGTTGTTATTTCGTCGTTCGAAATACACAAAATCTATGTACATGGATTTGCTGGCGTTGCTCTATCGCCTGATGGCCAAATCACGCCAGCAGGGGATGTTCTCCCTTGAACGCGATATTGAAAATCCGAAAGAGAGTGAAATCTTCGCCAGTTATCCGCGTATTCTGGCCGATGCGGTAATGCTTGATTTTATTGTCGATTATCTGCGCCTGATCATCAGCGGCAACATGAATACGTTCGAAATTGAAGCGTTGATGGATGAAGAGATTGAAACCCATGAAAGCGAGGCGGAAGTCCCGGCCAACAGCCTGGCGATGGTGGGGGATTCGCTGCCTGCCTTTGGTATTGTCGCGGCGGTAATGGGGGTGGTTCACGCTCTGGCTTCAGCCGATCGTCCGGCAGCGGAGTTGGGGGCGCTGATTGCCCATGCCATGGTAGGTACGTTCCTCGGTATTTTACTGGCTTATGGATTCATTTCACCGTTAGCGACCGTTTTGCGCCAGAAGAGCGCCGAAACCACCAAGATGATGCAGTGCGTAAAAATCACACTGCTGTCTAATCTGAACGGCTATGCGCCGCCGATTGCCGTGGAATTTGGACGTAAAACGCTTTATTCCAGTGAGCGTCCATCGTTTATTGAGTTGGAAGAACACGTTCGCGCAGTGAGAAACCCAAACCAGCAGCAGACGACTGAGGAAGCATGAAAAATCAGGCTCATCCCATTGTCGTCGTAAAACGCCGCAGGCACAAACCGCACGGCGGCGGGGCGCACGGTTCCTGGAAAATTGCCTACGCCGATTTTATGACGGCGATGATGGCTTTTTTTCTGGTGATGTGGCTGATTTCCATCTCCAGCCCTAAAGAATTAATTCAGATTGCCGAATATTTTCGTACGCCGTTGGCCACCGCGGTAACGGGGGGAAATCGGATTGCCAATAGCGAGAGCCCGATACCAGGCGGCGGCGATGATTACACCCAACAGCAGGGTGAAGTGGAAAAGCAGCCGAATATCGACGAGCTGAAAAAACGGATGGAGCAGAGTCGCTTAAACAAACTGCGCGGCGATCTGGATCAACTGATCGAATCCGATCCCAAACTGCGCGCGTTACGTCCGCATCTGAAAATTGATTTAGTTCAGGAGGGGTTGCGCATCCAGATTATCGACAGCCAGAACCGCCCGATGTTTAAAACCGGCAGCGCCGAAGTTGAGCCGTATATGCGCGATATCCTGCGTGCGATTGCGCCAGTGTTAAACGGTATACCTAATCGCATTAGCCTGGCCGGCCATACCGATGACTTTCCCTACGCGAACGGCGAAAAAGGCTATAGCAACTGGGAATTATCCGCCGATCGCGCCAATGCCTCGCGTCGCGAACTGGTCGCTGGGGGGTTGGATAACGGGAAAGTATTACGGGTGGTTGGCATGGCCGCCACGATGCGGCTGAGCGATCGCGGTCCTGATGACGCCATCAACCGCCGTATAAGCCTGCTGGTGTTAAACAAACAGGCGGAACAGGCCATTTTGCATGAAAACGCTGAAAGCCAGAATGAGCCGGTAAGTGTATTACAACAGCCTGCGGCAGCCCCGCCGGCAAGCGTACCCACATCGCCAAAAGCGGAACCGAGGTGATAGCGTGAGCATGGATATTAGCGATTTTTATCAGACATTTTTTGATGAAGCTGACGAGCTGTTGGCTGATATGGAGCAGCATCTGCTGGATTTGGTGCCGGAATCCCCGGACGCTGAACAACTGAACGCCATTTTTCGCGCGGCGCACTCCATTAAAGGCGGCGCGGGCACATTCGGCTTCACTATTCTGCAGGAAACCACACATTTAATGGAAAACCTGCTGGATGAAGCCCGACGCGGTGAAATGCAGCTCAATACCGACATTATCAACCTGTTTTTGGAAACGAAAGATATTATGCAGGAACAGCTCGACGCCTATAAAAACTCCGAAGAGCCGGATGCCGCAAGCTTCGAATATATCTGCAATGCGCTACGCCAGTTGGCGCTGGAGGCGAAAGGCGAAACCACGCCGGCGGTCGTAGAAACCGCGGCACTAAGCGCGGCGATCCAGGAAGAGAGCGTAGCCGAAACCGAATCGCCTCGTGACGAGAGTAAACTGCGCATTGTACTTTCACGGTTGAAAGCCAGTGAGGTCGATCTGCTTGAAGAAGAGTTGGGTAATCTGGCTACTCTGACGGATGTCGTTAAGGGGGCGGATTCACTGTCGGCAACTCTGGATGGCAGCGTCGCGGAAGATGACATTGTCGCGGTGCTCTGTTTTGTCATCGAGGCCGATCAGATCGCTTTTGAAAAAGTGGTCGCCGCGCCCGTGGAAAAAGCGCAAGAGAAAACCGAGGTAGCGCCGGTAGCGCCTCCGGCAGTCGTTGCGCCAGCCGCCAAAAGCGCGGCCCATGAACATCATGCGGGGCGTGAAAAACCTGCGCGTGAACGCGAGTCCACCAGCATTCGCGTGGCGGTAGAGAAAGTGGATCAGCTCATAAACCTGGTCGGCGAGTTAGTGATTACCCAGTCAATGTTGGCCCAGCGTTCTAACGAGCTGGACCCGGTAAACCACGGCGATCTCATTACCAGTATGGGGCAGTTACAACGTAACGCCCGCGACTTACAAGAGTCGGTGATGTCGATTCGTATGATGCCTATGGAGTACGTCTTCAGCCGTTTCCCGCGTCTGGTACGCGATTTAGCGGGCAAACTGGGCAAGCAGGTAGAGCTGACGCTGGTGGGGAGCTCCACTGAACTTGATAAAAGCCTGATCGAACGCATTATCGACCCGCTGACGCACCTGGTGCGCAACAGTCTCGACCACGGGATTGAAATGCCGGAAAAACGCCTTGAGGCGGGGAAAAATGTTGTCGGCAACCTGATTCTTTCCGCAGAACATCAGGGCGGGAATATTTGTATTGAAGTGACCGATGACGGCGCGGGGCTTAACCGTGAGCGTATCCTGGCGAAGGCCATGTCGCAGGGGATGGCGGTGAATGAAAACATGACCGACGATGAAGTAGGCATGTTGATCTTCGCGCCGGGATTCTCAACTGCGGAACAGGTCACAGATGTCTCCGGTCGCGGCGTTGGCATGGATGTGGTGAAACGTAACATTCAGGAGATGGGCGGTCACGTTGAGATCCAGTCAAAACAAGGCTCCGGCACCACGATTCGTATTCTGCTGCCGCTGACGCTGGCCATCCTCGATGGGATGTCGGTTCGCGTGGCGGGGGAAGTTTTTATCCTGCCGTTAAATGCGGTGATGGAGTCGCTGCAACCGCGTGAAGAGGATCTTCATCCGCTGGCGGGCGGCGAACGGGTTCTGGAAGTTCGCGGCGAGTATTTGCCGCTGGTCGAATTGTGGAAAGTGTTTGACGTGGACGGGGCGAAAACCGAAGCCACGCAGGGCATTGTTGTGATCCTGCAAAGCGCGGGACGCCGTTACGCGCTGCTGGTCGATCAGCTCATCGGTCAGCACCAGGTGGTGGTCAAAAATCTGGAAAGCAATTATCGCAAGGTACCGGGGATTTCCGCCGCGACGATCCTGGGCGACGGCAGCGTCGCGCTGATTGTTGATGTTTCCGCATTGCAGGGTTTAAACCGCGAACAACGTATGGCGATCACAGCCGCCTGATTGAGTGAGAAGGGAATAATATGACCGGTATGAGTAATGTAAGCAAACTGGCCGGCGAGCCGTCAGGTCAGGAATTCCTGGTGTTTACACTGGGAAATGAAGAGTACGGCATCGATATCCTGAAAGTGCAGGAGATCCGTGGCTATGACCAGGTGACGCGCATCGCCAATACACCGGCCTTTATAAAAGGGGTGACTAACCTGCGCGGCGTGATTGTCCCCATTGTCGATCTGCGCGTGAAATTCTGCGAAGGCGACGTAGAGTACGATGACAATACGGTAGTGATCGTACTGAATCTGGGGCAACGCGTCGTCGGGATAGTGGTAGACGGCGTGTCTGACGTACTGTCGTTAACGGCGGAACAGATCCGTCCGGCGCCAGAATTTGCCGTGACCTTGTCAACAGAATATTTGACGGGATTGGGCGCGCTCGGCGAGCGTATGCTGATTCTGGTGAATATCGAAAAACTGCTTAACAGCGAAGAGATGGCGCTGCTGGATATCGCAGCATCACACGTCGCGTAATAACGTTGCCGGATGGCGTCGCGCCATCCGGCAATATTCACCGTTATGCTTCCGCCAGCGGTGAGAGTGCCTCTTCATCGCCCGCGCCCAGCCCCTGCATTTTGCGCCGGCATCGCCGCTGCGACACTGTCATTGGCAATGTCGTCTTCCGGAACAGCGTATTTCCTTTTTGCAAAAGTAAAGTTATCACCGCAGGTGCCGATAACGTTGATAACTCGTTATCAGGAAGGTGCCTTATGTTTAACCGTATCCGCGTTGTCACAATGCTGATGATGGTGCTGGGGGTTTTCGCACTGCTACAGCTTGTTTCCGGTGGTTTGCTGTTTTCTTCATTACAGCATAACCAGCAAGGTTTTGTTATTTCTAACGAATTACGCCAGCAACAAAGCGAACTCACGTCGACATGGGACTTAATGCTGCAAACGCGCATTAACTTGAGCCGCTCCGCCGCACGCATGATGATGGACGCTTCTAACCAGCAGAGCAGCGCCAAAACGGATTTACTCCAGAATGCAAAAACGACCCTCGCTCAGGCGGCGGCGCACTACGCCAATTTCAAAAACATGACGCCATTGCCAGCGATGGCGGAGGCCAGCGCGAACGTCGATGAAAAATATCAGCGCTATCAGGCCGCATTAGCCGAACTTATTCAGTTTCTGGACAATGGCAATATGGATGCCTACTTCGCCCAGCCAACCCAGGGAATGCAAAACGCGTTGGGCGAGGCGCTGGGCAATTACGCCCGGGTGAGCGAAAACCTGTACCGCCAGACATTTGATCAAAGCGCTCATGACTACCGTTTTGCGCAATGGCAACTGGGGGTTCTTGCGGTCGTGCTGGTGCTGATTTTGATGGTGGTTTGGTTCGGCATTCGTCATGCCCTGCTTAACCCATTAGCGCGAGTGATTACTCATATCCGTGAAATTGCCAGCGGCGATCTGACGAAAACGCTCACCGTCTCAGGACGTAATGAAATTGGCGAACTGGCGGGAACGGTTGAACATATGCAACGCTCGCTGATTGACACCGTGACGCAGGTTCGTGAAGGTTCGGATGCGATTTATTCCGGCACCAGTGAAATTGCCGCCGGTAATACCGACCTCTCTTCCCGTACCGAACAGCAGGCCTCCGCTCTGGAGGAGACGGCTGCCAGCATGGAACAACTGACGGCCACCGTGAAGCAAAACGCCGATAACGCCCGTCAGGCTTCGCAACTGGCGCAAAGCGCCTCCGAGACCGCACGCCATGGCGGCAAAGTGGTCGACGGCGTAGTAAACACCATGCACGAAATTGCCGACAGTTCGAAAAAAATCGCTGACATTATCAGCGTTATCGACGGTATTGCCTTCCAGACTAACATTCTGGCGCTGAACGCGGCGGTAGAAGCGGCGCGCGCGGGAGAGCAGGGGCGCGGTTTTGCGGTCGTGGCAGGCGAGGTGCGTAATCTGGCCAGCCGCAGCGCCCAGGCGGCGAAAGAAATAAAAGCGTTGATTGAAGATTCCGTCTCGCGTGTCGATACCGGTTCTGTGCTGGTGGAAAGCGCCGGGGAAACCATGACTGACATCGTCAATGCCGTTACGCGCGTCACGGATATCATGGGCGAAATCGCCTCCGCCTCGGATGAGCAAAGCCGGGGTATCGATCAGGTCGCTTTGGCCGTTTCCGAAATGGATCGCGTAACGCAACAGAACGCCTCGCTGGTTCAGGAATCCGCAGCGGCCGCCGCCGCGCTGGAAGAGCAGGCCAGCCGTCTGACCCAGGCGGTATCGGCTTTCCGCCTGGCATCGCGACCGCTGGTGGCAAATAAACCTGAGATGCGTTTGTCAGTGGACGCTCAGTCCGGCAATACGCCGCGGTCAGTAGCCGCCGGGGATGATGCGAACTGGGAAACCTTCTGATCGACGTGCGCTGTCGGTTCTCGATTAATTTGCGAACCCGCCGATACATTTCGTCTGGTTCGCATAGATAAAAGCAAAAAATGTGTAATACGGGAAGCATGGCGCTGCCGCAGGGCGCGCCCGTTGTACTTTGAATGTGATTAAGAAGGCGCTATGACATCATCTCTGCCCTCCGGGCAAACGTCAGTATTGTTACAGATGACACAGCGCCTCGCGCTGTCCGACGCGCATTTTCGTCGGATATGTCAATTAATCTACCAGCGCGCAGGGATCGTGCTGGCCGACCATAAGCGGGATATGGTTTATAACCGCCTGGTCCGTCGGCTGCGTGCCCTGGGACTGGATGATTTTGGCCGTTATCTCAGTATGCTGGAGGCTAATCAAAACAGCGCTGAGTGGCAGGCTTTTATCAACGCTCTGACTACCAACCTGACCGCTTTTTTTCGCGAGGCGCACCATTTTCCCATCCTTGCGGAACATGCGCGTCGCCGCCACGGCGAGTATCGCGTCTGGAGTGCGGCGGCATCGACAGGAGAAGAACCTTACAGTATCGCCATTACGCTGGCGGATGCGTTGGGGATGGCCCCCGGTCGCTGGAAAGTATTCGCCAGCGATATTGATACTGAAGTGCTGGAAAAAGCGAGAAGCGGTATTTATCGCCTCAGCGAACTGAAAACGTTATCGCCGCAGCAGCTACAACGTTACTTCATGCGCGGTACGGGGCCGCATGAAGGACTGGTGCGCGTGCGTCAGGAACTGGCCAATTATGTTGAATTTTCCTCCGTTAATTTGTTGGAAAAGCAGTACAACGTACCCGGTCCCTTTGACGCGATTTTTTGCCGTAACGTCATGATCTATTTTGATAAAACGACTCAGGAGGACATTCTGCGCCGTTTTGTTCCACTCCTTAAACCTGACGGACTGTTGTTTGCCGGTCACTCAGAAAACTTTAGCAACCTCGTGCGCGAGTTTAGCCTGCGCGGACAGACGGTGTATGCGCTAAGTAAGGATAAAGCATGAGTAAAATCAGGGTATTGTCAGTTGATGATTCCGCGCTAATGCGCCAAATCATGACTGAAATTATTAATAGCCATAGCGATATGGAGATGGTGGCGACTGCGCCGGACCCGTTGGTCGCCAGGGATCTCATCAAAAAATTTAATCCGGACGTATTGACCCTGGACGTTGAGATGCCGCGTATGGACGGCCTCGATTTTCTGGAAAAACTGATGCGCCTGCGACCGATGCCGGTGGTGATGGTCTCTTCGCTGACCGGGAAAGGTTCCGAAGTGACGCTACGGGCGCTGGAGTTGGGGGCCATCGATTTTGTCACCAAACCGCAGCTTGGTATTCGTGAAGGTATGCTGGCGTATAGCGAGATGATCGCCGAAAAAGTGCGTACCGCCGCGCGGGCCCGCATCGCCGCACATAAACCGATGGCGGCCCCGGCAACCTTAAAAGCCGGTCCGCTGCTCAGTTCGGAAAAACTGATTGCTATCGGCGCTTCAACGGGCGGTACTGAAGCTATCCGACATGTGCTGCAACCGCTGCCGCTTTCCAGTCCGGCAGTGATTATTACGCAGCATATGCCGCCTGGCTTTACCCGCTCGTTTGCCGAGCGCCTGAATAAACTCTGTCAAATCAGCGTTAAGGAGGCCGAGGACGGCGAACGCGTATTGCCAGGTCATGCCTACATTGCGCCCGGCGACAAGCATATGGAGCTGGCGCGTAGCGGGGCGAATTATCAAATCAAAATTCATGATGGCCCGCCGGTAAACCGGCATCGGCCTTCCGTGGATGTGCTGTTTCATTCGGTGGCGAAACACGCGGGGCGCAACGCCGTAGGCGTCATTCTTACGGGGATGGGCAACGATGGCGCCGCTGGAATGTTAGCGATGTACCAGGCTGGCGCCTGGACCATTGCGCAAAACGAAGCAAGTTGTGTGGTGTTCGGCATGCCGCGCGAGGCCATCAATATGGGTGGCGTAAGCGAAGTGGTCGATCTTAGCCAGGTAAGCCAGCAGATGCTGGCGAAAATCAGTGCCGGACAGGCGATACGTATTTGAACCAGGAGTAGTATTTTATGGCGGATAAAGAGCTTAAATTTTTGGTTGTGGATGACTTTTCGACCATGCGTCGTATCGTGCGCAACCTCTTAAAAGAGCTTGGATTTAACAATGTGGAAGAGGCCGAAGACGGCGTCGATGCGCTGAACAAGCTCCAGGCGGGCGGCTTTGGTTTTATTATCTCCGACTGGAACATGCCGAACATGGATGGCCTGGAGCTGCTGAAAACCATTCGCGCCGATAGCGCCATGTCGGCGTTACCCGTGTTGATGGTCACGGCGGAAGCCAAAAAAGAGAATATTATCGCCGCCGCACAGGCTGGCGCCAGCGGTTATGTCGTAAAACCGTTCACCGCAGCGACTCTGGAAGAGAAGCTCAACAAAATCTTTGAGAAACTGGGCATGTGAGGATGCGATGATGATGCAACCATCTATCAAGCCTGCTGATGAAGGCTCAGCAGGAGACATCATTGCGCGCATCGGTAGTCTGACCCGAATGCTGCGCGACAGCCTGCGTGAACTGGGGCTGGACCAGGCGATTGCCGAAGCGGCGGAGGCGATCCCTGATGCGCGCGACCGTCTGGATTACGTCGTCCAGATGACGGCGCAGGCGGCGGAACGCGCGCTAAACAGTGTCGAAGCCTCGCAGCCGCATCAGGATGCGATGGAAAAAGAGGCGAAAGCGCTAACCCAACGTTGGGACGAGTGGTTTGACAATCCGATCGAGCTTGCCGACGCCCGTGAACTGGTGACGGATACGCGCCAGTTTCTCAGGGATGTCCCGGGCCATACTAGTTTTACTAACGCGCAACTGCTGGACATCATGATGGCGCAGGATTTCCAGGATCTGACGGGTCAGGTGATCAAACGCATGATGGACGTGATTCAGGAGATTGAGCGCCAGTTGTTAATGGTGCTGCTGGAAAACATCCCGGAACAGAGCGCGCGACCAAAACGCGAGAACGAAAGCTTGCTCAACGGCCCGCAGGTGGATACCTCGAAAGCTGGCGTCGTCGCCAGTCAGGATCAGGTGGACGACCTGCTGGACAGTCTTGGCTTTTAAGCTTTTTTGACCTGATGGCGCGGCGCTTATCGGGTCCGAATCCGTCAACCCGGCCGGATACGAGACTTTCTTATCGTATCCGGCTATCTCTATTAACGCCATAAACCCCGCCTTTTTTACCGCTTACTCTGCCCATTGGCGTAAAGCGGTTCTGGCATCATTCTCGCTTATCAATCTATCCAGGGTTTGCTGCGTGGCAGAAGAGAGCGACGACGACAAAACAGAAGCCCCCACACCCCACCGACTTGAAAAAGCGCGGGAAGAAGGGCAGATCCCCCGTTCCAGAGAACTGACCTCACTGCTGATATTGCTGGTGGGCGTTTGTATTATTTGGTTCGGCGGCGAGTCGTTAGCGCGGCAACTGGCGGGAATGCTCTCAGCAGGCCTGCACTTCGATCACCGTATGGTGAACGATCCTAACCTGATCCTGGGGCAGATAATTTTGCTGATTAAAGCGGCGATGATGGCGTTGCTACCGCTCATCGCGGGCGTGGTGCTGGTGGCGCTTATCTCGCCGGTTATGCTTGGCGGCCTGATTTTTAGCGGTAAGTCGCTACAGCCAAAATTTTCTAAATTAAACCCGCTGCCGGGAATTAAGCGCATGTTTTCGGCGCAGACCGGCGCGGAACTGCTAAAAGCGGTGTTGAAATCCACGCTGGTCGGCTGCGTTACCGGCTTTTATCTCTGGTATCACTGGCCACAAATGATGCGCCTGATGGCGGAGTCGCCGATCGTCGCAATGGGGAATGCGCTGGATCTGGTTGGACTCTGCGCGTTACTGGTGGTACTGGGCGTGATTCCGATGGTGGGATTTGACGTGTTTTTCCAGATCTTTAGCCACCTGAAAAAATTACGCATGTCGCGGCAGGACATTCGCGACGAATTTAAAGAGAGCGAAGGCGATCCGCATGTTAAGGGCAAAATTCGCCAGATGCAACGCGCCGCCGCGCAGCGCCGCATGATGGAAGATGTGCCGAAAGCGGACGTCATTGTCACTAACCCGACGCACTATTCCGTGGCGCTGCAGTATGACGAAAACAAAATGAGCGCGCCGAAAGTGGTCGCGAAGGGGGCTGGATTAATAGCGCTGCGCATTCGCGAGATCGGCGCTGAACATCGGGTTCCCACTTTAGAAGCGCCGCCGCTGGCGCGGGCATTATATCGCCACGCCGAAATCGGTCAGCAAATTCCCGGGCAGTTATATGCTGCCGTTGCGGAAGTGTTGGCCTGGGTCTGGCAGCTTAAACGCTGGCGGCTTGCGGGCGGGCAACGTCCTCCACAACCTGAGAACCTTCCGGTGCCAGAAGCGCTGGATTTTATGAACGAGAAGAATACTGATGGCTAATCTGGTCGCGATGCTGCGCCTGCCCAGCAACCTGAAATCGACGCAATGGCAAATTCTTGCCGGGCCGATCCTCATTCTGCTGATTTTGTCGATGATGGTGCTGCCGCTACCTGCTTTTATCCTCGACTTATTGTTTACCTTTAATATTGCGCTATCGATCATGGTGCTGCTGGTGGCGATGTTTACCCAGCGTACTCTGGATTTTGCCGCGTTTCCGACCATCCTGCTGTTTACCACGCTACTGCGTCTGGCGCTTAACGTTGCCTCAACGCGCATTATTTTGATGGAAGGGCATACCGGCGCGGCGGCGGCGGGAAAGGTGGTAGAGGCGTTCGGTCATTTCCTGGTCGGCGGTAACTTCGCGATCGGGATTGTGGTTTTTATCATCCTCGTCATTATCAACTTCATGGTCATCACCAAAGGTGCCGGACGTATTGCCGAAGTCGGCGCGCGCTTTGTGCTGGACGGTATGCCCGGTAAGCAAATGGCGATTGACGCCGATCTTAATGCCGGTCTGATTGGTGAAGACGAGGCCAAAAAACGGCGTTCGGAAGTCACTCAGGAAGCCGACTTCTACGGCTCGATGGACGGGGCAAGTAAATTTGTACGCGGCGACGCCATCGCCGGTATTCTCATCATGGTCATTAACGTGGTCGGCGGGCTGCTGGTCGGCGTATTGCAGCACGGAATGAGCATAGGCAGCGCGGCGGAAAGCTACACTCTGCTGACCATTGGCGACGGCCTGGTCGCCCAGATCCCGGCGCTGGTTATCTCCACGGCGGCGGGCGTCATTGTGACCCGCGTCAGTACCGATCAGGATGTAGGCGAGCAGATGGTTGGCCAACTGTTCAGTAATCCAAGGGTGATGCTGCTGGCGGCGGCGGTGCTGGGGCTGCTTGGCATGGTGCCAGGAATGCCTAACCTGGTATTTTTACTTTTTACCGCCGCTTTGCTCGGCCTGGCATGGTGGCTGCGCGGGCGTGAAGAAAAAGCGCCGGAGGAGCCGCAGCCGGTAAAAATGCCGGAAAATAACTCGGTGGTCGAAGCCACCTGGAATGACGTACAGCTTGAGGATTCACTGGGAATGGAAGTGGGCTACCGCCTGATCCCGATGGTGGATTTTCAACAGGATGGCGAATTGCTCGGACGTATTCGCAGTATTCGTAAAAAATTCGCGCAGGATATGGGGTTCCTGCCGCCGGTGGTCCATATTCGCGACAATATGGATTTACAGCCTGCGCGCTACCGTATTTTGATGAAAGGGGTAGAGATCGGCAGCGGGGACGCCTATCCGGGACGCTGGCTGGCTATTAACCCCGGCACGGCGGCGGGAACGCTACCGGGCGAGAAAACCGTCGATCCAGCTTTTGGCCTTGATGCCATCTGGATTGAAAGCGCCCTGAAAGAGCAGGCGCAAATTCAGGGCTTTACCGTCGTTGAAGCCAGTACCGTTGTGGCGACGCACCTTAACCACTTGATTGGCCAATTCTCCGCCGAACTGTTTGGCCGCCAGGAAGCGCAGCAACTGTTGGATCGTGTCTCTCAGGAGATGCCTAAACTCACGGAAGATCTGGTCCCCGGCGTCGTGACCCTCACGACTTTACACAAAGTCCTGCAAAACTTACTGGCGGAAAAAGTCCCTATTCGCGATATGCGCACCATTCTGGAAACGCTGGCGGAACATGCGCCGTTACAAAGCGATCCGCATGAATTAACCGCCGTGGTACGCGTGGCATTAGGACGAGCGATTACGCAACAGTGGTTCCCCGGTAATGAAGAAGTGCAGGTGATTGGCCTGGATACCGCGCTGGAGCGTTTGCTGCTTCAGGCATTGCAGGGCGGCGGCGGTCTTGAGCCTGGGTTGGCGGATCGCCTGCTGGCGCAGACGCAAGAGGCGCTTTCTCGCCAGGAGATGCTTGGCGCGCCGCCGGTATTACTGGTTAACCATGCGCTACGTCCATTATTGTCCCGCTTTTTGCGGCGCAGTTTACCGCAGCTGGTGGTGTTGTCGAACCTTGAGCTTTCCGATAACCGTCATATCCGCATGACGGCGACCATTGGAGGAAAATAATGCGTAAATGGCTGGCGTTGTTGCTCTTTCCCCTGACGGTTCAGGCCGCAGGCGAAGGCGCGTGGCAGGATAGCGGTATGGGTGTAACCTTAAATTACCGGGGTGTTTCCGCATCGTCTTCGCCATTGTCGGCGCGCCAGCCGGTTTCCGGTGTGATGACGCTGGTCGCCTGGCGTTATGAACTGAATGGCCCGACTCCCGCGGGCTTACGGGTACGTTTATGTTCCCAGTCCCGTTGCGTAGAACTTGATGGTCAGAGTGGCACGACCCACGGTTTTGCTCATGTTCCCGCAGTCGAGCCGCTCCGCTTTGTCTGGGAAGTCCCCGGCGGCGGCCGACTTATCCCGGCGTTAAAAGTGCGGAGCAATCAGGTGATTGTGAACTACCGCTAACCGCCCCTTTCTTTGCCAGGTAGCAGACCTGACTCTCTTTTTGAATAAATAGAAACGCTGTTTTATAAAATGGTGAGGTAGGTTGCCGGACTCTTTGCGTTTTTGCCATTTACGCTCTGGCAATGGCAGAAACAAAAAGGTTTCCGCCCAGCTTAGCTTTTACTGTAGCGAATCGACTGCGTCGGCGGTAAAACTGCACGCAGCACTGAATTCGACATTACACAGAGGTTAAGCAAATGATGGTTTATCCAGTCAAACACAGTCCGCTATTGCGTCAGCCTGAGCATTTTATCGCCAGAGATGAACTAAAAGCCCTGGTGCAAAAGGTGACGCATAACCTGGTCAATATTAAAGATGAGACAGGCGAATTTTTATTGCGACTGGACGATGGACGCGTGATCGATACTAAAGGCTGGGCCGGATGGGAGTGGACGCACGGCGTGGGCCTGTACGGAATGTATCACTATTACCAACAGACCGGCGACCAGACGATGCGTAAGATCATTGATGACTGGTTTGCCGATCGTTTTGCGGAAGGCGCGACGACGAAAAACGTTAATACGATGGCGCCATTTTTAACGCTGGCGTATCGCTATGAAGAGACGCGTAATCCAGCGTATTTACCGTGGCTGGAAACGTGGGCCGAATGGGCGATGAATGAAATGCCCCGTACCGATCACGGCGGAATGCAGCACATCACGCTGGCGGAGGAAAATCATCAGCAGATGTGGGACGACACGCTAATGATGACGGTGCTGCCGCTGGCGAAAATCGGTAAACTGTTGAACCGGCCGGAATATGTGGAAGAGGCAACCTATCAGTTCCTGCTGCACGTGCAGAATTTGATGGATAAAGAGACGGGGCTGTGGTTCCACGGCTGGAGCTATGACGGTCATCATAACTTCGCTAACGCTCGCTGGGCGCGCGGCAACAGTTGGCTGACCATTGTGATCCCGGATTTTCTTGAACTGCTGGACTTGCCGGAAAATAATGCTGTGCGCCGTTATCTGGTCCAGGTACTGAATGCGCAGATCGCCGCGCTGGCGAAATGTCAGGATGAAAGCGGTTTGTGGCATACGCTGCTTGACGATCCGCACTCTTATCTTGAGGCGTCGGCGACGGCGGGTTTTGCCTACGGTATTCTTAAAGCGGTGCGCAAACGCTATGTCGGGCGGCACTATGCGCAGGTGGCGGAAAAAGCCATTCGGGGGATAGTGAAACATATCTCGCCGGAAGGCGAACTGCTGCAAACGTCATTTGGCACTGGCATGGGCCACGATCTCGATTTTTACCGTCATATTCCGTTGACCTCTATGCCTTACGGGCAGGCGATGGCTATGCTGTGTTTGACGGAATATCTGCGTAACTATTTCTGATGTATGCGGATATTCCGGTCGTATCCTTGTCTGATGGCGCTTTGCTTATTTGACTATGGCGCCTGACCCGACTGTGTGGTATCAGCCTGTGGATCAAACAGGTGGTCAAGGATTTTTCGCATGATGGGCGCGGCGGTAACGCCGTCGCTTCCGCCGTTTTCCAGAATCAAGGCAATAGCGACCTTAGGGTTTTTATACGGTGCAAAAGCGGTATAAAACACATGATCGCGCAGGCGAATGGGGATCATTTTCGCGTTGTAGGTCTGATTTTCTTTCAGGCTAAACACCTGCGACGTGCCGCTTTTGGCCGCAATGCCGTAGGGCGCGGTGTGAAAGAACTTATAGCCCGTTCCGTTGGGTGCATTCGCCATGCCATACATCGCCTGACGCACCAGTCCCCAGTATGGCGACGCCGGATCGGCTATCTGTGCCGGTGTTCCTGAAGGGCGATACGGAACCACCGTTTTGCCGCTCTCTTCATTGAGTAACAGGTGAGGGGCAATCACCTTACCGTTGTTGATGAGCGCCACCATCGCTTTTACCATCTGGATGGGGGTGGCAATCCAGTAACCCTGGCCGATGCCGACAGAAATGGTATCGCCCTGATACCAGGCTTTTTTATGGACCCGCTGTTTCCATGCGCGGCTGGGAAGCAGCCCGTCATATTCTTCATTAAGGTCGATGCCCGTCGGTTTGCCATAGCCGAACTGAGACAACATCGTGTCGATACGGTCAATACCCATCATATAAGCGACCTGATAGAAAAAGGTATCCGCAGATTCCTCAATCGCTTTAGTGACATCCAGCATACCGTGTCCGGTTTTTTTCCAGTCCCGGTAATGCCGCTGCGTGCCGGGAAGCGTCCAGGTTGGCGCGCCAAAGAAGGTGGTTTGCGGCGTAATAATCCCGCATAACAGCGCGGACATTGCCATATAGGGTTTAACCGTTGACGCCGGGGGATAAAGCCCTTGCGTCACGCGGTTGATCAGCGGCAGATTTTTATCGTGCAGCAGTTTGCCGTAATCCTGATAGCTAATGCCTTTTACAAAGGGGTTCGGGTCGTAGCTGGGCATAGATACCATCGCCAGCACTGAACCATCGTGCGGATCTTCAACCAGTACGGCAGCACGCTGCCCGGCCAGCAAACTTTCAATGTACTCTTGTAAATGGAGATCCAGCGTCAGGTGAATGTTCTTACCCGCGATGGGAGGAACGTCTTTCAGCAGGCGGACAATACGCCCGTGATTATCCACCTCGACCTCCTGATAACCGGTTTTGCCATGAAGATCGTTTTCGTAGTAACGCTCAATCCCCTGTTTACCGATGTTATGGTCCGCCGCGTAATTCTCTGCCAGCCCTTTTTTATCCAGCGCTTTAAGGTCGTTATCGTTTATCTTTGACACGTAACCGAGAACATGCGCCAGCTCCGCGCCGTAAGGATACTGCCGATCCTGATAGCTATTGATCGTGACGCCGTTGAAATGAAACTGATTGACCGCAAAGCGTGCGATTTCAACATCCGTTAGCGCGTTTTTGAGCACCACCGGACGATAGCGGCTACTGGATTTTAGCGCATGGCGAAAGTCGGCGATATCATCGGGGGAGAGATCAACAATAGGGGTGAGCTGTTTTAGCAGCGCATCCATATCGGCAATTTTATAGGGCGTAACCGCGATATCATACCAGGTTACGTTACGCACCAGCGGAATGCCGTTGCGATCGTAAATGATGCCGCGCGTGGGCGCGACGGGTAGCATCTTGATATCGTTCTCATTCGAACGGGTGGTGTAGTAGTGGTGCTGGCGGATTTGCAAGTTATAGAGGTTGAAGATCAGGATACCAAAGCAGACAACCACTACACCAAACGCCACAATCACACGTCTCAGGAAGAGTTTCTCTTCCGCATCAAAGTCTTTAAAAGTCATTACCTGTACCTGAACAATCCGCCGCCTAATGATACGGGGCGGTCAGCGCCAGCACAGGTAAAAGATGTTCCATCTCTCTATAGAAATGTGTCATTCCTTGTGATTTGTTACAGATATACCGCTGTGGCAATAAAAAGGCCTGAGTCCGTTACCCGGAGTCAGGCCTGATGATGTTAACGACGGCGCGTTTACATGCGTTCTACGGTTTCGATACCCAACGTATCCAGACCCAGTTTCAGCGTCTTCGCCGTCAGTTGCGCCAGTTTTAAGCGGCTATTGCGAACCGCGTCATTCTCGGCGCTGAGAATAGGGCAGTGCTCGTAGAAGCCGGAGAACAGCCCGGCGACGTCATACAGATACGCGCACATGACGTGCGGCGTACCTTCACGCGCGACCACCGTCAGGGTTTCTTCAAACTGCAGCAGACGGGCGGCGAGCTGCGCTTCGCGATCTTCGCTAATGATAACCGGCGCGCTCGCCAGCGCCTGTTCGTCGATATCCGCTTTGCGGAAAACAGACAGCACACGCGTATAGGCATACTGCATATAAGGAGCGGTATTGCCTTCGAAAGCCAACATATTATCCCAGTCGAAGATATAGTCAGTGGTGCGGTTTTTTGACAGATCGGCGTATTTCACCGCGCCAATACCGACGGCGTTAGCCAGTTTTTCCAGCTCGTCAGCCGGCATATCCGGGTTCTTCTCCGCCACCAGACGACGCGCGCGCTCCAGCGCCTCATCCAGCAGGTCCGCCAGTTTCACCGTACCGCCCGCGCGAGTTTTAAACGGTTTACCGTCTTTACCCAACATCATGCCGAACATGTGATGTTCCAGCGGAACGGAATCCGGCACATAACCGGCTTTACGCACAATGGTCCAGGCCTGCATCAGGTGCTGGTGCTGACGGGAGTCAATGTAGTAGAGCACGCGGTCGGCGTGCAGCGTTTCGTAACGGTATTTGGCGCAGGCGATATCGGTAGTGGTATACAGATAACCGCCATCTTTCTTCTGAATAATGACGCCCATCGGGTCGCCTTCCTTGTTTTTAAACTCATCAAGGAAAACCACCGTTGCGCCTTCGCTTTCAACCGCCAGGCCTTTGGCTTTCAGATCGGCGACGATGCCCGGCAGCATCGGATTATACAGACTTTCGCCCATCACATCGTCACGCGTCAGAGTGACGTTCAGACGATCATAGGTGATCTGGTTTTGCGTCATCGTGATATCAACCAGCTTACGCCACATCTCACGGAAATAGGTATCACCGCTCTGCAATTTGACGACGTAGTTACGCGCGCGCTCGGCAAACGCTTCATCTTCGTCATAATGCTTTTTCGCATCGCGGTAGAATCCTTCGAGATCCGCCAGCGCCATGTCGCCCGCGTTTTCCTGCTGCTGTTTTTCCAGCCAGGCGATAAGCATACCGAACTGGGTGCCCCAGTCGCCGACGTGGTTAGCGCGAATAACATGATGGCCCAGAAACTCCAGCGTGCGCACTGCCGCATCGCCGATAATCGTGGAGCGTAGATGACCGACGTGCATCTCTTTCGCGACGTTGGGCGCGGAGTAGTCGACGACAATCGTCTGACGAGTCGGCTGAGAAACGCCCAGACGATCGGAGGCCAGCGCCTGTTGCACCTGTTCAGCGAGAAAAGCCGGTTCGAGGAAAATATTGATAAAGCCAGGGCCGGCGATTTCAACCTTGCTGGCGATGCCGCTGAGATCCAGATGAGTCAGCACCTGCTCTGCAAGTTGTCGGGGGGCCATACCCAGTTTTTTCGCAACTGCCATCATGCCGTTGGCCTGATAGTCGCCGAACTGAACTTTGGCTGACTGACGAACCTGGGGCTCGCAATCTGCAGGCGCGCCTGCAGCAATCATGGCCTGACTAACTTTTTCTGAGAGAAGAGCCTGAATATTCACCGGAATACCTTACGTTTATGAAGCGGACTGTATTGCCCGCGCCAGTTTAAGAATTAGGGCGGGAGTATACTGCAAATGCCCGTTGGCGTCAGCATTGCGCGCGCGGCGCGTCGCCTGAAATATACGCAACAATAATCTGCATAAGCATTCAATAAACGCCCAATCAAATCAAAGGTTGGTTGCCGGGGCGCAACAGCGTAAATTAGCGGTTTTCACAGCAAGAAGAGCGTCCTGATATGGCGAACTGGCAACACATTGATGAACTGCATGATATTTCCGCAGATTTACCGCGATTCACTCTGGCGTTCAGAGAACTTTCCACTCGCCTTGGTCTGCAGATTAGCGCCCTTGAGGCCGATCACATTTCATTGCGCTGTCACCAGAATACGACGGCGGAGCGTTGGCGTCGCGGTTTTGAACAATGCGGTGAGCTACTGTCGGAAAATATCATCAACGGCAGGCCGATTTGTCTGTTTAAACTGCATGAACCGGTATGTGTGGAACACTGGCGGTTTTCTGTTATCGAATTACCGTGGCCGGGAGAAAAACGCTATCCACACGAGGGGTGGGAGCATATTGAAATCGTGCTGCCCGGCGAGCCGGAGACCTTGAACGCGAGGGCCCTGGCGTTGTTGTCGGATGAGGGGCTTAGTCAGCCGGGGATAGTGGTTAAAACCAGTTCGCCACAGGGCGAGCATGAACGTTTGCCAAACCCTACGCTGGCCGTGACCGATGGCCGCATCACGGTAAAATTTCATCCATGGTCGATTGAAGCGATTGTCGCCAGCGAACAGGCGGCCCATTAACCTGCCGAGCGGAGTGAATATGGCGTTACTTGAGATCTGTTGTTACAGCATGGAATGCGCGCTCACCGCGCAGCGAAACGGTGCGGATCGTATCGAACTGTGCGCCGCGCCGAAAGAAGGGGGGCTTACGCCTTCTTTCGGCGTCTTACGCAGCGTACGCGAGCATATTACGATTCCCGTACATCCGATTATTCGTCCTCGCGGCGGGGATTTTTATTACACTGACGGCGAATTTGCCGCCATGCTGGAAGATATTCGCCTCGTCAGAGAGTTGGGTTTTCCCGGGCTGGTTACTGGCGTGTTGACCGTTGATGGGGATGTCGATATGTCGCGAATGGAAAAAATAATGGCGGCGGCCGGGCCGCTGGCGGTGACATTCCACCGCGCCTTCGATATGTGCGCTAATCCCTTCAATGCGCTAAAGAATCTGGCTGACGCAGGCGTAGCAAGAGTACTGACTTCCGGACAAAAAGCCGATGCGGCGCAAGGTTTATCAATAATTATGGAACTTATTGCCCAGGGGGATGCTCCAATCATTATGGCTGGTGCGGGGGTTCGTGCAAATAACCTGCAGAATTTCCTCGATGCCGGAGTACGGGAAGTACACAGTTCCGCCGGAGTCTTACTGCCTTCGCCGATGCGCTATCGCAATCAGGGGTTATCGATGTCTGCCGATATACAGGCGGACGAGTATTCTCGCTATAGGGTAGAGGGTGCGGCGGTCGCTGAAATGAAAGGAATCATTGTTCGCCATCAGGCCAAATGATTTTTACCGTTGCATCATGTCGCCCAATATGATGCTTGCTCGTACCAGGCCCCTGCCAATTCAACAGGGGCCTTTTTTTCTCCTTCATATTTCAAGCCGCAGCAGCGTTGGCCGCCTCGCGCACCCCGGTCACGTAGCTACCTACGTTCCCGGGGATTTGCTGCGTTGCCGCCTTGCTGCAACTTGAACTATTTTGGAGAAACGGTGCTATACGTAACGGTCATTCGGTAATCCATCACGGTTTACGCGCAATCAGCATCGCGCGCTGCGGGGCGGGATAGCCTTCCACCGTCTTGCTGCGATCGTTCGGGTCGAGGAAATCGGCCAGCGACTCGGTAACCATCCATTCGGTACGGCGTTGCTCTTCGGTGGTAGTGACGCAGACATCGGCGATACGCACATCAATAAAGCCGCATTTTTCCAGCCATTTTTTTAATGCCGGCGCGGAAGGAATAAAATAGACGTTACGCATCTGCGCGTAGCGGTCACCCGGCACCAGTACGGTATTTTCGTCGCCGTCGACGACCAGCGTTTCCAGTACCAGTTCACCCTCGTTGACCAACTGATCTTTTAACTGCCACAGATGCTCCAGCGGCGAGCGACGGTGATAAAGCACCCCCATCGAGAAGACGGTATCAAATGCTTTCAGCGCCGGGAGTTGTTCAATGCCCAACGGCAGCAGATGCGCGCGCTGATCGTTACCCAACAGTTTACGCACCGCCTCAAACTGGCAGAGGAAAAGCTGTGTAGGATCGATGCCGACCGCCAGATGTGCGCCCGCGCCAATCATCCGCCACAGGTGATAGCCGCTGCCGCAGCCGACATCAAGGATCGTCCGGCCGGTTAAATCTGACAGATGCGGCAGTACGCGATCCCACTTCCAGTCGGAGCGCCATTCGGTATCAATATCTACGCCATAAAGCGAGAACGGGCCTTTACGCCACGGCATCAGATTACGCAACAATGTATCAATACGCTTTAGCTGACCTTCGCTGAGCGGCGTTTCGCTTTCCGCCGTGACGCTGTGCAGTAAATCCAGCCGCCAGGGCGTAATTTCCGGTAAAAATTCTACCGCGTTCGACCACTGTTTAAACAAGCCATGCTGCTGCTCGCGTTGCCAGGCGGCAATCTGCGCGGGCAATGTTTCCAGCCAGTGGGAGAGATGATTTTTAGCAATGAGCTGATAAAAGTTACCAAACTCGATCATGCGGCAACTCCGGCTTTTAACGCGACAAGCGACCCGAAGTTAAAGCACTGGAACCACAGTTCACTATGTTCGAAACCCGCCTTACGCAGGCGCGCTTTATGTGTTTCCACCGAGTCGGTGAGCATCACGTTTTCCAGCATACTGCGCTTCTGGCTGATCTCCAGTTCGCTGTACCCATTCGCGCGTTTAAAATCGTGGTGCATGTTGAATAACAGCTCGCCCACTTTCGCGTCTTCAAAGCTAAATTTTTCCGACAGTACCAGCGCGCCGCCGGGATTCAACCCCAGGTAAATCTTATCCAGCAATGCCTGGCGTTCGGCAGGTTCAAGGAATTGCAGGGTAAAATTCAGCACCACCATCGAGGCGTTTTCAATAGTGATATCGCGGATATCGCCTTCAACGACTTCAACCGGCGTAGGCGCTTTATACGCATCAATATGGCGGCGGCAGCGTTCAATCATGGCCGGGGAGTTATCGACGGCGATAATGCGACAATGCTCATGGCGGATATTACGCCGAACAGACAGCGTCGCGGCGCCCAGCGAGCAGCCCAGATCGTAGACCTGCGTGTTCGGCTGCACAAAGCGTTCAGCTAACATGCCGATCATGGAGATGATGTTGGAGTAGCCTGGTACCGAACGCTGAATCATGTCGGGGAAAACTTCGGCTACTCGTTCATCAAAAGTCCAGTCGCCGAGACGGGCGATAGGCGCAGAAAAAAGCGTGTCGCGGTGAGACATAACGTATACATCCGGGAAAAATAAAGGCGCATATTGTGCGCTAATACAGGGAGAAAACCAACTCCCAGGGCATATACCACAGGTTTGCCAGCACCATCAGCAACAATGCGCACCAGGTAGCGCTCATCCCCGCCCGCCGCCAGCGGAACAGGCGGTGGTGAAAACCGTAATAATGCATCAGCCGACCGGCGATTAAAATGATGCCGCAGATATGCACCATCCACGTTTCGGCGCCGTTCATTTCCATAAACAGCAGCAGCACCAGCGCGACAGGAATATATTCCACCGCGTTGCCATGAATACGGATGGCGCTTTGTAATTCGCTAAAACCGCCGTCGCCATAGGCGACACGGTACTGCATTCGCAAGCGAACGACATTAAAAGAGAACTTCATTAATAATAACGCACCCAAAACGGCATACAGCGCGCTTACCATACAAACTCCCTTTTAAAATGGCTGATGGCACTGTCTATGATAGGGGGCATTTTCAGAAAAGAGAAGATTGCTGTGGAATGGACGGAGCAGTGCCGATTTCCGGTAAGACGCTGCGTAAATCATGCCAAAGTGTATTCACCAGTTCCGGCGCCTGCGCGATATCCGGAGTATGTAAAAACAGAAAAGGCGTGGTGGTCTGCCGCCACTGCGGGAGTTTCTGCAACCAGGCGGCGAAAAACTCACGGTTTTGCGCCATATTATCGCTACCGATAAAACGCACCATCGGATGGCTAGCCGTCACGACAGCATGTACCGGAACTTTGGGTTTTTTTCGCTGCGCGTCGCGGACGGCCTCGCTGTGGGGATGGGCGGCATGTACCGGACGACTATCCAGGATCACGCGGTTTACGCCGCGCGCGTGTAACCCGCGATTGAGCCGCTGTTCATCCTCACCTTTGTCAAAAAAACACGGATGACGAACTTCTACGCCATAGGTAAACGTGGCGGGGAGCGCATCAAGAAACTGCCATAAGGCGGGGAGATCGCGCGGTCCAAAGGCGGCGGGCAACTGCAGCCAGTATTGGCCAATACGCGTTTCCAGCGGCGCCAGGCGGGTAAAAAACGCCTGTACCAGATCGTCGCAATGGCGCAGCGCGGCCTGGTGAGAAATGGTCGCGGGAAATTTAAAGCAAAAACGGAAATCGTCCGTAGTTTGCGCATACCAGCGATCGACAATTTCCGCTTTCGGCAGCGCGTAAAGCGTGGTGTTGCCCTCCACGCAGTTAAAGTGGCGGGCATACTCTTCCAGACTGGTGATGCCGAGCCGCGCCCATTTCGGGTGCGACCATTGCGGCAAGCCAATGTAGATCATAAGGCGTTTAAAATATCCTCTACGCTGCGTACCCGGCCAATGCGCGGGAAAATATGCGTCATACTGCTCTGATGCTGCTCACTGCTGGCGGCGCTACAGGCATCTTCGGCAATAATAAGGTTAAATCCCAACTCCCAGGCGTTACGCGCTGTGGATTCGACGCCGATATTGGTTGAGATCCCGCACAATATGATGGTGTCGATACCCCGGCGGCGAAGCTGTAATTCCAGATCGGTGCCGTAAAACGCGCCCCACTGGCGTTTAGTCACTTCCAGATCGCTGTCCTTTTTACCCAATGCCGTAGGCCAGGTCCACCAGTTTTCCGGCAACGCGTGCGCAGGCGTTGCGGCATCCACGGGTTGTTTTAACGCTTCGGCATAATCATCAGACCATCCGACGCGTACCATAACCACGGGCGAGCCGTTGGCACGACACTTTTCCGCCAGCCGCGCGGCGCGGGCGACCACCTCATTTGCCGTATACGGGCCGCCGGCAAACGGAAGAATTCCTTCCTGTAAATCAATAACCACTAGGGCGGTTGTGGTCGCGTTGAGTTTCAGCATGATAATCACTCTCCTAAAAATAGCGTATTTCACTACACCTTAAGCGCGATTAAAGAGGAAAGCGGTGACAAATATTGTTAATTTTTGTGAGCATACGCAATACCCGCGTGAAAAACCCGGGTACAGTCAGTATGAACCAAGTGTCGATACCGCATGAAACGGGCAAGTTATCGCTCCCATGCTGGATTGACTCTTATCGTGCGGCAGAATTTCCAGTATAATAGCCGCCTTTTTTCATCCAGTTGTGACATACAGCTAAAGCTGCGACTTCGTCGCCTGCATGGCAGGCAACAATCCGCCTGCGGCTAAGTTAAGGGATATCTCATGCGTACAGAATATTGCGGACAGCTACGTCTGTCCCACGTGGGGCAGCAGGTGACTCTGTGTGGTTGGGTCAACCGTCGTCGTGATCTTGGCAGCCTGATCTTTATCGATATGCGCGACCGCGAAGGTATTGTGCAGGTGTTCTTCGATCCGGATCGTGCGGACGCGTTAAAGCTGGCCTCTGAACTGCGTAATGAGTTCTGCATTCAGGTTACGGGCACCGTGCGTGCGCGTGACGCGAAAAACGTCAATGCGGATATGGCGACCGGCGAAATTGAAGTGCTGGCGTCCTCTCTCACTATCATCAACCGCGCAGACTCACTGCCGCTTGACGCTAACCACGTTAATACCGAAGAGGCGCGTCTCAAGTACCGCTATCTGGATTTGCGTCGCCCGGAAATGGCGCAGCGCCTGAAAACTCGCGCCAAAATTACCAGCCTGGTGCGTCGTTTTATGGACGATCACGGTTTCCTTGATATTGAAACGCCGATGCTGACCAAAGCCACGCCGGAAGGCGCGCGCGACTATCTGGTGCCTTCGCGCGTGCACAAAGGTAAATTCTACGCGCTGCCGCAGTCGCCGCAGCTGTTCAAACAGCTCCTGATGATGTCCGGTTTCGACCGTTACTATCAGATAGTCAAATGCTTCCGTGATGAAGACTTACGTGCTGACCGTCAGCCGGAGTTTACTCAGATCGACGTCGAGACCTCCTTCATGACCGCGCCACAGGTGCGCGAAGTGATGGAAGCGCTGGTGCGCCATTTATGGCTGGAAGTGAAAGGCGTGGATCTGGGGGATTTCCCGGTCATGACGTTTGCCGAAGCGGAACGTCGTTACGGTTCCGACAAACCAGACCTGCGTAACCCGATGGAACTGGTGGATGTTGCTGACCTGCTGAAATCGGTAGAGTTCGCGGTCTTCGCGGGCCCGGCTAACGATCCGAAAGGCCGCGTGGCAGCGCTGCGTGTGCCGGGCGGCGCACAGCTTAGCCGTAAGCAGATCGACGATTACGGTAACTTTGTTAAGATCTACGGCGCGAAAGGCCTGGCATATATCAAAGTTAACGAGCGCGCGAAAGGTCTGGATGGGATTAACAGTCCGGTGGCCAAGTTCCTGACCGCCGACATTGTCGAGGCTATCCTTGAACGTACCGGCGCCCAGGACGGCGATATGATTTTCTTCGGTGCAGATAACAAAAAAGTGGTTGCCGATGCGCTGGGCGCGCTGCGTCTGAAACTGGGCAAAGACCTGAGCCTGACCGACGAAGACAAATGGGCGCCGCTGTGGGTGATTGACTTCCCGATGTTCGAAGACGACGGCGAAGGCGGTCTGACCGCGATGCACCATCCGTTCACCGCCCCGCGTGACATGACGGCGTCTGAACTGAAAACTGCGCCGGAAGAAGCCGTCGCTAACGCTTACGATATGGTGATTAACGGCTATGAAGTGGGCGGCGGTTCGGTGCGTATTCACAACGGTGAAATGCAGCAAACCGTATTTGGTATTCTCGGTATCAATGAGCAGGAGCAGCGCGAGAAGTTCGGCTTCCTGTTGGATGCGTTGAAATACGGTACGCCGCCGCATGCGGGCCTGGCGTTTGGTCTGGACCGTCTGACCATGCTGTTGACCGGCACCGACAATATTCGTGATGTTATCGCCTTCCCGAAAACGACCGCCGCCGCGTGTCTGATGACCGAAGCGCCGAGTTTCGCCAACCAGGCAGCGTTGACGGAGTTGGGGATTCAGGTTGTGAAGAAAGCCGAGAATAACTGATATGAACAATGTACACGACATCATTCGCGTGATATCGCGGCGGCCCGCAAGGGCGAGTCTCATCAATGCACGGCGTCACTCAACAGCCAACAACGAGGTCGCGTGAAGGATAAAGTGTACAAGCGCCCCGTTTCGGTCCTGGTGGTTATTTTCGCGCAGGATACGAAACGGGTGCTAATGTTGCAGCGACGCGACGACCCGGATTTTTGGCAGTCAGTGACTGGCAGCATAGAAGAAGGGGAGACCGCGTTGCAGGCCGCCGTGCGTGAAGTCAAAGAGGAGGTCACGATTGATGTTGCGGCAGAGCAACTGACCTTAATCGACTGCCAACGTACGGTGGAGTTTGAAATTTTTTCACATTTACGTCATCGCTATGCGCCGGGCGTTATGCACAATACAGAATTCTGGTTCTGCCTTGCGTTACCGCATGAGCGGCAGGTGATATTCACTGAACATCTGACGTACCAGTGGCTTGATGCGCCTGACGCGGCGGCGCTTACCAAGTCCTGGAGTAACCGGCAAGCGATTGAAGAGTTTGTCATTAACGTCGCCTGAAAAGGCGCGCTTTTTTTGAGGAAATATTTATGGCAGGTCATAGTAAATGGGCCAACACCAGACATCGTAAAGCTGCGCAGGATGCCAAGCGCGGTAAAATCTTCACTAAAATTATTCGTGAACTGGTAACGGCAGCTAAATTGGGCGGCGGCGATCCGGATGCCAACCCGCGTCTGCGCGCGGCTGTAGATAAAGCGCTGGCCAACAACATGACCCGCGACACTCTGAACCGTGCCATCGCTCGCGGTGTGGGTGGTGATGAAGACTCAAACATGGAAACCATCATCTATGAAGGTTATGGTCCTGGCGGCACGGCCATTATGATTGAGTGTCTGAGTGACAACCGTAACCGTACCGTAGCGGAAGTGCGTCATGCTTTCAGCAAGTGCGGCGGTAATCTGGGTACCGATGGCTCAGTGGCGTACCTGTTCAGTAAGAAAGGGGTCATCTCCTTTGAGAAAGGCGATGAAGACACCATCATGGAAGCCGCTCTGGAAGCTGGCGCGGAAGATGTTGTGACCTATGATGATGGCGCGATTGATGTTTACACTGCCTGGGAAGAGATGGGCAAAGTGCGTGACGCGCTGGAAGCGGCGGGTCTGAAAGCGGACAGCGCCGAAGTGTCCATGATCCCGTCAACCAAAGCGGATATGGATGCGGAAACCGCGCCGAAACTGCTACGTCTGATCGATATGCTGGAAGACTGTGACGATGTTCAGGAAGTCTACCATAACGGTGAGATCTCTGATGAGGTGGCGGCGACCCTGTAATGGTGCTGTTAAACGCCGGCGGGCAGGGGGTATAGCGTGTCGATTATTCTCGGTATTGACCCCGGCTCGCGCATTACCGGTTATGGCGTTATCCGCCAGGTAGGCAGACAACTGACCTATCTGGGCAGCGGATGTATTCGCACCAAAGTCGATGATTTGCCGTCTCGTTTGAAGCTCATATACGCAGGCGTGACGGAAATCATCACGCAGTTCCAGCCGGACTATTTTGCTATCGAACAGGTGTTTATGGCGAAGAACGCCGATTCAGCCCTCAAGCTGGGACAGGCGCGCGGCGTCGCGATTGTCGCCGCGGTCAATCAGGAACTGCCCGTGTTTGAATACGCGGCACGTCAGGTGAAGCAAACCGTCGTCGGTATTGGTAGCGCGGAGAAAAGCCAGGTACAGCATATGGTTCGTACGTTGCTAAAGCTCCCCGCTAACCCGCAGGCCGATGCCGCGGATGCGCTGGCTATCGCCATTACGCATTGCCATGTTAGCCAGAACGCGATGCAAATGAGCGAATCGCGGCTGAATTTAGCGCGTGGGAGAATGCGCTGATGTAAATGCAGGGTCAGGGAGACCCGTACTATGGCGATAATAAAGTCGATAAAATTTTGGCTGGCAGAAATCGTGCTGCTGGTCGTGGTGTTGCCGATATTAGCAATAATACTCAGTATCTTTAACATTATTTTTAATATTGCTGGCGATATCTATGGGCTTATCGCCACGCTGATGGCCACCATTCTTGTGGGTTGTGCGACTGGTGGTATTCGCGGTCGCTTTATCGATGAACGAGAGCGTTTTATTCCTGGTTTTTTACCTGCCTTATTACTGATTTTCTATTCTCTTACCGTTTGGCTGATAATGATTATCGTCGCTGACGGCGACTTCGAAAGTCGCGTGTTTTATCACGGGATACAGTGGTTCGGACTCTATTCTGCCTTGATCAAATCGGCTTTAATGACGGAATTTTATGAGATATCATCGTCAAGGGTGATCATTGCCCCGGTGATTCCATTTGTCGGCTTCCTGTCGTATACCATCATGCGTTTTATCACCGTCCGGCAGAATAATAAGTTGGAAAACGTCACCGGATGGCGAAGTATTGTTCTGCTCATTGCCGCAATGACAATTGCCATTAGCGGATTATTGGCCTGGCAAAGTTATGATCGTCGCGAGCGACGAGTGGTTAACGATCCGGCCAGGGAAATAACGGAATCTTTTGAGCCTGGCGCATATGACCCGTTTACCCCCGATAATAAACTGACGGCGCTGAACGCATCACCTGGGCTATTGCTGGAAAACGACTGGCCGCGACTGAATGGCGCAACGGCAGTTTATCCGGTGTACGCCTCGGCAGCGCAGGCGCTGTATCACAATCTGGATGTAGACAGCGTGTGGAAATATGTTCGCTGCGATCGGACACCTGGTGCCTGGGAGAAGTTAATTCATGGTGAAGCGGATATCATTTTTGTCGCTGAGCCTTCCGCCGAGCAAAAAGCCAGCGCGAGGGCGCAGGGCGTTGATTTACACTTCTATCCCATTGCCCGCGAGGCTTTTGTTTTTGTCACGCATAAGGATAATCCGCTGACTCAACTGAGTGAAAAACAGATTCGCGATATCTATTCCGGGCGTGTGAACAACTGGCTGGAAGTCGGCGGCAACGATGCGCGTATTTACCCCTATCAGCGGCCAAAGGGATCGGGTAGCCAGACGATTATGCTGGCTGCGGTGATGGGCGAGGATAAACTTCGCAAGCCGCTGGAAACAGAATCCGTTCACGATATGATCGGATTGCTGCGTAATGTGGCAAATTACCAGAACAGCGCCAATGCTCTGGGGTATACCTTCCGCTATTATGCTACGCAGCTTCACCATAGCCCTGATTTGCGCTTGCTGGCGGTGAATGGCATCGAGCCAACCATCGAAAATATTCGCAATGGAAAATATCCTTACACTATTGATGTATATATGGTTTCCGCTGGAAAACCCTCGCGGCAATCGCAAAAATTTATCGATTGGTTTTTGAGCGAGCAAGGGCAAAGGTTGATTGCTGACGTTGGATACGTTCCTCTGGCGCGCTAATGCACGTTGGGAGGCGGGAGAGACAATATATCTGTCAGTCATTTGACAGGCCTCGTATCGGCCTGTCAGGATATACTCGCGAGTGGAAATATCAGGGCGTTATGCCGCTTCTCCGGGAAGATGCCCCTGAGAGTGACTCTGATAGATTACATCCAGGTTGGGATGATGCCACAGGCTGGCTGGCGTCACCGTCTTACGATCCCACGGGATTGAACCTAAAAACCAGAACTTCCAGAAGGTGAGTTTTGCATCAGGATTGCTGTGAAGTAATTCTTCGAATGTCTCAATATCGCCTACCGGAATACACAATGCTTCTTTATTGATATCAAACACAAATTTCGAGCAGAACTGGCGCGATGACTCATATTTAAACCCCGTGTGATAAAACTTATTCAGCCGGGCGGGAACCTGTTCCATGATGGCGAGTTTCTGTTCGACCGTCAGGCCGCCGCACAGGCGACGAACCGCGTAACGTTGTCCGGCTGAACGTTGTATAAACAGTGACAGCGTGGTGACGGTTGAGAGGGGGACGCGACTTTCCGCCACCAGATAGTCATCACCATTATGACCAATAATAATCCCAACATGGTTGCTCCAGCACTGTGAAGCGGTGGATATCTGGCCGAAAAGCGCGGCACCTATACAGGTAAAGACGATATCCCCGGTTTCATATTGGACAGAATAATGTTTTTTCATCTCTGCATTCCATTATTTGAAATAAATTCCTTTTATTTATTCTACAGGGTAGTTAGCATTATACCAGATAAATGACAAGCCTTAGTGTCATCGAAATATGTATGGTGAATATTTCATTTATTGGAATTAATGTCGCAAATATATTTGGGGGGGATTAAGGTGGTAAATTTCTCATCATCTGATCTCTCATATTGACAGGGAGTATGACGTGGTTGATGATAAACCAATGAGAATAGGTTGGGTATTTTATTTTTCTTATATTTTTGTTGCTATTATCTTTCATCTGTTTATTAGTTTTTGTTATTGTTTGAGTATTGATATGGCAGAGGCTAATACTGTTGTTTTTTTATTAAAGCCAGGGACGATTTCATTATTATTTTTGCTTCTCCCTGCCAGGCGGTTCAGGACCAGACTGTTGGCAACATTGAGTTCAGTTTTCATTACCTTAGTATTTAACCAGTGGCATTTGGTTGCCGGGAATAAAGAACTGGTTTTGTGCCTGCAGGCAGCGTGCTTTATGGCTTTCCTGGCTATGACATCGGTAAAAAAATCCGGGTGGATGATTAGCGCATCATTATTTTTGGTTTGTGCGGCCGGAACGATTCGCCAGTGCTGGCTGGAACAGCTGTTTAACGCTGCCGATATATATATTGTTGATGATGGGCGGAGCTGTGGCTCCAGCGGCCACTGCTTCCAGTATATTGCAGCAAAAGGCCGTGGGTTAGCAGCAAAACGACAGGCACTTTTTAGTAGCGAAGAGTATGTGAATATTTATTATAGTTATTCAGAAGGGATGCCAGCCGTGAATTTCGATGGCATGAAAAATGAGTTTGTACAATATTTATTGTGTCATGGCGAATTAAAATCTGTTGCGCGCGACGATAAAACAACATGCGATTAAATTCAGCGCTAGTGGTTAATATTATTAAATCTATTCTCGGGTCTGTTTTTTTGGAGGCCCGATGTTCCGCTGTTGGCATTCGTACTGGATACATTATTAGTGTTATCAGGATACTCATTATTGAAGACTACCGAACGTGCGCCACGGCATGTTGGCAAAAAGTTGTTCGCGTAGGACGCAAAAAGTTGTCAATGAGTGTACGACTTATTTTGTACGCAGCGGGGAGCGTACCCGTCGTTAACCATCGCGGGTTGTCGGAGTAGAGAAATATCGGGATACGTGTTTTTCATCTGGATAAACATCCAGTCTTTTTTTATGATAGTGCATTATCTTTTCAGCCCTTTACGCAGGAGCGTCATGTGATAGGCAGACTCAGAGGCATTATTCTCGAAAAACAACCCCCGATCGTGCTGCTGGAGACAGGGGGCGTAGGCTATGAAGTACATATGCCTATGACCTGCTTTTACGAGCTGCCGGAGGCCGGGCAGGAGGCAATCGTCTTCACCCACTTTGTGGTGCGTGAAGATGCGCAGTTGCTGTACGGATTCAACAATAAGCAAGAGCGCACGCTGTTTAAAGAGCTAATTAAAACGAATGGCGTCGGGCCTAAGCTGGCGCTGGCGATTCTCTCCGGCATGTCGGCGCAACAGTTCGTCAATGCGGTTGAGCGCGAAGAGCTTGGCGCACTGGTGAAGCTGCCGGGTATCGGCAAGAAAACCGCCGAAAGGCTGATTGTCGAAATGAAAGACCGCTTTAAAGGGCTACATGGCGATCTCTTTACGCCAGCGGTCGATCTGGTATTGACATCGCCGGCCAGCCCAACCTCGGAAGATGCAGAACAAGAAGCAGTTGCTGCGCTGGTGGCGCTGGGTTATAAACCGCAAGAAGCCAGTCGGATGGTAAACAAGATCGCCCGTCCGGATGCAAGCAGTGAAACACTGATTCGCGACGCGTTACGCGCCGCGTTATGAGGTAAAGGATGATAGAAGCAGATCGCCTGATTTCAGCAGGCGCCACGATCGCAGAAGACGTCGCCGATCGCGCCATTCGCCCGAAGTTATTGGCGGAATATGTCGGCCAACCGCAGGTGCGCTCCCAGATGGAGATCTTTATTCAGGCGGCAAAACGGCGTGGCGACGCACTAGATCACTTGCTGATTTTCGGCCCGCCAGGGTTAGGTAAAACGACTCTGGCGAATATCGTTGCCAATGAAATGGGCGTCAATCTCCGAACCACGTCCGGCCCGGTGCTGGAAAAAGCAGGCGATCTGGCGGCTATGCTCACCAATCTTGAACCGCATGATGTGCTGTTTATTGATGAGATTCACCGGCTTTCACCGGTGGTGGAAGAGGTACTCTATCCGGCGATGGAAGATTACCAGTTGGATATTATGATTGGCGAAGGGCCTGCCGCACGTTCAATTAAGATCGATCTGCCGCCGTTTACGCTCATTGGCGCGACGACGCGCGCCGGGTCGTTAACGTCCCCGCTACGTGACCGTTTTGGTATTGTGCAGCGCCTGGAGTTCTACCAGGTGCCCGATCTGCAGCACATCGTCGGGCGCAGCGCAAGGCACATGGGGCTTGAGATGAGCGATGACGGCGCGCTGGAAGTGGCGCGTCGGGCGCGCGGTACGCCGCGTATAGCCAACCGTCTGCTCAGACGTGTGCGTGATTTTGCTGAGGTGAAGCATGACGGGGCTATTTCAGCGGAAATTGCCGCGCAGGCGCTGGATATGCTGAACGTCGATGCGGAAGGATTTGATTATATGGATCGCAAGCTACTGCTGGCGGTTATTGATAAATTCTTCGGTGGTCCGGTGGGACTGGATAACCTGGCGGCGGCGATTGGCGAAGAGCGTGAAACCATTGAGGACGTGCTGGAGCCGTATCTGATTCAGCAAGGCTTTTTGCAGCGCACGCCGCGTGGGCGTATGGCAACGGTGCGCGCCTGGAACCACTTTGGTATTACGCCGCCAGAGATGCCTTAACGCCTGAAGTCGCTGCGCTCATCAGACCAGGGCGATTTTGTAGGCCCGGTAAGCGCAGCGTCACCGGGCAACACACGCTTAGCTTGCCTGCTTTTTCATCATACTGAAGATAAACAGCAGCGCGGCACATAGCACTACGGATGGCCCTGCCGGGGTATCATAAAAGGCTGAGAAGGTCAGTCCACCTGTAACCGCTATCATACCTACACCAACGGCGACGCCCGCCATCTGCTCCGGCGTACGGGCAAAGCGACGCGCGGTTGCGGCGGGGATAATCAGCAGCGACGTAATGATCAGCGCTCCGACAAACTTCATCGCCACACCAATGGTTAACGCTGTTACCAGCATCAATAGTAGCTTCACGCGCTGTAACTTCACGCCATCGACAAAGGCAAGATCCGGACTGATAGTCATTGACAGCAAGTTGCGCCACTGCCAGAAGAGAATGGCCAGCACAATAACGACCCCAATAGCGATCGAGATAAGATCTTCCGGCGTGACGGCCAGCAAATCGCCAAACAGATAAGCCATTAAATCAACGCGGACGTTGGACATCAGGCTGACCACGACCAGTCCTAAAGATAAAGCGCTGTGCGCCATAATGCCCAGTAAGGTATCAATCGCGAGGTGAGGGCGCTTCTCCAGCCATACCAGACCGGCGGCCAGCAGCAGCGTAACGGCGATTACCGCATAAAAGGGGTTAACGTCCAGCAACAGGCCAAACGCCACGCCCAGAAGCGACGCGTGAGCCAGCGTATCGCCAAAATAGGACATCCGACGCCAGACCACAAATGAGCCCAAAGGACCAGCGGCGCAGGCCAGCATCATCCCGGCCAGCCAGCCGGGCAGTAATAATTCAATCATGAGTGACCATTTCCCCGGCGCAGTACAATACGACCCTGTAAATCGTGGCGATGATTATGATGATGGCGATAAATCCCTAATTGCTCCGCGCCTCGCGGGCCAAACATAGAGATAAATTCCGGATGCATAGACACCACTTCCGGCGCGCCGGAACAGCAAATATGATGGTTCAGGCATAACACTTCATCCGTCTTTGCCATGACCAGATGTAGGTCATGCGACACCATCAGCACAGCGCAATCGAGTTCACGGCGCAGCTGATCGATAAGGTCGTATAACGCGACCTGGCCGTTGACATCCACGCCTTGCGTCGGCTCATCAAGTACCAGCAACTGCGGCCTGTTAAGCAGAGCACGCGCCAGCAGTACGCGCTGTGTCTCACCGCCGGAGAGTTTTTGCATGGGCGCGTCAATCAAATGTCCGGCCTGAACGCGTTTAAGCGCCGGGAGAATATCCGTTTTTTGCGTGCCGGGACGTAAACGTAAAAATCGGTTTACCGTCAGCGGAAGCGTGGTATCGAGATAGAGCTTTTGTGGGACATAGCCGATACGGAGTTGCCCGTTGCGCTTGATCACCCCTTCATCAGGGGCTACCAGTCCTAAAACCACGCGTACAAGCGTTGACTTCCCCGCGCCGTTAGGGCCGAGAAGCGTTAAAATTTTTCCGGGGCTCAATTCAAGCGACACGTCAGAGAGGACGCGGCGTTGACCAAATGAGACCGAGACGTTTTCCAGTGAAACTAAACTTGTCATGTTAATTTTAGGCTTGCAGAAGTGATAGAATGTTATAATATCACATTTCACATATTCATTACGATGATTAGTCGCATTATGTTACAGAAAAATACGCTTCTTTTCGCAGCATTATCCGCCGCGCTTTGGGGGAGTGCAACCCAGGCTGCCGACGCCGCCGTTGTCGCTTCGCTTAAACCGCTTGGGTTTATCGCTTCCGCCATTGCTGATGGCGTTACGGATACACAAGTATTACTTCCGGATGGGGCTTCCGAGCATGATTATTCATTGCGTCCATCAGACGTAAAACGCTTACAGGGCGCGGACTTAGTCGTCTGGGTTGGCCCGGAAATGGAAGCCTTTATGGAGAAGTCGGTCAGGAATATTCCTGATAATAAGCAGGTTACCATTGCGCAACTTGCCGATGTAAAACCGTTACTCATGAAGGGCGCGGATGATGATGAGGATGAACATGCGCATACGGGCGCCGATGAGGAAAAAGGTGACGTACATCACCATCACGGCGAATATAACATGCATCTTTGGCTCTCCCCAGAGATAGCGCGGGCTACAGCGGTTGCAATCCATGAAAAATTAGTGGAACTTATGCCGCAAAGTCGAGCCAAACTCGACGCCAACCTGAAGGATTTTGAGGCACAATTAGCCGCAACCGATAAACAGGTCGGTAACGAGCTCGCGCCGCTCAAGGGGAAAGGGTATTTCGTTTTTCATGACGCCTACGGTTACTACGAAAAACACTACGGACTCACCCCGCTCGGTCACTTTACCGTGAACCCTGAGATACAACCTGGCGCGCAGCGTTTACATGAAATAAGAACACAGTTGGTTGAGCAAAAAGCAACCTGCGTTTTTGCTGAGCCACAATTCAGGCCAGCGGTCGTGGAAGCCGTGGCGAGAGGGACATCCGTTCGAATGGGAACACTGGACCCCCTCGGGACGAACATTAAACTGGGTAAAACAAGCTATTCAGCGTTTTTAAGCCAATTAGCCAACCAGTATGCGAGCTGCCTGAAAGGAGATTAACGAGGAAGTGAATACGTGCAACAGATAGCCCGCTCTGTCGCCCTGGCATTTAATAATCTGCCCCGACCCCACCGCGTTATGCTGGGGTCACTTACCGTTCTGACACTGGCCGTCGCCGTATGGCGGCCCTATGTTTACCACCCAGAATCCGCACCAATCGTTAAAACTATTGAACTGGAGAAAAGCGAGATTCGTTCCCTCTTACCGGAGGCCAGCGAACCCATCGATCAGGCCGCGCAGGAAGATGAAGCTATTCCTCAGGATGAGCTGGACGATAAAACCGCAGGCGAAGTCGGCGTCCATGAATACGTCGTCTCCACAGGCGATACGTTAAGCAGCATTCTGAATCAGTACGGCATCGATATGAGCGATATTAGCCGACTTGCCGCTTCTGATAAGGAGCTGCGCAATCTGAAAATTGGCCAACAGCTTTCCTGGACACTGACCGCCGATGGCGATTTACAGCGTCTGACATGGGAAGTCTCCCGCCGTGAAACGCGTACCTACGATCGCACTGCCAACGGTTTTAAAATGAGCAGTGAAATGCAGCAGGGGGACTGGGTCAACAGTCTGCTGAAAGGTACGGTAGGGGGTAGCTTTGTCGCCAGCGCGAAAGAGGCCGGTTTAACCAGCAGCGAAATCAGCGCAGTGATAAAAGCCATGCAGTGGCAGATGGATTTTCGCAAGCTGAAAAAGGGCGATGAATTTTCGGTTCTGATGTCGCGCGAGATGCTGGATGGCAAGCGTGAACAGAGTCAGTTGTTGGGCGTGCGGATGCGTTCCGATGGTAAAGATTACTACGCCATTCGCGCCGCTGACGGTAAATTCTATGACCGTAACGGTGTTGGCCTGGCGAAAGGCTTTTTACGCTTCCCGACCGCCAAACAGTTCCGCATCTCCTCCAACTTCAATCCGCGTCGTCTGAACCCGGTTACCGGACGCGTTGCGCCGCATCGTGGCGTTGACTTTGCGATGCCGCAGGGTACGCCGGTGCTGTCGGTGGGGGATGGCGAGGTCGTGGTCGCTAAACGTAGCGGCGCTGCCGGTTACTACATTGCGATTCGTCATGGACGCACCTACACCACACGTTACATGCACTTGCGTAAGCTGCTGGTGAAACCGGGGCAAAAAGTGAAACGTGGCGATCGTATTGCGCTTTCTGGTAACACCGGGCGTTCCACAGGGCCGCATCTGCATTATGAGGTATGGATCAACCAGCAAGCCGTTAACCCTCTGACAGCAAAATTGCCGCGCACGGAAGGTCTGACGGGGTCAGATCGTCGTGAATACCTGGCACAGGTGAAAGAGGTTCTGCCGCAACTGCGCTTCGATTAACAAATGCGCTGACAGAGCCGGTACGCGATGTGTGCCGGCTTTTTTGTTTTGTGTGAGACGCAGACGTCGCTACACTATTCACAATTCCTTTTCGCGTCAGCAGACCCTGGAAAAGCATGGAAACCAAAAAAAATAATAGTGAGTATATCCCTGAATTCGAAAAATCCTTTCGCTATCCGCAGTATTGGGGCGCCTGGTTGGGCGCGGCGGCAATGGCGGGGATCGCATTAACACCGGCATCATTCCGCGACCCTTTGCTGGCGACGCTGGGGCGTTTTGCCGGACGGCTGGGGAAGAGTTCTCGTCGCCGGGCGCTAATTAATCTGTCATTGTGCTTTCCGCAGCGTAGCGAAGCTGAACGCGAAGCGATTGTCGATGAGATGTTCGCCACCGCGCCGCAGGCAATGGCGATGATGGCTGAGTTGGCGATGCGCGGTCCGAAAAAAATTCAACAGCGTGTTGACTGGGAAGGTCTGGAGATTATCGAGGAGATGCGTCGTAACGACGAAAAAGTCATTTTTCTCGTACCGCATGGCTGGGGCGTCGACATTCCAGCCATGCTGATGGCCTCTCAGGGGCAAAAAATGGCGGCGATGTTTCATAATCAGGGTAATCCGGTTTTTGACTATATCTGGAACACCGTGCGTCGGCGTTTTGGCGGACGTTTGCATGCGCGCAATGACGGGATTAAACCCTTTATTCAGTCTGTTCGTCAGGGCTACTGGGGTTACTACCTGCCGGACCAGGATCACGGCCCGGAGCATAGTGAATTCGTTGATTTCTTTGCGACATACAAAGCAACGCTGCCTGCGATTGGTCGGCTGATGAAAGTGTGCCGCGCACGCGTGATACCGCTTTTCCCGGTGTATAATGGTAAAACGCATCGCCTGACTATCCAGATTCGCCCGCCAATGGACGATCTGCTCACGGCTGACGACCACACTATCGCCAGACGGATGAACGAAGAGGTCGAAATTTTTGTCGGCCCGCATCCGGAACAGTACACCTGGATCCTGAAGCTGCTCAAAACCCGCAAGCCAGGCGAGATTCAGCCGTATAAGCGTAAAGATCTTTATCCTATCAAATAAATAAAGCCTCTCGTAAGAGAGGCTTTATGCTGACAAACCCTGTACTACCTGATGAACAGGCGTGGAGGAGTTTTACTCAACGGTCAAAATACGCGTGGTATTGGTTGAACCGACGGTGCTCATGACATCGCCCTGAGTCACGATAACCAGGTCGCCGGAAACCAGATACCCTTTATCGCGCAGCAGATTAACAGCTTCATGCGCCGCGACAACGCCATCAGCCGCGCTATCAAAATGCACTGGCGTTACTCCGCGGTAGAGCGCGGTCAGGTTCAGCGTGCGTTCATGGCGCGACATGGCGAAAATCGGCAGGCCGGAGCTGATACGGGAAGTCATTAGCGCGGTACGACCGGATTCCGTCATGGTGATGATCGCGGTAACACCTTTCAGATGGTTTGCCGCATACATCGCAGACATGGCAATGGCTTCTTCAACGTTGTCGAACTGCACGTCGAGACGGTGTTTAGACACATTGATGCTGGGGATTTTTTCTGCGCCCAGGCAGACGCGCGCCATTGCGGCAACGGTTTCAGAAGGATACTGACCGGCTGCGGTTTCGGCAGACAGCATAACCGCATCCGTGCCATCCAGGACGGCGTTCGCCACGTCCATCACTTCCGCACGGGTCGGCATCGGGTTGGTGATCATCGACTCCATCATCTGCGTTGCGGTGATGACTGCGCGGTTTAGCTGACGCGCACGGCGAATCAGCGCCTTCTGGATACCAACCAGCTCCGGATCGCCGATTTCAACGCCCAGGTCGCCACGTGCGACCATCACAACGTCAGAGGCCAGAATGATATCGTCCATGGCGTTTTGATCGCATACCGCTTCGGCGCGTTCGACCTTAGCCACAATTTTCGCGTCGCAGCCGGCGTCGCGCGCCAGGCGGCGTGCATAGTTCAGATCTTCGCCGCAGCGCGGGAAGGATACGGCCAGATAGTCAACGCCTATCAGCGCAGCGGTTTGAATATCGGCTTTATCTTTTTCGGTCAGCGCTTCAGCAGAAAGTCCGCCGCCGAGCTTGTTAATGCCTTTATTGTTAGACAGCGGGCCGCCGACGGTGACCTCGGTAAAGACTTTCATGCCCTGGACTTCAAGCACTTTCAACTGCACTCGACCATCGTCAAGCAGCAGAATATCGCCAGGAACGACGTCTGCCGGCAACCCTTTGTAATCAATGCCGACTTTTTCTTTATCGCCTTCGCCTTTACCCAGGTTAGCGTCTAACAGAAATTTATCCCCGATATTGAGGAACACTTTGCCTTCTTTAAAAGTGGAAACGCGAATTTTTGGCCCTTGCAGGTCGCCTAAAATAGCCACATGACGCCCCAATTTGGCGGCAATCTCACGGACTTTATCAGCACGCATTTTATGATCTTCCGGCGAGCCGTGAGAGAAGTTCATACGTACTACGTTTGCGCCCGCGGCGATAACCTTCTCAAGGTTGTTATCGCGGTCAGTTGCCGGGCCTAACGTGGTAACGATTTTGGTTCTGCGAAGCCTTCTGGACATGTAATACTCCGTTGACTAAAACAACTTGGTGTTGCGTGAACATTGATCCGGTCGTTCTGAAACCTTAACGGTATAAAATGAACGTCCCCGGATGACGAAAAGGGTAGAACATTGTTATTGCTTTTAGCGGTCATCACTCCTGATGAGTAATTCTTTATCAAAACGCGATTCCTTGAGCGCTTCCTTGACACGCTTCAAGTTATCTCTGAATTTCGCCCCGCGACGCAAAGTAAATCCCGTTGCCAGCACATCTATCACGGTCAGCTGAGCAAGTCGAGAGACCATGGGCATATAAATGTCTGTATCTTCCGGTACGTCGAGGGTAATGGCCAGCGTGGCTTCGCGCGCCAGCGGCGTTCCAGCGGAGGTCAGGGCGATCACCATCGCATCGTTTTCCCGCGCCAACTGCGCCAGTTCCACCAGGCTCTTGGTTCTGCCAGTATGCGAAATGAGCACGACGACGTCATCATCGTTACAATTCATACAGCTCATCCGTTGCAGCACGATATCGTCGGAGTAAATCACCGGCACATTGAAGCGAAAAAACTTATTCATGGCGTCATGCGCGACCGCGGCGGAGGAACCAAGGCCAAAAAAGGCGATTTTTTTTGCCTGGGTCAGTAAATCGACCGCGCGGTTGACGGCCGATTTATCCAGCGATTGACGAACATGGTCGAGACTGGCCATGGCGGACTCGAAGATTTTTCCTGTATAGGCCTCGACGCTGTCATCTTCATCCACATTGCGATTAACATAGGGGGTGCCATTTGCCAGACTTTGCGCCAGATGCAGTTTAAAATCAGGAAAGCCGCGGGTATTCATGCTGCGACAGAAACGGTTCACCGTTGGCTCGCTAACGTTAGCTTCCTGGGCCAGCATGGCAATGCTTAAGTGAATCGATCTGCCTGGGGCGGCCAGAATAACATCGGCGACTTTTCGTTCAGATTTGCTTAAATGTTCCAGTTGAGACTGGACTTTTTCCAGCATATTCATGATTAGCAAGGCTCATGGGTATTAGCGATTTCAATGATGCGCGAAACCGAGCGCGTTTTGTTAGATATTACTCCTGGCGGCTGTCAAAGGGGGCAAAATGGCTAAAAAAGGTGTCGTTTTTTTTCATTACATGACCGACGTCGGATTTTAAGTTCCAGCTTGTGTGGAAAAGCGACAATTTTATTAGGCGTTTTGCCGATTATATTGCCAATCAAACGCCGGTTCACCCATGAAAAGGCGTTTACGGTTTCCGTAATCTCGTAAAAGCAGTACAGTGCTGTGTAATAAAATTACAACGATATCCTGGCTAAAGTACCAGGAGATTAACTGAGGAGAATGACATGGCGGTAACGCAAACAGCCCAGGCATGTGACCTGGTCATTTTCGGCGCGAAAGGCGACCTGGCGCGCCGGAAACTGCTGCCTTCCCTGTATCAGCTTGAGAAAGCCGGCCAGATCCATCCGGATACCCGTATCATTGGGGTGGGGCGCGCGGACTGGGATAAAGAAGCCTATACCCACGTTGTGCGTGAAGCGCTGGAAACCTTCATGAAGGAAAAAATTGATGAAGGCTTGTGGGATACGCTGAGCGGCCGTCTGGATTTTTGTAATCTTGACGTTAACGATACGCCTGCGTTTAGTCGCCTGGGCGATATGCTGGATCAAAAAAACCGCACCACCATTAACTATTTTGCGATGCCGCCCAGCACCTTTGGCGCTATTTGCAAAGGGTTAGGAGAGGCTAAACTCAACGCCAAACCGGCGCGCGTCGTGATGGAAAAACCGTTGGGTACTTCGCTGGCGACCTCGCGTGAGATTAACGATCGGGTCGGCGAATACTTTGAAGAGTGCCAGGTATATCGTATCGACCACTATCTGGGTAAAGAAACGGTTCTCAACCTGCTGGCGCTGCGTTTTGCCAACTCGTTATTCGTTAATAACTGGGATAACCGCACTATCGATCACGTTGAGATTACCGTAGCGGAAGAGGTGGGGATTGAAGGGCGCTGGGGATACTTTGACCAGGCCGGTCAGATGCGCGATATGATCCAGAACCACTTGCTGCAAATTCTCTGCATGATTGCCATGTCACCGCCGTCTGACCTGAGCGCCGACAGTATTCGCGATGAAAAAGTCAAAGTGTTGAAATCGTTGCGCCGTATTGATCGCTCCAACGTGCGTGAAAAAACGGTTCGTGGTCAATACACCGCGGGCTTTGCGCAGGGTCAAAAGGTGCCGGGCTATCTGGAAGAAGAGGGCGCGAATAAAAGCAGCAACACCGAAACTTTCGTCGCGATCCGCGTCGACATTGATAACTGGCGTTGGGCGGGCGTGCCATTCTATCTGCGCACCGGCAAGCGTCTGCCAACCAAGTGCTCTGAAGTCGTGGTTTATTTCAAGACGCCTGAACTGAATCTCTTTAAAGAGTCCTGGCAAGACCTGCCGCAGAACAAATTGACGATTCGCCTGCAGCCGGATGAAGGCGTAGATATTCAGGTGCTTAACAAAGTACCGGGGCTGGATCATAAGCATAATCTGCAGATCACGAAGCTTGATCTGAGCTACTCCGAGACCTTTAATCAGACGCACCTGGCGGATGCATATGAGCGCCTGCTGCTGGAAACGATGCGTGGCATTCAGGCGCTGTTTGTCCGCCGTGACGAAGTGGAAGAAGCCTGGAAGTGGGTGGACTCCATTACCGAAGCATGGGCGATGGACAACGACGCGCCGAAGCCGTATCAGGCGGGCACCTGGGGACCGGTAGCGTCCGTGGCGATGATTACCCGTGACGGTCGTTCGTGGAATGAGTTTGAGTAAATTTGCCACTCACTCTTAGGTGGTATTTTACCGGTAACATGATCTAACACAGATTGTAGAATCATTTTTGCACTTTTAAGCCTCGTGTGGATTCACCTGCGAGGCTTTTTTTATTACACTGCCTGAAACGATTTTGCCCCATTATCCCCGGACATCATGTATTTCACTGTCTTTCCACATTGATGAAACGCATGGTAAACCCGGTAGCCGGACAGATAAATTTCAGGAGCCTCTATGAATCCTAATTTGTTACGCGTAACACAGCGCGTTGTCGAACGCTCGCAGCAGACCCGAAAAGCCTATCTTGCCCGCATTGAGCAGGCGAAAACCGCCACGGTCCACCGATCTCAACTGGCCTGCGGCAACCTGGCGCATGGCTTCGCCGCCTGTCAGCCAGAGGACAAAGCCTCGCTGAAAAGTATGTTGCGCAATAATATCGCCATTATTACCTCCTACAATGACATGCTCTCTGCGCATCAACCGTATGAACATTATCCGCAGATTATTCGTCAGGCCCTGCATTCCGTGAATGCGGTAGGTCAGGTCGCAGGCGGCGTACCGGCAATGTGCGATGGCGTTACGCAAGGTCAGGATGGCATGGAGTTGTCATTACTCAGCCGCGAAGTGATAGCTATGTCGGCAGCAGTAGGCCTCTCTCACAATATGTTTGACGGCGCGTTATTCCTCGGCGTATGCGACAAAATCGTTCCGGGGCTGGCGATGGCCGCGCTCTCTTTTGGTCATTTACCCGCGATTTTTGTTCCGTCAGGCCCGATGGCGAGCGGCCTGCCGAATAAAGAAAAAGTCCGTATTCGTCAGCTATATGCGGAAGGAAAAGTAGACAGAATGGCGCTGCTGGAGTCAGAAGCCGCCTCTTACCATGCGCCGGGCACCTGTACATTTTACGGCACCGCCAACACCAACCAGATGGTGGTGGAGTTTATGGGAATGCAGTTGCCGGGTTCTTCGTTTGTGCATCCGGATGCGCCGCTGCGCGAGGCATTGACTGCCGCTGCCGCACGTCAGGTAACACGTCTTACCGGCAACGGCAATACGTGGATGCCGCTCGGTAAAATGATCGACGAAAAAGTCGTGGTGAACGGCATTGTCGCGCTGCTGGCTACCGGCGGCTCCACCAACCACACCATGCATCTGGTTGCAATGGCGCGCGCGGCGGGCATTCTGATCAACTGGGATGACTTCTCGGATTTGTCGGAAGTGGTTCCGTTGATGGCGCGTCTGTACCCGAACGGTCCGGCGGACATTAACCACTTCCAGGCGGCGGGCGGCGTACCGGTATTGATGCGTGAGCTGCTCAATGCCGGATTGCTGCACGAAGACGTTAATACTGTCGCAGGCTTCGGCCTGAAACGCTATACGCTGGAGCCCTGGCTCAACAACGGCGAGCTGGACTGGCGTGAAGGCGCGGAAAGGTCACTGGATAACGATGTCATTGCCTCTTTTGATAAGCCGTTCTCTCCTCACGGCGGTACTAAGGTGCTAAGCGGTAATCTGGGGCGCGCAGTAATGAAGACGTCTGCGGTACCGGTTGAAAACCAGATCATTGAAGCGCCTGCCATGGTATTTGAAAGTCAGCATGATGTGCTGCCTGCGTTTGACGCGGGCCTGCTTGACCGGGATTGTGTCGTTGTCGTGCGTCATCAGGGACCAAAAGCGAATGGAATGCCAGAATTACATAAACTCATGCCGCCACTTGGTGTATTATTGGACCGCCGTTTCAAAATCGCGTTAGTTACTGATGGACGACTTTCAGGCGCTTCGGGTAAAGTGCCTTCAGCTATCCACGTAACGCCGGAAGCCTACGATGGCGGCTTACTGGCAAAAGTGCGCGATGGCGACATCATTCGCGTGAATGGGCAGACAGGTGAGTTAACTCTGCTGGTCGACGAGGCGGAACTTGCCGCTCGTCAGCCTCATATTCCGGACCTGAGCGCGTCGCGCGTCGGAACGGGGCGTGAGTTGTTTGGCGCGCTGCGCGAAAAGCTGTCGGGTGCGGAGCAGGGCGCAACCTGTATCACTTTTTAAGATGACACACTAGTAATCAGGCGAGAGAAGAATTCCGATGAAAAACTGGAAAACAAGTGCAGAAGCAATCCTGACCACCGGCCCGGTTGTCCCGGTCATTGTAGTCAATAAACTGGAGCACGCGGTGCCGATGGCTAAAGCGCTGGTGGCCGGGGGCGTTCGCGTTCTGGAAGTGACTTTACGTACGGCCTGCGCGATGGATGCTATTCGCGCTATCGCTAAAGACGTGCCGGAAGCGATTGTCGGCGCCGGAACCGTTCTCAATCCGCAGCAGTTGGCGGAGGTGACGGAAGCGGGCGCGCAGTTTGCGATTAGCCCGGGACTGACTGAGCCACTGCTGAAAGCCGCGACGGCAGGCACTATCCCATTGATTCCCGGTATTAGCACCGTTTCTGAACTGATGTTGGGCATGGACTATGGTCTGAAAGAGTTCAAATTCTTCCCGGCGGAAGCGAATGGCGGCACTAAAGCGTTGCAGGCGATTGCCGGTCCGTTCTCTCAGGTACGTTTCTGCCCAACCGGCGGCATCTCTCCGGCAAACTATCGTGACTATCTGGCGCTGAAAAGCGTGTTGTGCATCGGCGGTTCCTGGCTGGTGCCGGCCGACGCGCTGGAAGCGGGTGATTACGATCGCATCACCAAACTGGCGCGCGAAGCGGTAGAAGGCGCGAAACAGTAAGCCGTTAAATGCCCGATGGCGCTTGCTTATCGGGCTTACGAGTGGCGATCAGGCAGGTCTGATAAAAATGCGCTAACGTCGCCATCAGGCGATGGCGCATTAGCCTTTTACCGTCACGCGGCTGGCGGCCTTTTTCGCTCTTATCACCGCTTCTTCAACGTTTTCACCTGTCGCTAACGCTACACCAAGACGACGGCTGCCGTCGATCTCAGGCTTACCAAACAGCCGTACCTGCACTCCGGCCCCTACCGCCGCGTGTACATTATCAAACGTCACATTTTGACTGGTAAGCTGCGGCAGAATCACGGCCGAGGCAGCGGGACCATACTGGCGAATAGCGCCTATGGGCATTCCCAGAAAGGCGCGCACATGCAGCGCAAACTCAGAAAGATCCTGAGAAATCAACGTGACCATTCCGGTATCGTGCGGGCGAGGGGAGACTTCGCTGAAAATGACTTCATCGCCACAGACGAAGAGTTCAACGCCGAACAGGCCATGCCCGCCTAACGCTAGTACCACATGACGCGCAATCTCTTGCGCCCGCTTCAGCGCCAGTTCGCTCATCTGCTGTGGCTGCCAGGATTCGCGATAGTCGCCATCTTGCTGACGATGACCGACTGGCGCGCAGAAATGCACGCCATCGACGGCGCTAACGGTGAGCAGCGTAATTTCAAAATTAAATTTAACCACACCTTCCACAATCACGCGACCCGCGCCAGCGCGTCCGCCCTGTTGAGCATACTCCCATGCCTGCGCGAGCTGTTCGGCCGAGCGGATAAAGCTCTGGCCTTTGCCGGAAGAGCTCATGACCGGTTTGACGATGCAAGGAAAACCCACTGCGGCTACCGCATCATGAAAACTGGCCTCACTGTCGGCAAAGCGATACGTCGATGTCGGCAGACCTAATTCTTCTGCGGCCAGGCGACGGATCCCTTCGCGGTTCATCGTGAGCTGCGTTGCACGGGCGCAAGGCACGACATTCAGCCCTTCGTCCTCCAGCTCACGCAGCGTATCGGTGGCGATCGCTTCTATTTCCGGCACGATATAATGCGGTTTTTCCTCTGTAATCACATGACGTAGCGCCTCGCCGTCCAGCATATTAATGACGTGTGAACGGTGAGCCACATGCATGGCGGGAGCATCAGGATAGCGATCGACGGCGATAACCTCGATCCCCAGGCGTTGGCATTCAATCGCCACCTCTTTTCCCAATTCACCTGCCCCTAATAACATCACCCGCGTTGCTGCCGGACGCAGCGCAGTGCCTAATAGCGTCATATTTCTGTCCCCTTATTTACCTGCGCGCAGTATATACGAAAACGTTTGCGTATGTCTTTTCGAATAGATTGCTTTTCTTGCTGTCTTGCAATATACTGTATATAAACACAGGTAAATAAGGGGCTGCAAAATGGCGGTTGAAGTTAAATACGTAGTCATTCGCGAGGGTGAGGAGAAGATGTCATTTACCAGTAAAAAGGAAGCCGACGCCTGGGACAAAATGCTCGATACTGCCGATCTTCTTGATACCTGGCTTGAGCAGTCGCCAGTCGTGCTGGAAGATGGGCAGCGCGAGGCGTTGTCGCTGTGGCTGGCGGAACATAAAGAGGTGTTAAGTACTATCCTCAAAACCGGTAAGTTGCCTTCTCCGCAGGCGGTTGAAAAGGACGCCGCGAGTAAAACGAAAAAGCAAGCCGCCTGAACCCGTACTTGCGCTCCCGGCGTTTTGTACCATGCTTTTCCTGAATCATTGTGCTAAGGAGAAAAGTATGAATAAAAGAGGAGCGTTGTTGAGCCTGCTACTGTTATCCGCCAGCGTATCGGCATTTGCGGCATCCACCGAGAGTAAATCGGTTAAGTTTCCGCAGTGTGAAGGGCTGGATGCCGCCGGGATTGCGGCAAGCGTGAAGCGTGACTACCAGCAAAATCGTATCGTGCGGTGGGCCGACGACCAAAAAAAGGTCGGGCAGGCTGACCCGGTCGCGTGGGTTAATGTGCAGGACGTTGTAGGTCAAAATGATAAATGGACAGTTCCGCTAACTGTTCGCGGTAAAAGCGCCGATATTCATTATCAGGTCATCGTTGATTGCAAAGCCGGCAAGGCGGAATATAAGCCCCGCTAGCAGCGTAATTTGCGCTTCTTTTGCCGGAACAGACAATTCCTGACATCCCCTCAGGTACGCTTGACCATTATTGGTCTGTATTTGAGGGGTACTATGGCTAACTGGTTGAACCAATTACAATCACTTCTTGGGCAAAAAGGCGCTTCTGCATCGCCTTCCGGTGAACAGGGGTTAAATAAACTGCTGGTTCCCGGCGCGCTGGGCGGTTTGGCTGGACTGTTGGTCGCCAATAAGTCTTCGCGCAAATTATTAACCAAATACGGTACTGGCGCTTTGCTGGTGGGCGGCGGCGCGGTGGCGGGTTCCGTATTGTGGAATAAGTACAAAGATAAAGTACGCGCCGCGCATCAGGGGGAGCCGCAATTCGGCAGCCAAAGTACGCCGCTGGATGTTCGCACTGAGCGACTGATCCTGGCGCTGGTTTTTGCTGCAAAAAGCGATGGGCATATTGATGCCAAAGAACGCGCGGCGATTGAGCACCAACTGCGAGAATCAGGTGTGGAAGAGCAAGGGCGTGTGTTTATCGAGAAAGCTATTGAGCAGCCGCTTGATCCACAACGTCTGGCACAGGGCGTTCGTAATGAAGAAGAAGCCCTGGAACTCTACTTCCTGAGCTGTGCCGCCATTGATATTGACCACTTTATGGAACGTAGCTATCTGAATGCGTTAGGAGACGCGCTAAAAATTCCTCAAGAGGTTCGGGACGGTATCGAGCAGGACTTGCAGCAGCAAAAACAAGCGCTACCAGGCTGATAACCTGCCATTAAGTAACATGTTTCGCTTGCATCATGCGTGTCTTTTGCCACCCTTATAGGATGGATAGTTTACATCATTCATGTTGCAAGATAGCGGCGAAGCAGTGACATCTCAGGCGCTTACCGAGGTGAGCGACCGGGACTACCATGCTACGTCGCTGTGTTTGCCGCGTGATATATAACAAATATTAACGCAAAAGAAAAAACGACATGTTGCCAAAAGCCAATCGAATTCCCTATGCCATGACCGTACATGGCGATACGCGCATTGATAATTATTACTGGCTGCGAGATGACACTCGCTCGCAGCCGGAAGTCCTTGATTACCTGCATCAGGAAAATGAGTATGGCCGGAAGGTCATGTCCTCTCAGCAGGCGTTACAGGACCGCATTCTAAAAGAAATTATCGATCGCATCCCGCCCAGAGAAGTTTCCGCTCCGTATGTGAAAAATGGCTATCGCTACCGTTATATCTATGAACCCGGCTGCGAATATGCCATCTATCAACGACAATCGGCGTTAAGCGAAGAGTGGGATGTGTGGGAAACCTTGCTCGATGCGAACCAGCGGGCCGCGCACAGCGAATTTTATACGCTCGGCGGACTTGCCATTACGCCGGATAATACCATCATGGCGCTGGCAGAAGATTATTTATCCCGTCGTCAGTATGGGTTGCGTTTTCGTAACCTCGAAAGCGGTAACTGGTATCCGGAACTGCTGGATAACGTTGCGCCTGAATTTGTCTGGGCCAATGATTCCCTGACCCTTTACTATGTGCGTAAGCATAAGAAGACGCTGCTGCCCTATCAGGTTTGGCGGCACACGATTGGCACTCCGTCATCGCAAGATGAACTGGTATATGAAGAGAAAGACGACACCTTTTATGTCAGCCTGCATAAAACCACTTCGCAGCATTATGTGGTAATTCATCTTGCCAGCGCCACCACTAGCGAAGTGCTATTACTTGACGCGGAACTGGCCGATGCCGAGCCGTTTTCATTCTTACCGCGCCGCAAAGACCACGAATATAGTCTCGATCACTATCAACATAAGTTTTACCTGCGCTCTAACCGGAACGGTAAAAACTTTGGGTTGTACCGTACCCGCGTGCGCAATGAAAACGCCTGGGAAGAGCTGATCCCTCCGCGCGAGCATATTATGCTGGAAGGGTTTACCCTGTTTACCGACTGGTTAGTGGTCGAAGAGCGTCAACGGGGGCTTACCAGCCTGCGGCAAATTAACCGTAAAACCCGTGAAGTGATAGGCATTGCCTTTGACGATCCGGCTTACGTGACGTGGCTTGCCTATAATCCCGAACCTGAGACCTCCCGGCTGCGTTACGGCTATTCTTCAATGACGACGCCAGATACCTTGTTTGAACTGGATATGGATACCGGAGAACGACGGGTACTTAAACAGACGGAAGTGCCTGGGTTTGATTCTGGCTGTTATCAGAGCGAACACCTGTGGATCACCGCACGCGACGGCGTCGAAGTGCCGGTATCGCTGGTTTATCATCAGAAGTATTTTCGTAAAGGGCAAAATCCGCTTCTGGTTTACGGCTACGGATCTTACGGTTCCAGTATTGACGCCGACTTCAGCAGCAGCCGACTGAGCTTGCTGGATCGTGGCTTTGTTTACGCAATCGTACACGTTCGCGGCGGCGGTGAGCTGGGGCAGCAGTGGTATGAAGATGGCAAATTCCTCAAAAAGCGGAATACTTTTAATGACTATCTTGATGCCTGCGATGCCTTATTAAAACTGGGTTACGGTTCACCGTCGCTGTGTTATGGGATGGGCGGGAGCGCGGGCGGAATGCTAATGGGCGTCGCTATCAACGAACGCCCCGAGCTTTTCCACGGCGTTATTGCCCAGGTGCCCTTTGTTGATGTATTAACCACGATGCTGGATGAGTCGATCCCATTAACGACAGGGGAGTTTGAAGAGTGGGGGAACCCGCAGGATATTGAGTATTATGACTATATGAAAAGCTATAGTCCTTATGACAATGTCAAAGCGCAGGACTATCCGCACCTGCTGGTGACGACAGGATTGCACGATTCCCAGGTGCAATACTGGGAACCGGCGAAGTGGGTGGCAAAATTACGCGAGCTAAAAACGGACCAATGTCTGCTGCTGTTATGTACGGATATGGACTCCGGGCACGGTGGTAAGTCGGGGCGGTTTAAATCCTACGAAGGCGTCGCGCTGGAGTTCGCCTTTTTAATCGGCCTGGCGCAGGGAACCTTACATAGCGCATAGACGCGCGCGCCCGCAACGGCTTGTGAGCGTCGCGGGTTATTGTGGTGTTCCATTGCTGCGTTGCTCGCCAGCCTGAACATCGTCCAGGTAGTGTTTAAGCGTCAGGCGAAGTTCCGGGCTCATATTATCAAGGTTATTAAAAAGCCAGCGTAAATAGCCCGGATCGCGTTTTGCGACTTCAGATACCGCCTTACCGCGGTATTTACCGAACGAGAAAGTGGTTAACAGCGCAGGACGGCCCGTGATATTGACCATCTCTTCCGCGGTCCAGCCGGTGGTTCGCATAATATCAATCAGCAAGGCGGCGGTGATATAGCAATCATAAAGCGCCCGGTGATGATGCAGCCCCGGTGGCGTTTGTACGCTTAGTTTGCGCGATTTATAGAGCGCCATATTGCTGTATTTTATTCCCGGCCACAGGCGTCGCGACAACTTCATGGTACAGATCCACTCACCCGGCAATTCAGGTAATACGCGTCTGTCGAAACTGGCATTGTGAGCGACATACCACTCACTACCGTAATAAAGCGGTATGACATCTTCAATCCACGGCTTATCGGCGACCATGGCTTCGGTAATACGGTGTATCGCCATCGCCTGCGGCGTAATAGGGCGATCGGGGCGTATCAGGTGACTCATGGGATTGACAATGTTGCCATCAATGACATCTACAGAGGCTATCTCTACGATCCCGCCCTGCAGCCCGCAGGTTTCCGTGTCTATAATCCGCAACATGATTCATTCCTCACCGAAAGACCTTAGCGTAATGGAATGATATCGCCTTGCCAACCCTCGGTTGTGCGCAGACCCGTCAGTAATAGCGAACCGCAATCGGCACGAACAATAAGTTGCCCGCTTTCATCCCACAGCGCGCTACTGCCACAGGCATTGGCCATCAGTACGGCCAGCGCATATTTATGCGAAAAACGTTGTAAGCGTGAGGTAGAAGCATGGAGTTCAGGTTCGTTAAGACATTGACTGGTTGTGAATAACGTAAATGAGGGATCTATATCACCACCTTCTGGCTGCTCATCCACCACGTTGATAGCGCTTCGCTGCCTGGCAATACAGGCGCCATGACTTTTGTGAAACATGAGCGGCGACGTTAGCCATGGGGCAAAAATAGCGATGCCTTTTACGAAGCGGCAGTTATGCTCAACAGGCATACCCACAATGATAGTCATATGGTGGGTATCGGCCGCATGAGTGAGCGGCTGTAAAAGCGCCTCGTCAGGCGGGGCGGGCAACGGTTTATTTCTTTCGTCGCAGCCTAATAGCGACAGCGACGGAAAGACCAGCAGTTCGCACTGTTGACGAGCCGCAAGCTCAATATATTCCAGATGATGGGCGACATGCTCCGCCGGCGAGGCGTTCAGGGGCGCATACTGCGCAGCAGCAATTTTCCAGGAGGACATAATGACTTCCTTTTCATAGTCTCTACAGCCATTCTAAAAAGCATAGGTTAAGAATCGCCTTATAATGTAGTCGTCTGCATGTAAGGAAGTGTAACGCTATATAATTTTTATTTAACTTTGGGTTCGTAAGGGAGTCGGGATAGTGATACGGAAGCCAGACGATGGGCAATCAGCCGCTCACGAAACCAGGCGCGTAGATGCTCTGGCTGCTCACGTTCTACCGCCTCCGCGACAACTGGCATATTGTAGCGCTCTTTAAATGCCACCCCGGCTGCCGCCAGGTCCACATTGACTTTATCCATTTCCGCTTGTTCAAGCTGAGCCAGATTTGTTTTCATACGTGTCTCCTTTTTTGTTGCCGCCAGAAGGTACTAAGAGTCCGCGGTAATGGCAAGATGGAAATGATGATCCTCGACTCATTGATTGTTGAAGGTTATTCTTTGTAACGTAGGTATAACAAAAAGGAATAGTGAATATGGCTTCTTCTGCACCATCGCGACGTTTAGCTTTACTGCTGCTGGCATCGACATTTGTGACGCCAGCGGCCTGGGCACATGCGCACCTGACGCATCAGTATCCAGCGGCGAATGCTGCCGTTACGGCCTCGCCACAGGCGCTGACTCTGAATTTCTCTGAAGGGATTGAGCCAGGGTTCAGCGGCGCAACCATTACTGGCCCTCAGCAAGAGCTCATCAAAACGCGCCCGGCAAAGCGAAATGAACAGGATAAAACGCAGTTGATTATCCCGCTTGAGCAGCCGTTAAAATCTGGCGCTTACACGGTAGACTGGCACGTTGTGTCGGTGGATGGACATAAAACAAAAGGGAAATACACCTTCAGCGTGAAATAAATGATGCTGACATTCGTCTGGATAACTCTCCGATTTATTCATTTTGCTAGTGTGATGCTGGTCTACGGCTGCGCGCTTTACGGCGCCTGGCTGGCACCCGCATCAATTCGTCGTTTAATGACGCGTCGATTTTTACATCTGCAACGACATGCCGCCGCCTGGAGCGTTATCAGCGCGGCTTTTATGCTGGCGATTCAGGGCGGACTGATGGGCGGCGGCTGGCCCGATGTTTTTTCCGTCTCGGTGTGGGGCGCGGTACTGCAAACCCGCTTTGGTGCGGTCTGGATATGGCAAATTATCCTCGCGCTGGTCACGCTGGCGGTGGTAGTCATTGCGCCGGTAAAAATGCAACGACGGCTTCTTATTCTCACCGTTGCTCAGTTTATCCTGCTGGCAGGCGTTGGACATGCGACGATGCGCGACGGTGTAGTGGGAACATTACAGCAGATTAACCATGCTCTGCATTTACTCTGTGCCGCAGCCTGGTTTGGTGGGCTGTTGCCAGTGGTTTATTGTATGCGCATGGCTCAGGGACGCTGGCGTCAACATGCTATTAGCGCCATGATGCGTTTTTCTCGTTATGGTCACTTTTTTGTGGCGGGCGTATTGCTCACAGGCATTGGCAACACGCTATTTATCACGGGATTTACCGCTATCTGGCAGACCACCTATGGACAGTTGCTTTTGTTAAAATGTGCGCTGGTCGTGCTTATGGTAGCAATTGCGCTGACGAATCGGTATGTTCTCGTACCACGTATGCGACAGGAAAATCCCCGGACTGACCTATGGTTTGTCAGGATGACGCAAATTGAATGGGGAGTTGGAGGCATAGTTCTGGCGATCGTCAGCCTGTTTGCAACCCTCGAACCTTTTTGATGGACTGGCATAACGAATGAAAAAAATACTCCTTCCGGCGCTTCTGCTGGCCACTTCGGGCGTAGCGTTGGCTGCGCCGCAGGTGATTACCGTAAGTCGTTTTGAAGTAGGAAAAGACAAGTGGGCGTTTAATCGGGAAGAGGTCATGTTGACCTGTCGGCCTGGCCAGGCGCTCTATGTGATCAACCCCAGTACGCTGGTGCAGTATCCCTTGAATGCCATTGCCGAACAGCAAGTAGCGGAGGGTAAAACGCGTGCTCAGCCTATTGCCGTCATTCAAATCGATAACCCGGCGAAGCCCGGTGAGAAAATGAGTCTGGCGCCGTTTATCGAACGTGCGGAAAAGCTTTGTGATCCATCCAATAGCTGACTGATTTTTAATAAAAAACCGTAAACCTTCACGAAAAGGCTTACGGTTTTTTTATCTCTGATGACAGACAAAACGCCAGGTTTTTTCAATCACCTTCGTAGCAAACTGGAAAACCTGGCGTCGTCATCTATTCTTAAAGGGCAAGGCGATTTAGCCTGCATTAATGCCAACTTTTAGCGCACGGCTCTCTCCCAAGAGCCATTTCCCTGGACCGAATACAGGAATCGTATTCGGTCTCTTTTTATTTTGATTATAAATAAGCTACTTACAATTAACGATCCGAAATTTTCCGAATTTCGGTATTCCGGTCTTTTTGGTTATATCACAATCAAATTAAATTTAACATTTATTTCACAACAAAAATTAGAGTATTAGAGCATCATATAAGCTTTATCATCACGCTCATCGAGATAGAGTTTCGTGGTGTTCGCTGATGTGTGGCCCAGGAGTTTTTGGGCGAACACCTCGCCGTGCTCGTTTTTGTACAGCCGCCCGGCCAGACTTCGGATCTCGTGAAATGTCGGTGGATTATTGCTGAAGTTAACGCCGGAGGCTTTTCTTGCTTTTACAAATGTCTTTGTCAATCCATCCGGATGAATATTCCCGGTCGGGCTATTTTTCCTGATTCCTGCACTGATCATGAAATCAGTTCTGCTTACCAGCCGGCAGCGATCGATAACCGTTCCCGGACGTAACCCTGGCGCCTCAAGGGTCAGGGATAGGGGGAATGCTATCTTCATTCCTGTCTTTATCTGGGTTACGTGTAGGCGACCATCAACGATATCACTAAACTTAATGTTAACTATATCCTCACGGCGTTGGCCAGTAACCAGCGCGAGATCCATCGCAAGAGGAAACCACACAGGCAGATATTCTGCCGCCGTCCGCGTGGCGTTATATGTTTCCAGTTGCAGGCGTTCCCTGGCAACCTTAATTTCAGGTGCTCGGGTTGGCTCAACCGGATTCGTTGTTATTCTTCCTTCCACAATTGCCTCACGAAACATGTCAGATAGTACAGACCTCATCGCCCCCGCCATCGTGTTTTTACCTTCCGCGATCCATGACTCCAGAAACTCAGCAATATGCCGCGTGGTCACCTCTGCCAGTATCATTTCCCCCATTTTTTCGCGTACGGTCGCTAATTGATTACTGCGAATCTTGTAGGTATTAACCGACAGACTCCGGCGCTGTAATAAAACCTCATAGCGATCAATCCATGCGGACACAGTGAATGAGTCCGTTCCTTTTAGTTTTTCAATAAGCGCCATTGGCGTGTGGTTTTGCGCTATGAAGTTGTACCTGATCCACCGTCCGTTGTAATTTCCTGCCCTGTATCGCCAGCCGTTTCCTGCTGGTTGCTCTCTTTCGGCGTTTCTCCATCTCTTTCTGTTCTGGCTTCCGTTTTTTCGGTCTGGTTTGAGGGGGGCGGGAATAGCGCTGATACATCGAAAGTCCCGTCCGCGTTTCTGGTGACAGCCTCCGGCTCTGCTGCTGGTTGTTTTTCCTCCGGCACCACTTCTTCTTTTTCACCCTGATTTGAGGCGCTGTAATTGTTATGAACCCACTTCGGATCGTTCGGGTCGCTGATGTCTTCGACATAGTCACCGCGCGCGGCTGCCAGTTGTTTACCAACATCAACCGGGTTTTTGGGTGGAATGTTTTTACGTGCTTCGTGCAGTTCTGCCCGTATTTTCTGGTAGCCTGCTTCTGTCTGGCTTACAGGTGGTTCATTCTCCAGCGGCTGTGGGTCCGGATGATGTTCAGTTGTGTCCTGTTCCACTGCTTCAGGCGTTGCTGGTTCATCTGCCAGTTCGCCTGTCGGTTGCTTTTTTTTCTTCATCACACTGAAATCTCCCTGCCTCAATATCCCGCAGACATTTGCCCGCCTGACTAAGCCTTGCTGCATTTTCTTCATGGGTTGTTGGGGTGTTATCAGGCACATATTCGTACCAGTCCGGATCGCGAATGCCATGAACGGCAAGAAAGCTTTCGCACCACGTTCGGCGAAGATCAGGATTACCGGGCTGGAGAATTACACCAGATGTGGCGTTGCACTGAAACTGGATCTAGTGGCGAATCCAGGACAGCTTGAGCTAGAACGTCATGCCGCCCGATCCGCAGCGTGGCTTTTTGTGACTAAAGGGTGTCTGAAATATTCCGGCGACCTGGTACGAGTTACGCAGATCATCAACGGAGGGTAGAACGGCATCGGTGATCGGCGGGAGCGCTTTGAGAAAGCAAAATCGGTGCTGGTATGAATCTGTTATCTGCTCTTCTGAAAAGATACTGGTTGCAGCTGGTGTTTATTTTGCTGATGGCTGGTGCGTTTATCGCCGGTAATGTCTGGAGTGACAGGGGCTGGCAAAAAAAATGGGCAGATCGCGACAGCGCTGAATCCTCTCAGGAAGTCAACGCCCAGACCGCCGCCCGTATTATTGAACAGGTCCGCGTTATTGCCCGTGATGAGGCTGTGAAAGATGCACAAGCGCAAGCCGCTAAATCTGCTGCCACTGCTGCTGGCCTGTCTGCCACTGTTAGCCAGCTGCGTACCGAAGCAAAAAAACTTGCCACCCGCCTGGACGCCGCAAAGCACACCGCAAATCTTGCCGCTGCAGTCAGAAGCAAAACAACCAACGCCGACGCCAGAATGCTTGCCAACATGCTCGGAGATATTGCAGAAGAAGCTAAACATTATGCTGGAATTGCTGACGAGCGCTACCGGGCAGGAATGACGTGTGAACGAGTATATGATTCGGTGAGAGAGTCAAATAATTACAGGAGGCATTGAAACTCCCCCTGTAATATTGCTGTAAAAAAGTGACTACATATCATCAGATGGAACCAGATGAATAAGAACAGGTTTTTCACCAGATGAAACTGATAAGTACTCACTCAGTTTTGATATAGCTGAAATCTGTCTGAATAACCTGTCGGGGTGCTGGAATAACAACTTTCCGGAAATTCTTCTGCAATGGATTTTACTTTTAGTGACCATTCGCCTCCTTATCTGTAGAGGTGGGTAACGAATTTAAAAAGCATTCTGCTTACTTAGGGGGAACATCCTGATGACTGCCTGCAATATTGCAAATTCCATTTTCATTGTATGAACCACCTGAATCAAGGCACTCATCTTCCATCAGGAATTTCTGCGACCACATACCTGCATAAAAAACGATAATAATGGCTACGATAATAGTGATGATGTTTTTCATTTATGTTCTCTGTGTGTTGTTATTGAAAATGATAATCAATATCGCAAAATGAAATAAATAATCATTAAGTGGTAGTTGTTGATAATTGTTCGTATTTTAAAAAGGTACTCCCGGCGGGGCGGTCTGCCACGGGGCGGCAGCGGCGCGGGATTTGGCGCATTTTTGATTTTTCATGCATCATCATCATCATGTTGTAACTCTCTGTTTTAATGTCATTTATTTTTAAAAGATGATGGTTTGTATGTTTTTTGTTCATTATATTTTGTTTTTCCGGGGGAGGGCGCGCTAAGAAACAGCCCCAGAGGTAAAAATGGACGGCGAACTGAAGAACCTCAAATGCAATATCTGTCAGCTTACCGCTATTACAGGGTTACATCGACAGACGGTTGTCAGTCGCCTCTCGGGCGTTCCCCTGGCACCGGGAAGCAATGAAAAAAACAAGCTGTATCTCCTGACGGATGTGATCCGCGTACTTATGGAAACGCCCGTTTCCCAGGCTGCTGAACATCAGGACCCGAATAAAATGACTCCAAAAGAGCGTAAGAACTGGTTTGACTCCGAAAAGGGGCGTTAATACCACGGGCAATCATACTAACCAGTTCGGCGGTTATATCAACTCATACTGGGGAGATTCCAATCACACTTCATTTCAGCTAGGAGGTGGTGCGTGGACACAGGCCGCTGGCGACCATGCGCATACAGTTTATATCGGAGGACACGAGCACACCATGTATATCGGTCCACACGGACACGTCGTTATTGTGGACGCAGACGGTAATGCGGAAACCTTTGGTCTTATGGACGGCGGTGTGGATGCTGCTATTACGGCATATTTCGGGTCGCAATTACAGGAACGGGTACAGCAAAATATCATCCGTGAATACCTGGGGGAACAGCCCGTCGGCACCGCCTTTGTTATTGAAACGGGTAACAGTAAACATCCGTGGCTGGTTCACGCCCCGACGATGCGCGTTCCGCTGATTATTGACGGCACCGACGCGGTTTATAATGCAACACGGGCTGCGTTACTGGCAATTTTTCAGCACAATAAAAGCGCCGGAGAAGACCGGAAAATTACATCTGTTGCATTACCTGCAATGGGGGCCGGATGTGGTCAGGTCCCCCCGGACAGCGTCGCCCGGCAAATTGTACTGATATAGCCCCTCCTGATATTCCCTCCAGTCATATTGCTGTTTTTGACGCTGAAACCCAAACGTGGAGTCTGCAGGAGGATCACCGCGGCGAGACGGTTTACGACACAACAGCCGGCAATCAGGTTTATATCTCCGATCTTGGTCCGCTACCTGAAAACGTCACATCAGTTTCACCAGGTGGTGGATACAAAAAATGGGATAGTAAGGCTCAGGTCTGGATGAATGATGAAGCTGCGGAGGCCGCAGCCAGACTTCGTGAAGCTGAAGGAACGAAAAACAGACTCCTGCAAATAGCGTCTGAAAAAATCGCGCCGTTACAGGATGCAGTGGATCTGGACGAAGCAACCAATAAAGAAAAAGCTTCTCTTCTGGCATGGAGAAAGTACCGGGTACAGGTAAACCGTGTTGATACTTTAAAGCCTGTCTGGCCGGAGAAACCAGCCAGTAGTTTATAATTTGTCAGGAAAGCTCAGGCCTTATTTATAGCAAATATGAAGAAGGCCTGTCTGTCATAACTGATATGGTTACTGGCTAGTATATTAAATTTATACTCAATAACCTCTACACATTTTAAACCAATCTTCAGGGAAGGGTATGTCAGCAGGCCAAAGATTACACCACTTTTTAGGCATTGGCTTAATTGTTTCTTCTTTTTTATGATCTTGAGAGTCTGCCGCTATTGTAAGAGCAGGATATAGTGAAGATGGTAATATTAAAACCATTGCTAAAAATACGCTCTTAACGTGTTTCATAATATGTTACCTGTTAAATTGTGGCACACTATCCTTACGGTTACAGCATCCTTTACTATAGATATTAAACGTTATTCATTACCATCAGGTGAGTAAATAAAAACCATTTATAAAATATTTAACTTAAATAAAAATGATAAGCACTATTATATTTTATTTTCAATGTAAATTAATTCATGTGAAAGTGATTTCATGTGCTTTTCAAATCATGGCTGGCTCGCCCCCCCGGAGGAACAGGCCAGTTAACATTATCAGGAGTGTTTGTTATATCAATCAACTTCACTTCATTCTTGTAAGCCAGCCACACTAACAGTTTTGATCCTGTCCGCGTATTGTGGACACAGCCTTAAGCGAGGTTCTGGTTTTCAAATTGTTCCGGATTGAGATCGCCGCAGACCCTGACGGCGCAGGCTGGACGCTATCGTTTTACATTGTACCTCAGGCCCCAGGTTCACTTCCTCAGCAAGCCGGGGCGCACCGTAGCGCTGTTTTGCCTGGCTGAAGGCCTCTCTTACGACATTGTCGCAGTCCTGCCGGAACTGCTGGTGGGTATTAACGACTGTGCGCCTTGTTTGCCAATGCTGATTCCGAACTCATTCTGACGCCGATCATCATTGCCGTGTTGCTCGCGCCTGGTTTCAGCAAAAGCATCACGCTGGCTATACTGCATTTCTTTTTCCGCAGGGAGAAGTGAGTAAATGAGTATGGAAATGGAGCTTTCCCTATAATGGCGGCTGAAGCTAATCATGTGTCATGTATTGCAAATGTCAAAGTGATAAATAAAGTTTCAACAGTCTGTGTTTTTTGTGAAAACGACTCGCTATGGTGCTAACCCTATATGAGGGACTGATTGAACATCAGATATATCCCGGCTTATTTAATACTGCTTACTATGAGGGTAATAATATGTTTTCTCTTATTAAATCACGTAAAGTTTTATTCATAACAACTCTTCTGCTGTTGTCGTCTGCTGCCCAGCCAGCGTTCGCCCTGGGGTGCATAGGGGACGGTGGTAGCACTGCAGACTGTGCAAAGGTTTGTTCCCTGGCGGCAGGTTTAGGCCCCCTTGGTTTTCTCATTTGCTTTTAATGTCTGAGAAGTGGTTATCCTGAGCCTTTCCTGTTTATGTAGTGAAGGCCCATTCAGAACATCATATTTAAACTATCGTAATGGAACAAAGAGTTACTTTAAAGAGCTCTTTGTTCCTTTAACCTTGATGAAGATGGTCAACGTCTGGTTTTACAATTCCGATACAGACAGGATAGCTGCTATGTTTGTTATCCATCTGGAAGGTTATCTGGCTGATAGCATCAAGCGCCAGTTGTGGCCATTGCTTCAGTACCCAGTGTGCCACTACAGTGCCACTACATTGGTGGCCGTAGGCCAAAACTGACGCCGGAGCAATGGGCGCAGGCAGGGTGCCTTATTAGGGCAGGAGTACCGCGACAGCAGGTAGCGATTATTTATGATGCGGGGCTGTCGACGCTGTACAGAAAATTCCCTGTGTTAGGGTAATGCAGTATTTCCACGGTGCGTGCCACCCAAATATGTGCTGTGGATGCTTTATAGGGTGTGCCATTTTTGTGTCAAACATGGTGAAGCATCATTCTATTTCTAACATCATGTGCCATTGAGTTGAGCAATGTGAATGCGGAAATGTGTATTTGAAACAGTTAGTTAAATGTGATTCTACTAATTCGTAATGCGAAGGTTGTAAGTTTGATTCCTGTTATTGCACCATTTCAATGTTACTGTAACTTCCGTGTTAGCCCATAACCATTCCAATTTCTACAAGACAGGTGCTTGCTATATATTTACCAATCAGTCATTTTAAAAGTGCGTCATAACCGGAGAACTGTCCTCGTCAGGAGGCCTGTTTTCAGAAAGGCAATATCCTGTTTCGACAGTAGCTTATATGTGACCGGGTTAGCAGCACATTCCCCTCCGCCACATTCCAGTACAGTTGAAATAAGGTTGGCAGTAATCAGTAACAGAAATACCCAACCGACAATACTGAACAGGTCCGGATTAATATTCAATGAACGAAATGCAACATTCATGCTACTGATTGCCAGAATTACCGCAACAGCAATAATAATCAGAATTGACGTAATCAGAGTCCAGGTATAAAAGTGTAATCCAAAAAATGCAGAACCATATCCTGTGTCACCGGGCATGATATGCAAACATATTTGCCGGGATGCCATAACTCCGGTCAGGATACTGCCAATAATTACCATCCCGTAATGTATACCTCGTAGACCAAAGCAGAGGTTAAATAAAAAGCCAAAACCGGCGATGATGAGGCCAGCCCGCTGTAATAAGCAAATTGGACAAGGCAGCTCATGCCTGACGAGTTGATAATAAAAGGCTACAACCAGAGCAACGCATATCCCAAGGAGTCCCACCTGATTAATCAGATGAACAAATGTTGTTGGATGATGATGCGTTTTCATACACACTCCTTAAAATGACAAAGTCAGCGAATTGGTCATATGATGAATGAATGATAAAATAGTGACGATGAGTAAAACGGCCCACAGAATGTAGCTGACTTTATCCTTTCTGTTTATGGCCCCCATTGCCACGCTCAGTGCAAGCAAGAATGGCAGAAACATGAACATAAAAAACTCCTTTATTACATTGCTTGTTAATATAATCGCTGTGTATTACCGGGTCTGTATTCCAGCTTATCCACCCCGCATTAGCCGGAGCTCAGTAAGGCATCAGGAATTATTTGCGTTATTATAAATCGATTATTTCTGTGATGAGTTATCCCGGCATCTGCTGGTTACAGGGATATTTCTGGCGACAAGAGTAAGAAATATCCCGATAACTAATGGTATAATAAGCAGCATTGAGTGTGTTGAAATAGCATATCCATAAATATAGTCTTCCAGACTTACCGCAATCAGCGGAAAGATAAGAAATACAAGCGAAGCCTGGAAGGCATTAGCCTTTTGCTGAAGCGCAAAGTAGCACAGGATACCAAAAACTCCGGCAAAAGCCCCGAGATACAGGGTAGCTAATATTGAGTGTACTGAGAAGGTTGATACTTGTGGTCTTTCAAAAAACCATCCTGTCGCAGAAAGTATCAACCCAGCTAAAAGGCACGGGAGCGCATTAAATGTGATAACAGAGACAGTACAACTTCTTTTCTTACATTGTGTATATATTATGGCATGGATTAACACAGCAGAAATAAGCGCAGTGATACCCTGCCAGTGACTCTCTGTACTTGTATTCGTTTCTTCAAGAAGTATCCCCGTCAATGCAGTGATTGCGATAGTTAAGCCCGCGATCTGCATTAGTTTCGCTTTTTCATTTAGAAACAAAACCGATGCTATCAAAACGGCCACAGGCATATTCGCAAAGATAATGGCGGCAAGCCCAGAGTTGACATAGGTTTCACCATAAATCATTAGTGAGAAAGGAATGCAAAAATAAAAGATGCATATCACAAACTGGAATAATCGTTGTCCGGGAGGAAACAACAGTGTTTTTTTTCTTAACCATGCAATGATGATTAAAAAAGGTGCTGCAAACATAAACCTCATTCCGGTTGCAAACACTGGAGGGATAGTTTCAACGGCAATTCGCATGGCCAACCATGTAGTCCCCCAAGTCAGTGAAACTAGCATGAATAATATAGATATCGACACCTTGCGCATAAGATCCTCTCCGTAAAAAAATTAATTTAGCTTTTTAGCTAGAAAAAAGTAGCGTTTTCTTCACTGTGTTTTTTATATGTTTAGATAAAAATTTCTCTATCAGAAGACGCAGTTATGCTGAATGAGAAAAATAATAAATGACTCAGGCTGTTACCACACGATTGTCCACTGCGCCTGTAAGACCTGGCAGCAGTTGTCGATTTAATGTCTATTCTTGCTGGAAGGCATAAAACGCCTTGAAGATGAAGAGCTCATCATTAGTCGGGTCCCTTGTTGAGCCAGGACAAGTTTAACTTATCGCTTTCAACCCTTACGATGATAAATGATCTTATCCACCCATAATGGACATACGGCTAAATGAGTAAATTCTCAAGTAAGAGGCAGGATCTGTATCAACCAGTAAGAAGCCCCAGAAACAGCACCGGCTGAATTCCGTCAGGAAGCTCTGAAACTCGCTGAATGTACGTTGCCCGCGAACGATTGTTAATCAGCGCCATAGCAAGAATAATTGTTTGTTTCACAAGGAGATAGAAAAAACTATAGCTTTGCGCCGGGGCGGAGGCAGGAGGAGATAACTCGTTGTAATAGAATGTTTTTATATGGCGACCTTAATACTGGCGCCATTTGGGATAAAATATAATCAATTAACAAAATTGTGATCCGCTTCTAAATTACTTCTCCTGGCCGTACAGCTACCTGGAAGAATTTGTTCTGAGTCAGATTCATCACCAGAGCTTGTAAAACCCATTACGTAGCCGCAGAACATAATGGGTTACCAGAGCAAAACAGTTTATAACGTAATATAGATGCCAGACACACTACGACGCGATGCCTGTAATTGCGCATTAACGCTTCCTGCTGTTACTGTTTGTCCGCCGATCGCCTCAAGTGAGGCAGTAAAATCACCGCTGTAGATTTCTACTGAACCGGATGATACCCGTGTGGTTAAATCTTTATAGCCATACCAGCCTCGGGCGTTGCCGATGCCCGTCCTGATACGATCGGGCAACAGATTAATCGGCGTACCGGCATCGTTATAGATGCGAATTCCCACTCCGGAAGCTACGCCGGGGTCGCCATAATGGGCGTCCAGTAGCCACGACAGACCGCCTGCGGATGCGGTTATCCCCAGGCGACGAGCCACCGCCACGGCGGTTGGTTGATTAACGACAAACCCCATTGCGATATTGGCGGCACTAATGGTTGGACGGGGGCTGGATACGGCGCCGGACTCACATTCCAGGCTGACGTGGAAAGGTACCTGGCTACTCCCCCCGGCGGCTAATACGCCGACGGCGACAGGGGGAATTTTCACGATCGCAGGATAATCTGTGATTTTACATAACGCGCTGCGCGCCGGTAGTGCGAAGCTGATGGAAGTACTGGACCATCTTAACGCAAAAGACGGGAAGGGGACGCTGTACTTCGCCGGGTGGGGGATGCCGCAACCGTGGGCTATGAAGCGAGAAATGCTTTCGCCTCGGTATACCACCCGCTATGAAGACCTGCTTCAGGTTAAGTGGCAGGTTTATCCCGATTTTCACATTCCTGATGTAATGGAACCGCAGCCACATCGTATGCAAGAACGGGCTGCGGCAAGCTGGCGATCGTTCGATAGTGCGAGTATTGAATGGTTGCCAGTTGCGGCGGATTTTACTTGTTCAGGATGACTAACCAATGTGTTTAATCTGAAACTAGCCACCTGTTCAACTTTTCGCGATCGCTTTTGTTGGCATCACTATTAAGCCTTCGTCTACATGGGTATTTGGCATCGAGAGTCCCCCAATGGAAGAGGGGAGAGATGTATTGGGCAGTGAATTTGTTTGGTCGGGGGATTTATACGCAAAATGGCCCGAAATACGTCCGAATTTCTGTATTCGGTCTTTTTTCTTTATACCACGATAAAACCTGATTTAACATTTTTAAAACAGAAAATCAGAGCATCATGTATGCCTTTTCGTCACGTCCATCAAGGTATATTTTTGTTGTGTTCTCTGAAGTATGTCCCAGGAGTTTCTGAGCAAACCCTTCGCCGTAAGCGTCTTTATACAGTCGTCCGGATAAGCTGCGGATCTCGTGAAACGGCGGTGGGTTTTCACTGAAATTTATTCCGGTCAATTTTCGTGCCGCAACAAATTTTTTAGTCAGGCTATCAGGATGAATACTCCCGTTCGGGCTGTTTTTGCGTATGCCAGCGCTGATAAGGTATTCGCTACGGCTTACCAGGCGGCAACGCTCAATCACCGTACTGAGGCGTAAACCCATGGAAGGAAGGTTGAGCGAAAGTGGCAGAGCGATTTTCATCCCGGTCTTGATTTGCTTAACGTACAGTCACTCATCAATAATGTGACTGAACTGAGACTGTAAGTAAAATTGTGTAATTGCCTGTTTTTGATATGTTCACTCCAGTAACGGAGACAGGCAATTATGGACGAAAAGAAACTCAAAGCCCTTGTGGTTGAACTGGCTAAAGGCCTTAAAACCGAAGCCGACCTCAATTCGTTTTCCCGTATGCTGGCGAAATTAACCGTCGAAACGGTGCTCAATGCGGAGCTGGCTGACCACCCCGGCTATGAGAAAAATGCGCCCAAAACAGGCTCAAACACCCGTAATGGCTACTCGTCCAAAACGGTGTTGTGCGATGACGGCGAGATAGAACTCAACACACCGCGTGAGCGTGAAAACACCTTCGAACCACAGCTGCTTAAGAAGCACCAGACGCGCATTACGCAGATGGACAGCCAAATTTTATCCCTCTACGCCAAAGGCATGACTACCCGCGAAATCGTCGCCACCTGCAAAGAGATGTACGACGCCAATGTGTCACCCTCGCTGATATCTAAACTCAGTACGAAAAGTTATTTATCTGGCAATCAAGGATGCGTCAAAAAAATGGAGTATGCCGATCCAGAACTGGCGGCTGGCGATGAGCCGTTTTATTATCGAGTTCGGTGACCGCCTGAGCGATCACCTTTAATAACTGGGCAGTTACACAGAATTACTGACAGGCTCATTCTTTTGTGTTGCGCATCTCTGTTTCTATTGTTTTAGATAGCCATGAGAGCTCTGTTGCTGAGAGTTTTAGTCGTGGGGTTCTTTCTTCTGTACCGGGTGGTCGCATTTCAAAACTGCAGGAACATCTGCTGAATACTGTATACTCCTGTATTTTGCATGTTGTTGAGATCAGTGTGCAATTCCTCGGTACTGGCTTGTTCTGTATAGGTCTGGAGATTTCTGGGTAGTGTCCTTGTGGACCTGAACATATGTTTTTGATTGAAAATGGCATCGTGTTTTATCCTTTACGCTGTGAAATGTTGTTTTGTGCTCTTCTGTTGTGATTGGTGATGTGACGGGATCGTCCATGCACCCTTCCTTTTATTGACGGCGTATCAGTCCATTGATGCCATGCTCGCTTAATTTGTCCAGCATCAGCAAGCCGTCGTTTTCTTTCTGCTGCAATTCAAGCAACTTAAACCGTATTTCGTTAAGTAAAGGTTTAATAACTCCGCGCTTGCGAACCACCTTTCTGATAACGTCTTTTTCGAAGTATAAACGGCAGAAGTGATTTTCATAATTCGCCTACACTCTTCACCCTGCGCTGGCAAATCTTCAACGCTGAAAGGCTGGGGAGAAGGGCGTCCAGTTGCTGAACGGAGAGCGAACCATACGCCCTGATTCCACGTGTTATCAAACTTCATACCGTGGTTATCATCCAGACAAGGCGCTTGAGGTTGCTCATGTCTTTTGGGGAAAGAGGTTCGGTGGTGGGTACTGGATATCCTGGATCGGGAAGTGGGTTCCACTGGTGCCAAATACAGGGGGCTGGTAAACCGGGTGGATACCTCAAATCCTGACAGGCCAGAGCACCAGCCTGATAAAATCGTATTACTGATTTCTAACCAGTGGCACATTAATTGTACCGGCTCAGACTCCAGCTGACAGTCTGCTTTAAGCTGTGAGTAGCGGACGTGGCCTGCCCCCAGGAGTAAAAACAAACTTTCTATTGATACATTTAATTAACTTATTTATAACGTTATATTCCAAATGCAAACTTGTTCAATTGGATATGTATGAACATTCAAATCACACATCAAGTTACTGAATTTGATAAAGAAGAACTATTAGCCGGATTAAGAAGCTACAATGCTCAGTTCGTCGATTTTAGTAAAAATGGGCAGCTTGGGGTCTACTGCAGAAACGAAAGCGGCGAAATGGTAGGCGGATTAATTGCTGACAGAAAAGGTCCGTGGCTCTGCATCGACTATCTTTGGGTAAGTGAATCTGCAAGGAGCAACGGTCTGGGTAGTAAACTTATGGAGATGGCCGAAAAAGAAGGTTTGCGGAAAGGCTGTGTTCATGGACTTGTAGATACCTTTAGCTTCCAGGCTCTCCCTTTTTATGAAAAACAGGGTTATATACTTCAAATGTCGCTACCGGACTTTCCTAAAGTAGGTTCGCAAAGGCATTATTTAATTAAGCCTGGTTTATAGCTTTGCTGCATTTGAATACCTTGGCTTTATGAAAGCTGCAATCAGGTAGCTTTAAAATATATCGTATTGCTGGCCTGTACACACCATGATCAGCGTCCGCTTCTGGCACAGGGCGGACAGTCAGATTAGGTTTGGCGCTGTGCCATAGATATGTCAGCTCACATTTGAGCTAATGCACATTAATTATCTAAACCAGTTATTAACCACTTCCTCAAACCGTTGGGTTACTTTTTCTCACGGGAATTTCTCTTCCACACAACGTTGTCTATGTAAGGCAATATCGTTTAAATCAGGGGATGCCAGCGCTTTATTAATGTCCCTGGCAATGGTCTCCGGGGTCATTGGCTCCTGCAAATGGAAGCCGGTATCCCCCTCTTTTACGAGCTCAGTCATCCCGCCGCGTGTACTGACCAGTACAGGCTTTCCTGCCCCCATTACTTCAATTGCAACCATGCAGAACGGTTCCTGGAATTGAAAGGGAATAACAACCAGAACTGCTAACGAATAGTAGTTGTATATCTCTTCAGGCGTTACACCTCCAACCATATGACAGTGTGGTTTTAGCCGTTCTGCTAATTCCCGCACCTCACGCTGATAGGTTGCTTTTTCACCTTTACTTTTACTCATATAGTTACCAACGACAACTAACTCTATATCGTTGCGTTCCTTGAGGAGTTGTTCGAACGCCTGTAAAAGCAAAGTCACTCCCTTATCCGGTGATATACGGCCTGCAAAGAAAATCGTTTTTTTTCCGGAGTTATTCCCAGGTCAGACTTTTGCAGTGGTACAGCGTTTTTCTGATAGGCCTCCAGGTCAATACCATTAGGGACGATAGCGATATCAGCATCCGGCAGGTACGCCTGATAATGCTTCTTCAAAAACACGCTGGGGACGATCGTTTTAACGTTTTGATCTAACCCATCAGGTTCGAAAGCATTATGCATATGCATAACCATTTTTGCCTTTGGGGCTCTTTTGCGGATCTGGCGGTACAGCTTTATGCTGTTATGAACGATGATTACACTATCATCGGTAACGTTAAAGTCTTTTGCAATATTCAGAATGCGCTGTGAGTAGGGGAGCGGGTCAAGGCGAGTCCACTTCTGAAAGAGGCGCTTATAGAGTCTGCTGAAACCTATGCGATGAACAGAACAATGGTCATTTACCTTTAAAAAATCGCTATAACCTTCATTCTTAATACAAGCGATTCTGTTTGGTAGTTTTTGTTCGCCGTGCAACTTGGTACATCCATATATCTACTGCGGCTGCACCACGCGGTGGTATGGAGAAAATTGGTGTAACCGTAAGCACTAATTTATCGATCATTGTAACTCCGTAAATCTTGTTGAGTTTTTACTCAACGAGGCGACTGCGCCTGACACTTCGCATTAACATTGCAGATAATCCTTATTTCATACGTAACAGATAAAAAACATGAATCAACTCACAACTTCGTTAGCTATTAATATTCTTGCTATGTATTTATTGGGGTATGCGAACCTTTCGACTTTTACACTGATGATGGCCGCAGCGATGTGCTCAATGAACTAGCTGGTTTGCAGTACCTCACTACTTGGCGGTAGGATGACGGTGGTTAGTTCGAAGAAGTTGCGGAAAACTCAATAGAATACAAGCAATAAAGTGGATTCTTGCAGTGTCCCGGTATAATGATAGCTGCCTGAATCATTGGTATATTTAACAGCAGACCCTCGCTTTTTCGCTTAAAATCTGTTTTTTGTCACAAGCGGCAAGTGTTTAACATTTTCTCAGATTATAGATTAGCGTACTAGCTAAAGATGTCGAGTGTGGGATGTGACATCTGGTGAACTTATAAAACTCCATAGCTAGTTAAGAACGAAATCGTTATTCGTTAAAAAAACGTTATTATTTATGCGGTCAGGAGAGCTAATAATAAGAGGAAAACTTGCCCGAAATCTGCCCGAATTAAAACGGAAAAAGTGATAACTAATTGAATCTATTAGAACGCAACGGAACGTATTTCAGACGATAAAATAGTGGTTTTTTGTTTAACTATATGAATTTAAAGTGAATTTTTATTTTTAGCGAGAACAGGAATCGAATTCGGTCTCTTTTTATTTCTATTGTAAATCAATGGGTTATGTGTTTCCCTTCGAAATTTCCTCAAATTTCTGTATTCCGGTCTTTTTGGTTAGATCACATCCAAATCCGGGTTAACATTTCTTTTACAGTAAAATCAGAGCATCACGTAAGCTTTATTATTGCGTTCATCGAGATAGGGTTTCGTGGTGTTCTCTGAGGTGTGGCCCAGTAGTTTTTGAGCGAATTCCTCGCCGCGTTCGTCTTTGTACAGCCGACCAGCCAGGCTACGGATCTCGTGAAATGTCGGTGGGTTATCACTGAATTTAACACCTGAAATTTTTCTGGCTTTTACAAATTTCTTTGTGAGCCCATCCGGGTGAATATTCCCGGTCGGGCTATTTTTCCTGATTCCTGCACTGATCATGAAATCGGTTCTGCTTACCAGCCGGCAGCGATCGATAACCGTTCCCGGACGTAACCCTGGCACCTCAAGGGTCAGGGATAGGGGAATAGCTATTTTCATTCCGGTTTTAATCTGAGTTACGTGTAAGCGGTTGTCAAAAACATCATTAAATTTCATGTTTACGATATCCTCCCTACGTTGACCTGTAACGAGTGCTAAATCCATCGCGAGAGGGAACCATGAGGGCATATGCTCGTGTAGCATTATAAACCTCTATTCGCAAGCGCTCCCTTGCAACTTCAATTTTTGGTACCTTGGCTTTTTCAACCGGATTCAGTGTTATTCTTCCTTCTACAACAGCTTCACAAAACATGTCAGATAGTACAGACCTCGTCGCCCCCGCCATCGTGTTTTTACCTTCCGCGATCCATAGCTCAAGAAATTCTGCAACATGACGCGTGCTTACTTCTGCCAGAATCATTTCTCCTAATCCGGGCAGTCCGTTTACGGGCCGTAAGTAACGAAGCTTAATGTAAATGTTAGATCGTATGCGCCTGTTAGGGGCTGCGGGTAAGATAGCCTTACAGACGCATCTGAAAAACCTCCGGCTATGCCGGAGAATATTTATTTACAAAAATCTTACTTCTTATCTTCCTTACTAATGATACAAGAACTAATGGGAAAACTATACCGAATGAAAGATATGTTATTGTTTCAATGATTGACCCATTAGATGGGCCGTCAATGCGATGAAGATCATCAATTTGCTTGAGCCCTACAATGGTTAATAGAAGAGTTGCTATCTTGAAAAAGAAGAAGTGCATAGCGAGAATGTGTACTGTATTCTCGCCTATTGTTGTGAAAAATCTAACGAGTATGTTAGATTTTATGTGGTAAGAAATACCAATTACGAGAGAAATGCTAATAAGCGATAAAAAGATAAAGCAATACGGATCAATGCTTCCGTATAAATACATAGTTGGCCGTATTACAATGTAACTAAGGACTATGACGATTAGCGCTGGCAGCATAGCATTTATGCTGCTCAAGGATTTGAATCCAAATTTTTTAAATACATAGCCTATGTAGAAAAACGGCAAATAGACGAAGTATTGTGCGTTTGGAATGTGAGTGTTTATGTAGGGATTATTAGCAATTGCATTACTTTTTACAATCCACCAACCAATGAAGAATAAAATTAAAACTGAAGATCCAATTAGCAGTTTATTTTCTTTAACCACTCTATTTAGCCAATAAAAAACAAACTGCATTAAAATCAATACTGGTATGAACCACATTGCACCTGCCAGTGCTTCAGATGGTATTGTTATAGACCGTATAAATGCTGTGACATAATCAGCAGGTGAGTAATAAATGTAATTTGTAGGTTGTAACCCAAACTCAGTAAGTAAATTATGCGTCGATATGATTATCGCAGAATAAATAAGGTACTGACAAATAAGCTTTGATCTGCTTTTTAAAAATTTACTAAATCTGTCAGCATACTTGTCGTAATGAAAGAAATAACCCGATAGCAGAAAAAATCCGGCAACTTGATAGTAATAGAATACCTCCCCAAATGGGAAATTTGCAATGTGTCCAGCAACAACAGACAGCATCATAATTCCCTTGGCTATATCAAGACTTCTGTCTCTGTTGCTTCTTACAGATGGAGTTTGCAATAATTCTGGCGTTAGATTGTGCATGTCGTACAAAAAGTGAATTAATCAGTGCGAGAAATTTAACATATTACACTGGAAAAGAAAAACAACTTACCACTTGTGAGCAAAACCATCGCGCCAGAAAATTTACAAACATAAAAACCGTCTCTGCATTACAAACTTAGGAACGAGGGGGCTAAGGAGAACCCAGCATATGCAAGCGACAGCCAGAGATTCAAAATTGACGAGATCTGCAGGGTCAATTGCAGTACATGCTTGGCTGAGACTATGAATGGCTATGCCATTTTCCAGCCAGATCTTTCGCGTGCAGCTTCAGATGCCAATACCAGTGGAATGTAGACCACAGGTTCGTCATCAGGTTATAGCTCAGCAGGGCGGCTGTGACACCATCACTCCAGCGGGCCGGGGTACTCAAGCCAGATTCTGGTATTCTATCCAGACTTGGGGCAGAGTGACTAACAGAGATTGGTTATCCGGGCTGTATGTTACTTTACCATGCGTAGTGTTCAGTTTCAGACACTGCCGGACGGGCCCGAGTAGTCGGCGGTTCTCCTCTTTTAACCCGAGCATGTCTGCCAGTGCAGAGATGATGCAGAACCGTGAGTGCTCGTCGCTAATCTCCACCACACTGACTTTTTATTGATTGTGAATGAGTCTGTCATTCACGTAAATATCAAGCAGGTAATTCCCTGGCGCAATATAGCCATCCCGGCTGAAGGCGGATAAATCCACACTGAGGTGGTCACTGTTTTTAAGAGAATCGGCGCTGAACTCCGTCGTCTCTACTGGCAACGACAGTATATTCAGAGTAATTAGCAGTGTAGGCCGATTCAGTTTCATGGTATAAGCCGCTATCCGTGTTGCCTGAATAAATGAAAATCCGCCGCTGCTGATTTAAACCGTTCCGTGAAATAACAGCGCATCACTGAAGAAATAAACAATTCTGGCGTCCGGACATACCAGATAAATGGACAGCGAAACTGTTTATTAAAATCTGAAATAAATATCGGCTTGTGGGCCGTATCAGAAGTGTTTCTGATTATAGATGACTGTGGTGCCGACAGTGCCTTGGGAGATTGATCCTCCAGCGGTTATCATACGTGCAAAGAAATTCAGCTTATTAGTCGCCGAATAGGTATCCAGCGTAATATCACCTGCTGTAGGTGCCTTGCTCAGGTCCACAGGATTAACGCCATCACCTGTCAGAAGCTGAATAGCCACATTGGTAACAGAATTGCTTGCAGTATTTGCTATTTCTCCTTTAGCCAAATGACCGTCCAGTGGGGGCAGAACACTCGGGAATGTCATGGCCACTGTTGAATAGTGGCGGCACCCGCGCCCGAAGTACTTCCGAGGCCCTCAAATAAATACCCGGTAAGATTGATAATAACTGAAACCGAACTCGAGGACTTGCCTGCTGCTGAGACCCTGGTCTACTTTGATGCTCTCGCTGTCCGGCACAATGCAGCCCGACGCATCAATGGCTGAGACACTAAGGTCATCGCCCTCCCGCCAGCGTCAGTGGTGGCAATAGCGCCAGCAGTAAAAGTCGATGCGCCATATATCATACTGACAATCGCTAGGGCAAGCATTATTTTATTACGCATAGATAATGTCATTTGAGCGAATGAGAATTATTGATCACAGGCTGAAGATAGGTCTGAAAATATTAATGAGAGACGTTCATGTAAAGCGGGTATCAATAATAAAAGCCACACCACCAAAGTGTCTGGCCCCCTCCCAGGACGCCGATATTTAATATAATTCATTGATAATAATAGTGAATTCGAATCAAAATAACAAAAAATAGATCGATACGATAAACGTTTATGATTGTGATTTAAGAGTAATCATGAAAGAAGCACTTTAAAAAAACTAACATGTCGAATGTCTTGTTTGTAAGTGTTTACCATGATTGTGAAATATTTAATAACATTATTGATGAAATGTGTCTTTTATTTTGCGGGAGAGCTCAATATCATGAATGATAATTTCAAGTATGTGTTCAGACCGAAACGAAAACAGGATTAAATACTGCTACAAAATCAAATGTAAGGTTATTAATTCTAATATTTTAAACTGTCCTGGCTCAAATGCAATAAAGATTCATCGGTGAAGCGGCATATTTCTTTAGTTGTGATGGTCATCACGATAGTCGCCATGTACTTCGCAGCACTGAAATGTTAAAGATACAACATATGCCGACTCTGGAAGTATTCCTTTGTCTCCGGTTAGACGAAAATTGTTATTGCAGCAGTTGAGAGAATTTCATATCACGGTTTCTTCAATTGCCGAAAGGATTTATATCTTTTTAGCCAAACAGCGTTATGCCGCTGAAATACTCGACTTGTAGGTTATCACAATAAAGCATTTTTTATGGCGCGAGCAAGTATTTATGGCGATTATTCTTGGTGGAGATGATAGCGCGCCACTGAAATTGATGAGTGCTGGAAAGTGTGTGCTGGGACTGTGGTATCATGGGCAAGGTAAAAGAGCGTACTTACATTTACCGGTATTCCATTCGCTTGGAGAAATACATTCTCTCTACCATGAAATGATAAAAAAATAATTGCTAAGGGGAGGGCTGGGATGGCGTTTAACTAATTGCCCTTCGCCCCTGGCACGGCTAGAGATACTCAGACAGCCGCTTGTAGGCGGCATGGTACGGATACAAAAACATATTGCGCTGTTATATAAACTGTAAACTGGGCTGTGCGTATAATACGAATCTTTCACTCAGAGAAACCTGCTGACAGCGTTAGTACTCCATTAATTAATTTTGTACTAAATCTCTGTGGTATGGCACAGACGTTTAGAAGACAGGTCAATTGCGAGCTGCTGGCTGGGATTTCGTCGCGCCGCTCAAAAATGCACAGAGTTTTTCACCCGCCGTTAATGGCTCAATGGGCGTTTTTCTGAGGGCGGTCTCAGTCATGACGATGGCAGGACCAATAAGCATGGACCATGCTTCGCTCGCGTCTTGCTCAAGCGATGTGAAGGCAAGGAACAGTGTTTTATCTGAAGGAAAGCGGTGCTGAGTATTAAAAAGTTTCAGCCAGGCGCGGGACTGCCGGTCGGCCTGTGCTGATCGCGTGCCGAAGCGGAGTACTCTTTTTAGTATGGCGATACCCACAATGCCTGGCCCCAGAATAAAGGGACTCCCGACGTTTATGGTGACGCCGACCCCGAGAAAAACGAGGGCGAATGACAGCACGTTATCTACTCTTCTGGTAAGAGTACTGTATAGCTTTTCCAGAGAGTACCGGTAAAGAATTTGATAACTGATTTCATCCTTGCTCATACATCTCCAGATGGTTTTTCGATTACGCTCCGGTATGCTCCCGGAATCCTGACAGATTCTGCAATTATGCCACACTTCCTGGAGGGTATTAATTAGATGAAATATAAATAGCAGGCAAATATTTTGAGCTTTTAGTCGATATCGCTTTGAATATCATTTCTCCTGATCCAGGAGATGCTGTTGTCGAGAATCGGGTCAAACGTTGCCGCGTCGGTCGGACTGCACAAGGTAACTCTCGCAGTCAGACTCTCATTATGGTCTCTAAATGGATAACCCGCAGTCGCAACACGCCGGATGTCACGACTGACGCTATTATTACCCTGGCTTGTTAAAGCGGCATGACCACATTTTCTATATATAATAATTTGTTGTCTTTCGACCAGTATTGTCGAGTTTTTTGGTTTAATTCCACAATCCATTTAAAAACGCCTGCCGTTGCCAGATCGGTACAGTATTTTTCATAGGAATGCTCCCCCGAAAAGTGTTTATCTGAAGTCAATTTTATTAATTGCGTATTCGGTGTTGAATTGACTTTAATCAGCTTTCTATTGCTTTTAATAGAAATGAAGTGGCCTGCATGAGTGATAATTTTCACATTGCCGGTAGCAACAAAATAGATGTAATAAGCGATATTATTATATTCCAGATCGATTAGAAATGCGTTGAAATTTGCATCCTTTCTGACGCGCTCGAAAAAGTGGTTAAGCATAAGCTGTAATTCCATTTGTTAACCTATTGTAAGTTATAATGTTATATGTTGTGTTAGAGTATTGTTGCTTAAAAGCAGCCATACAAAGATGTTACCTAAAAGCAATAATAATCGCCTGGTATCATATAGTTTACGTTATGATTGGAATAGTGTTGCAATTGTTACTGATTATTTCTCGTAGCGCGTTTTTTTGACCACTAATAGATGCGTCAATCCATTTCATTTGTAGTTTTTCTGAACGTCATGAAAAGTCATAATATATAAAAATCAGTTAATTAATTGATGTTTAGATAAGGATTACAGTGACGGAGAGGTTTGGCGTGGCGACTTTATAGGTTTTGAAAAAGCGGCTAACTCGCTGGCAGGATAATTGGTAGCCAGCCTGCGAATGGGGGCAAAATCGTAATAACATCAGCATAAATAATAATATTCATGAATGTTTTGTGTGACGCAGCAGTTGAATTGAAGTGATGTTTTGTCTGTTCAGGATTGTCCCGATAAAAATGTTTCTCGATAAAAGTCGATCACCTTGCGCCGAAAAAAAACAGGCTAAGTGACAGAAGAACAAAATCCATCAGGAAAATAAAATTTATAAATATCAATGAGTAAAAATGGTTGTGGAGAAGGTGGCTATTTTTTGAAAGCAAGAAATATAAACAAAGTGTAGCTATGCATAGTTATCTAAAAGGAGAACTACCGTGACTAACATAACACTATCCACCCAGCACTACAGAATCCATAGAAGTGACGTTGAACCAGTAAAAGAAAAAACAACGGAGAAGGACATTTTTGCAAAAAGTATTACTGCCGTTAGAAATAGCTTTATCAGCCTGTCGACGAGTCTGTCAGATCGTTTTAGCCTGCATCAACAAACAGACATACCGACTACCCATTTTCATCGTGGGAACGCTTCTGAGGGTAGGGCGGTATTAACCAGTAAAACTGTTAAAGATTTTATGCTGCAAAAGCTCAATAGTCTGGATATCAAAGGTAATGCGAGTAAAGATCCGGCCTATGCTCGTCAGACATGCGAAGCCATATTATCAGCCGTGTACAGTAATAATAAAGATCACTGTTGTAAATTACTCATCAGTAAAGGGGTCAGTATTACCCCCTTTCTGAAAGAGATAGGAGAGGCTGCGCAGAATGCGGGGCTACCTGGGGAGATAAAAAATGGTGTATTTACTCCAGGTGGGGCAGGGGCGAATCCTTTTGTCGTCCCCCTCATTGCTTCCGCGAGTATTAAATATCCGCATATGTTTATAAATCATAATCAGCAGGTATCTTTTAAAGCGTATGCTGAGAAAATCGTTATGAAAGAGGTTACGCCGCTGTTTAATAAGGGGACGATGCCAACGCCACAACAATTTCAGTTAACTATAGAAAATATTGCGAATAAGTATCTTCAGAATGCCTCCTGAAGGTAGTAAATACAATACTGCTATTAACCATATGAATTAATAGCAGATTTTCTGAAACTATATATTCATTTTTATGGCGACGCTTTTAACAAAACGTCGTCATATTTATTTTAATATAAAAATCAAATGGATACACTTAAAACTTAAAATAATTGTTATTACTCTAAATGCCGGTATAACCAGACAGCTTTTTTTGAAACGCTGCGTGTTGTTAAGTTTATGATACCCGCGCACGGATGATGTCTCGATAAGGATTAATGGTCTGTTAACTGTCAGGAGAGGTTATGCCACCTTTAAAAAAAATTGTGCTGCGCCTGTTTGTGGGGGCGATGGTCGCCACGGTAACGACACCTGCATTGGCGCTGGTTTGCCTTGAGGATCACTCCGCTAAAGAGTGTGCTATATCGTGTGCTGAGGTGATGTGGTTTATGTTTCCGATATGCTTTTAAGGAGGAAGAATATTGAACGTGAACAGGCGATAGTGAGTAGCTCGCTGCGCCAGGGGATAATACTCCCCTGGCGCAGCCAGTTATATTTTAGTGCGGTGATAACAAAGCATTTACTCACTACTGATGAAATTCGCTATTTACAACAGAGCACGCTTACTAAGCAAAAAAATCTGCACACGCTATCTTTTTATATCTGTCCTGGGTAATGAATGACAGGAAAAACATGATGCGGCCTGAAGAGATTTATCAGCGAATAGAGGCAAAAAATTGGCGGCATGTCTGGGTGGTCGGCGATATTCACGGCTGTTTTTCAATGTTAATGAAAAGGTTACGTGAGTGTCGATTTGATCCGCAACAAGACTTGTTAGTTTCTGTGGGCGATCTCATTGATAGAGGCCCGGACAGCTTGGGTTGCCTGGCTTTACTGCGTGAGTCCTGGATGATGGCGGTTCGCGGCAATCATGAACAAATGGCGCTGGATGCGCGGGCCTCATTGCAGTCGACGCTGTGGTTGATGAATGGTGGCGACTGGTTTACCCGCCTGACCGCTGAACACGCTGCGCAAGCTGAAGCGCTTTTTATCCTTTGTCAGCGGCTGCCCTGGATACTGGAAGTTCGCTGCCGCCATAGCACGCATGTGATCGCTCATGCTGATTACCCCGCGTCAACCTATCAATGGCAAAGAAAAGTCGATTTACATCAGGTTCTCTGGAGCCGCGAACGGCTCATAAATAAGCGCGGCGGGATTAGCGGAGCCGATCATTTTTGGTTTGGCCATACGCCGTTGCGCCGGCGCATGGATTTTGCCAACGTACACTATATTGATACGGGCGCGGTATTTGGCGGGCAATTGACGTTAGCGCGGATACAATAGCGGTATCAGCGCCCAGGGTTAAAAATCGCTATATTGCTGCGCAGGCCGCCAGAAGCCATCGATAAAATCCTCTACCGGAAAACAGCCGCCATGGCGAATCCGTTGATCGTCCATCGAATAAAGACATTGCTGCTCGGTATCGTAGATGTCCACGACAATATCCTCGCATCCTCCATCCAGGTAACATACAAAAAGTACCAGCGCGAACATTACATCCTCAATGTTAACTACTTTACACGATAGTGTAGGAGAGGTTAGCGCAGGGGGAAATGAGAAAAGGAAGAATAAATAACCCGCCTGGCGACGGGTTCTTTTTGAGTCAGGCAAGACGCATGACCCAGGCATCAGATTTAGGATCGTAATGAGTACGGAACAAAACGGAATGTTCCCCGTTGAGAATGGCGGGAACGCTGGTTTCGGCATCCCAGGCGTCCAGTTGCATACATAAATCCGGATCGGATTTACAGGGGATTGTTAACGTTCGCTCCCCCGGCGATTCGCCATGTAATTCGGCATCGTCGATTTCAAAAGCGCCAATGCGCACACTGGTTTTCATCATCGTGCTCTCCGTTAATACGCTAATTGTGGTACGACCAGTTTAGCCGTCCATTTTTCAGCGTAGTCAACGTACGCAAAAGCGCCAGTCAAAAAGTGCGGTTTTTTTGTGCGCCTTTTAGCTATTACCAGTAAAGAGTTTGCCATCCCGCACCAGTTCACGCGGGTAACTGTTCTTTATTCTGGCGCCGATACGTTTTGCCAGACCAAGCGGCTGATGCTGGAACGTCACCAGGACATCATCAGCGGCAGGGGGTGTTTGCGGATAAATATCCCGACCGCGATACCACTCCTCCGCCTCTTGCGCAGAGAGTTCGAATGCGTGAGCATGAGTCGGGCAGGCAAGGGCTATCGTCGCCTCATGTTGCCAGCGATAGCCTTTATTATGACTTTCAGCCAGTTTAATGCCGAGCCGGGAAAAACGGACTTTTCCGATCAGTGATTCAATCTCTGCCGGGAACAGCCAGACCTCTTTTTCACGCTGCCAAAGATGGAGATTTTCATCCCATAACAGTCCGACGGCGTTGGCCGCCTGGGTAACGTGTAATGCTTCGCGGCCTTTGAGGGGGGTAAAAGGAAACGCCCCCACTTTATACCCCGGCGCGGGCATGGCTGGAAGGGATGACATTTTACGCAGACGTGCGACGAAGAATCCTTCGCAGTCGTAAATTTGCGGGAAGACGTGCAGGAAGCCTTCCGGGGTGAGGGCGCGGTCAGCGTCAGGAAACAGATCACCCAGCGGCAAAAATTCAACGGCGTCGGCGTAGGTCTCTTGCAGCCAGAGGCAGACCGCTTCGTTTTCCTGGCGATTTAACGTGCAGGTGGAGTAGACCAGCGTGCCGCCGGGTCGTAAAGCATGAAAAGCGCTGTTGAGCAGTTCCCGCTGTGTCGCCGCGATATCCAGATTGCTTTCTGGCGACCAGTTTTTTAGCGCATCAGGATCTTTACGTACTACGCCTTCGCCAGAGCAGGGCGCATCCAGCAGGATAGCGTCAAACATCTCCGGTAACGCAGCGCCAAATACGCGGCCATCGAAATGCGTCAGTGCGGTATTGGCGATTCCACATCGGCTGATATTAGCGTGCAGAACTTTGACGCGGCTGGCCGAAAATTCGTTGGCCAGAATGGCGCCGCGGTTCCCCATGCGGGCAGCGATCTGCGTGGTTTTGGAGCCAGGCGCCGCTGCCATATCCATGACCCGCTGCGGATGATTATCATCGGCGAACAGGGCCGCGACCGGCAGCATCGAACTGGCCTCCTGAATGTAAAACAGGCCGCTTAAATGCTCAGCGGTACTGCCAAGCGGCAATGCCTCTTCATCATCGCGCTCGATCCAGAATCCTTCATGACACCACGGAATTGGCGTGAGCGACCAGCCGTAGGGCGCGATTAGGGCAAGGAAATCAGCCACGGATATTTTAAGCGTATTGATGCGTATACTGCGGCGCAACGGGCGTTGGCAGGCCGAAATAAATTCATCAAAAGAGAGCGTGGAAGGCATTGCTTCACGCATTTGCGTCAGAAAAGCGTCAGGAAAATAGACAGCGTGTTGAGCCACAGGTGTATCGCCGGCAAAAAAACAGGCGCGCAGTGTAGCATAAAACGCTCCGGCGCGAGTACGCCGGAGCCGGGTGTTTAACGTGGCAGAGCGGTACCCCATTCACGCCACTCTTTCGGTTCGCTCTCTTGTAACAGGAAATGCTTACCGGCTTGCGCTTTTGGCGCCAGCGGCGTACCTGGTGGAGTAGCGAAGGCGATACCGCCACGGATGAACTGATTAAATGTCCCCGTTTTCACCACGCCGCCTGTCAGACCAAAGTCGAGACTATAGCCGGAGGCAAGCCAGAATACGGAGTTATTACGCACCAGATATTGGTAACGCTTACTGATGCGCAAGGTGATCATCACGCGATCGGAGAGCGACCCCAGGGACATTCCGGTGACGGTTCCCACTTCGATACCGCGAAACAGGACGGGGGTACCAATATTAAGCGAGCCTGCTTCTGGCGCCTCCACGACGATGCTTAACCCATCCAGATAGCGTGAGTCGGTAATCGTGGCTTCCTGCAGTTCAAAGTCGCGCCGTGCCGCGCCGCGTCCTGGCTCAACGTTAATATAGGGCTGGAGAATCGTATCCAGATGCTCGACGCCCGCCGCGGAAATTTGTGGCGTGATAACGGAAAAACGTGTCCCGGCGCGGGCAAATGTCTGTACATACTCCGGATAAAGTACGGCTTTTGCCTGCACTTCATTACGTGCGGTGATCAATTCCAGCGTCTGGATCTGGCCGATATCAATACCGAGGTAACGAATGGGCATCCCTTCCGCCAATTTTCCGGCGTCGAACGCGTGCAGCGTAATTTGTCCGCCTACCGCGCGAGCGGAGGTTTCTGAAGCATAAAGAATGCGTTTATCGCCTTTGCGCCGACTGGCGCTGGCGCCGCTCAGGTTATCAAAACTAATGGCCCCTTTCAGCGCGCGGGAGAGTGGCGAGGCCTGTACCGTTAGGCCGCTGCCGTTAAGTTGCACCTTCGCGCCGCCTTCCGCCCAGAACACGCTATTGCTGGTTAACAGGTGGCGATATTCCGGCTTAATATGCAGGTCGATGTCAAAGGTATTGGCGCGTGGGCGAACGGTGATGACTTCGCCTACTTCAAATTTTCGATACAGCACGACGGAACCTGCCTGGACATCCGGCAACGTTTCGGCTGTCAGCGTCAGGGTGGTAGTCGGTAAGTCACTGAGACTATTTTCCAGCGCTTTTTCCAGGTTAGCATAGAGCGGGTAGGTGGATTTCATCTTCCCGCTCGTACCGGGTAAAATACGAATTCCGCCGTCAATCCACTCGCTGGCGCTGGCGCCGAGGAACTCTACGCCGTCAAGGCCGACTTTGACATCCACCCGGCTGTTGACCACGAATTTACTGTCGCCCTGTACCAAATCCCGGTGCTGCGGTTCAATCGCGACGATGAATGACACGCCTTTACTGGATAAGTTGCGCTCAATGACCTGGCCAATTTTTACGCCATGTAAAATTAACGGCTGGCCCGGTTCGATACCGTAACTTTCCGGGGCCGTCAGCGTCAGGGTTAAGGCATTCGCCTCATGCAGCAGGGCCTTTTCACCCGGCACCACCACAAATTCACTGCGCGGTTCGCCGTCGCCCGGCACCAGCTCGAAGGTTTTTCCGGTTAACAACGAACTGATATTCGCGTCGCTCAGCGACAGTTTGGGATTGCGTAACTCAATACGCGTATTTTCCCGCATCAGCGGAACAACGCTGGGATCGACGGTCATCTCTCCGGTGACTTTACCGCCAGGGTTGAGCGTCAGTTTAGAAAGCTCACCCACCTCCAGTCCCTGGTACATGAGCGGCGTAGATTCCGCCTTCAGACCGTCTCCGCTGGGCAGCTCAAGTTTAACGATTACCCCTCGTTGGCTGTGGGCTAAATCTTTATATAAGCCGAACGTGTCATCCTGGGCGGCGGGTTTGGAATTGTCCGGCGAATCAAACGCAATCGCGCCATTGACCAGGGCCGCGAGGCTCTCCAGTTTCACCTTCGCGCCGCTCAGGCTTAGATCGGCGTCAATGCCGGAGACATTCCAGAAACGGCTGCCTTTTTTCACCAGATCGGTAAACCGTCGCTCAATCAGAACGTCAATCGTCACGCCCTGTTTGTTAGGGTTAATCGAATAGTCATACACCCGTCCGACAGGGATTTTACGGAAATAGACCAGTGAACCGCTATTAAGCGAACCGAGATCCGGCGCATGGAGATGAATCATCAGATCGCCGTTGCTAAGCCGGTATTTAGGCTGTGTATCCAGGGCGACGAAATGATCTCTGGGCTTGCCTTTACCTGGCATCATACCGATGTAATTCCCGCCGACCAACGCATCCAGGCCGGAAACGCCCGCCAGCGAGGCTTTGGGCGTCACCAGCCAGAATTGCGTCTCTTCGCGCAACGCATCTTCCATATCTGATTTGATACTGACGCGAACTTCAATTTTGCGCAGATCTTTGCTCAGACTGACATCTTCCACGGTGCCGACTTCTACTCCCTGATAACGCACGGGAGTACGGCCCGGTACGATACCGTCCGCCGACATAAAATCGATAGTCACGCTATTGCCGCGATCCTGGTAGCTATCCCATACCAGCCACCCCGCGATCATTAGCGCGATAAGCGGTAGCAGCCAGAAAGGTGAAATACGGCGTTTGGTTTTAATTTGCGCTTCAGTCTTCGAAGCGGGCGTTTCCTGACTCATGTGCATCCCAAAGTAAGCGGCTATCCAGCCATTCCACTGCAAGAATAGTCAAAATTACCGCTGCGCCGAAATAAAACGCAGCCGGTCCCATAGTAAAAGCCAGAATCTGATCGCGATTAATCAGAGACATGGTTAACGAGATAACGAAAAGATCAAGCATCGACCAGCGGCCTATCCATGTCACCAGACGCAGCAACAGAATTCGCGTCCGCAGTCCCTGTTGGCATTTAAAATGGATACTCAACAGTAGCGTAAACATCACGATGACTTTGGTAAACGGCACCAAAATACTGGCGATAAAAACGACGGCGGCGACGGCGATATTGCTGCTGGCAAGCGACATAATGCCCGACAGGATAGTATCTTCCTGACGCCCGCCATTAATGTAGATTACCGAGATAGGCAGCAGGTTTGCCGGCAGCAAAAAGACAATAGACGCCAGCAAGGCCGCCCAACACTTCTGTATGCTCTGTTTTCTGCGTAACCGTAGCGGAATATGACAACGCGGGCAGCGTCCTTTCGCATCCGGATAGCCGCTAAAGTGGCAGCCAAGACAGACGCGCAATCTTTCGTCCGCACGTTGAGCAGGGCGCTGCGGATAAAATCGTTCCCATAGTTGCTCCACATTCAGATGAATCATAGTCAGAATGCTAAGAACCACCAACGAAACGAACGCTAAAAGCCCGATGCCCGGCTGCAGAAAGGCATAGTCCTGCACTTTGATAGAGGCAACGCCAATACCAACCAGATAGATGTCCAGCATCACCCACTCTTTCAGTTTTTCCAGCATCAGCAGGACTGGACGCAGATTCATGCCGAGAAGGCTGCCAAACCACAGGTAAGCAATTGAAAAAACGAGAATAAGCGGCGCGCCCACCACGCAAAAGAGCACCATTGCGGCGGTTAACGGATCGCCCTGCTGCGTCATTTGCCAGATGCCGTGCATCACATTGGCATCAATGCGTACGCCCAACAGGTAGATATGGAGTAACGGTTCGCTCCAGGCAAACGGCATCAATAGCAGCATGGTTACCGCCATCGCGGTCAGCCGCGTCAGCGACCAGTCGCGCCCATCGCGAATTTTGGCCTGGCAACGAGGACAATAAGCGCTTTGATGAGCGCTCATCTCCGGCAAGCTGAACAGCATGTCGCATTCAGGGCAGCGCTGGTAGTGGCTGCGCGGCAGCGCTTCGCTAATTGACCTGATCGTTAGCTTTTTTGTTGGCGTGACGTGTGAGGTGTTCAGAGCCATGTATCGTGAATCAAAGTGTTAGAATAATGTAATCTTAACTCATGACAGGAATAATCTTGAGCAAGAACGCATTTAATGCTTATTTTAATAGCCTGTGTTTAGGAGTAAGACCACGAAGTGATTATATAATGAGCAAAACAGAACTATACGCGGCGTTAAACCGCGATTTTCAGTCGTTAATGGCAGGTGAAACCAGCTTTCTGGCCACGCTGGCGAATACCAGCGCGCTACTGTTCGAACGTCTTACCGAGGTGAACTGGGCAGGGTTTTATCTCCTCGAAGGCGATACGCTGGTGTTGGGGCCGTTTCAGGGGCGAATCGCCTGTGTGCGGATTCCGGTTGGTCGCGGCGTGTGCGGCGCAGCGGTAGCGCAGAATAAGGTTCAACGTATTGATGATGTTCATGCGTTTGACGGCCATATTGCCTGTGATGCCGCCAGCAACGCCGAAATTGTGCTGCCTGTCACGGTTGGCGAACGGATTATCGGCGTGCTGGATATAGATAGCACGGCGTTTGGCCGTTTTACCGAAGAAGATGAACATGGCCTGCGTACGCTGGTCGCACAGCTTGAAACCGTGCTTGCAACGACGGATTACAAAAAATTCTTTGCGAGCGTCGCAGGATAATCAACGGATAACGTAGCAATTACTGATGGCGTCATTATAATGACGCCTGTTCATGCCTGCTGCTTGTTGGCTACGTCCGTTGTAATCAGGAAATTTCATGGAAAATCAACCTAAGTTGAATAGCAGTAAAGAAGTTATCGCGTTTCTGGCCGAGCGTTTTCCTCACTGTTTTAGTGCGGAAGGCGAAGCTCGCCCGCTGAAAATTGGTATTTTTCAGGATCTGGTAGAGCGAGTTGGGGGCGAAATGAACCTCAGCAAAACGCAACTTCGTTCCGCTTTACGTCTTTATACTTCAAGCTGGCGTTACCTGTACGGCGTTAAGCCGGGCGCAACGCGCGTCGACCTTGATGGCAATCCGTGCGGCGAGCTGGAAGAACAGCATGTCGAACATGCGCGTAAGCAGCTTGAAGAAGCCAAAGCCCGTGTTCAGGCGCAGCGCGCAGAGCAGCAAGCGAAAAAACGCGAAGCTGCCGCGGCGGCTGGCGAAAAAGAAGACGCGACGCGACGCGAGCGTAAACCTCGCCCGGTAGCGCGTCGTAAAGAAGGCGCTGAACGTAAACCTCGCGCTGATAAACCGACGACGAAAGCGCCGCGTGCGCCTCGCGAAGAGAAGCACACGCCGGTTTCTGATATTTCAGTATTGACCGTAGGGCAGTCCCTCAAGGTGAAAGCGGGTAATAATGCGATGGATGCCACCGTATTAGAAATCACCAAAGATGGTGTCCGTGTACAGCTGAATTCGGGTATGTCTTTGATTGTACGCGCAGAACACCTGGTGTTCTGAAACGGAGGCCAGGCCTGGCATGAACACTTTTTTTAGGCTTACCGCGTTAGCTGGCCTGCTTGCATTAGCAGGCCAGTCCTTCGCCGTGGAAGATATTACGCGTGCCGATCAAATTCCCGTACTAAAGGAAGAGACGCAACATGCGACGGTGAGCGAGCGCGTAACGTCGCGTTTTACCCGCTCCCACTATCGCCAGTTCGATCTGGATGAGGCATTTTCGGCAAAGATTTTTGATCGCTATCTGAATCTTCTCGACTATAGCCACAACGTTTTGTTGGCGAGCGATGTTGAGCAGTTTGCGAAAAAGAAAACCGTGTTGGGCGATGAGCTGCGCACGGGTAAGCTGGATGTTTTTTACGATCTTTATAACCTGGCGCAAAAGCGCCGGTTTGAACGTTACCAGTACGCGCTAAAAGTGCTGGAACGGCCAATGGATTTCACCGGAAACGATACGTTTAACCTGGACCGCAGTAAAGCGCCCTGGCCGAAAGATGAGGCTGAGCTAAATGCGCTGTGGGATGGTAAAGTGAAATTCGATGAGCTCAGTCTGAAACTCACCGGCAAGAGCGACAAAGAAATTCGCGAAACGCTGACGCGTCGCTACAAATTCGCTATTCGTCGCCTGGCGCAGACCAACAGTGAAGATGTGTTCTCGCTGGCGATGACCGCTTTTGCGCGTGAAATCGACCCACATACGAATTATCTTTCTCCCCGCAATACCGAGCAGTTTAATACCGAAATGAGCCTGTCTCTGGAAGGTATCGGCGCGGTGCTGCAAATGGATGACGATTATACTGTCATTAACTCATTGGTTGCCGGCGGCCCGGCAGCGAAGAGCAAGTTGATTAGCGTCGGCGATCGTATCGTCGGCGTAGGGCAGGCCGGAAAACCGATGGTCGACGTTATTGGCTGGCGTCTTGACGATGTGGTGGCGCTGATCAAAGGGCCGAAAGGCAGTAAGGTTCGACTGGAAATACTGCCGGCTGGCAAAGGGACGAAAACGCGTATTATCACGCTGACGCGTGAACGGATTCGTCTTGAAGATCGCGCGGTTAAAATGTCGGTGAAAACCGTCGGCAAGGAAAAAGTTGGTGTACTGGATATTCCAGGCTTCTATGTTGGCTTGACCGATGATGTCAAAGTTCAGCTTCAGAAGCTGGAAAAACAGAACGTTAACAGCATCGTTATCGATCTGCGTTCAAACGGCGGTGGGGCGCTGACGGAAGCCGTTTCGCTTTCCGGTCTGTTTATCCCTTCTGGTCCGATAGTTCAGGTGCGCGACAATAACGGCAAAGTGCGTGAGGATAGCGACACCGACGGCGTGGTCTACTACAAAGGCCCGCTGGTGGTGCTGGTCGATCGTTTCAGTGCCTCGGCATCGGAAATCTTTGCTGCCGCGATGCAGGATTATGGTCGCGCGCTGATTGTCGGTGAGCCGACCTTCGGTAAAGGGACGGTACAGCAATATCGTTCGCTAAACCGAATTTACGATCAGATGCTTCGCCCGGAATGGCCTGCGCTGGGTTCGGTGCAGTACACCATTCAGAAGTTTTACCGTGTCAACGGCGGTAGTACGCAGCGTAAAGGGGTCACGCCGGATATCATCATGCCGACTGGCAATGAAGAGACGGAAACCGGAGAAAAATTTGAAGATAACGCCTTGCCGTGGGATAGCATTGATGCGGCGAAATACGTGAAATCGGACGATTTGGCCCCGTTTGGCCCGGAATTATTGAAAGAACACAACGCGCGTATCGCCAAAGATCCTGAGTTTCAGTACATCATGAAGGATATTGCACGTTTCAATGCCATGAAGGATAAGCGCAACATCGTCTCTCTGAATTATGCGCAGCGTGAGAAAGAGAACAATGAAGAAGACGCTCTGCGTCTGGCGCGTATTAACGATCGGTTTAAACGTGAGGGTAAACCGTTGCTGAAGAAACTGGACGATCTGCCAAAGGATTACCAGGAGCCGGACCCGTACCTTGATGAAACGGTGAAGATTGCTCTGGACCTGGCGCATCTTGAAAAAGAAAAACCAGCGGAGCAGGCGGCAGCCAATAAGTAACGCTAAACAGGCACAAAAAATTGTGCCTGTTTTTTTTTAACAAGCGCAGAAGTCGTCAGGATAATGCTACAAAATGTAAAGTTGTGTTTTTCTCGTGACTTACCGCCTGGTGATGCTTGAAAATAGCCATAAGACCCATACGATGTGGGTAATCGCATAGTGCGCTTTGTTAAATTGAGGTTAAAAGAAAATTATGATGCGAATCGCGCTCTTCCTGCTGACGAACCTGGCCGTGATGGTCGTTTTCGGGCTGGTTCTGAGCCTGACAGGGATACAGTCGAGCAGCGTGCAAGGCTTGCTGATCATGGCGCTGCTGTTTGGTTTTGGCGGTTCTTTTATTTCATTGCTGATGTCCAAATGGATGGCGTTAAAATCCGTAGGAGGGGAAGTTATTGAACAGCCTCGCAATGAAAGAGAACGCTGGTTGATGAACACCGTAGCAACGCAAGCGCGCCAGGCCGGTATCGCCATGCCGCAGGTTGCTATCTACCATGCGCCGGACATTAACGCGTTTGCGACGGGCGCACGCCGTGACGCCTCATTGGTCGCTGTGAGCACCGGTTTGTTGCAAAACATGAGCCCTGACGAAGCGGAAGCCGTCATTGCGCATGAAATCAGCCATATTGCCAATGGCGATATGGTGACGATGACGTTGATTCAGGGGGTGGTTAACACCTTCGTTATCTTTATTTCGCGCATTATCGCGCAAATTGCTGCTGGTTTTCTGGGCGGCAACCGCGATGAAGGCGAAGGAAGTAACGGTAATCCGCTAATCTATTTCGCCGTTGCGACGGTGCTGGAACTGGTCTTCGGTATTCTGGCGAGCATCATCACCATGTGGTTCTCCCGTTACCGTGAGTTTCATGCCGATGCGGGATCGGCGAAGCTGGTTGGCCGTGAAAAAATGATTGCCGCGTTGCAGCGCCTGAAAACCAGCTACGAGCCGCAAGAAGCGACCAGCATGATGGCGTTTTGTATTAACGGTAAATCGAAATCGTTAAGCGAGCTGTTTATGACGCACCCACCGCTGGATAAACGCATTGAAGCGCTGCGTAGCGGTGAGTACCTGAAATAATAAGCCCACTGGCAAGTATGAAAAGCGCGTCGAATGACGCGCTTTTTTTACGCCTGAACGCGTGGTTGCGTAATGCGTAAACCGCTCACTACCGCCGCGAGAGTCGCCAGGATCGCCGCTGCGAGCAGAGAAAGATGCGTACCGCTATCGCCAAACTGGTTCAACATCAGCGCTACCAGCGCGGCGCCAGTACTTTGGCCTAACAGTCGCGCCGTGCCCAGCATCCCGCTGGCGCCACCGCTGCGCTCACGCGGCGCGGAAGTGATAATGGTGTGATTATTCGGTGACTGGAACAGGCCAAACCCTGCGCCACAAAGGATCATCGGCCAGATAATATTCAGATCGGAGGGGGAGGCTGGCAACATGACCAGCGCAAACAACCCGGCTGCCATTATCACCATTCCCAGCGCCCCCAGCAAACCGGCATGAAGACGTTCTATCAGGTATCCCGCCAGCGGCGCCATTACCATCGTTGCCAGTGGCCAGGGCGTCAATAACAGGCCGGTTTCTACTTCGCTACGGCCCAGCACGGTTTGCAGATAAAAAGGTAGCGAGACCATGGCTAACATTTGCGCGCAGAACGAGCAAATTGACGTGCCGATCGAGAGTGAAAAAAGCGGAATGCGTAACAAGTCGATGGGTAACAAAGGGACGGGCAAAGAAAGCTGGCGGCGCACGAAGAAAAACCCGACCACGACCAGAACGAGCAGCTCTGCGCCAATCAACGTTAGCGACTGTCCCTGGGCAAAGCCGCTCAATGCGGTAATCAGCAGGCCAAATGTGAGCGCATTCATTACCGCGCTCGGTAAGTCAAAGCGCGGCTTAGTGTCATGGGCGATGTTTGCTGGTAAAAAGCGGATGGCCAGAATTAACGCGATGATACCTAACGGGACATTAATCAGAAACAGCCATTTCCATGATGAGATGGATAAAATCGCCGCGGCGATCGTCGGACCCGCGGCGGAAGAGACGGCGACGATAAAAGAGTTAATTCCCATGCCTCGTCCCAGATGACGCTGGGGGTAGATAAGACGAATCAGCGCCGTGTTTACGCTCATTAGCGCCGCGCCGCCAAATCCCTGCGCGATGCGTGCCAGCGTCAGCATCTGCAGCGAGTCTGAAAGCGCGCAAAACAATGATGAAAGCAGAAATACCACTAAACCACATTTATAGATTCGGTGATAACCAAACATGTCGCCTAAAAAAGACAGGGAAAGCAGTGAGACGACAATGGCGATTTGGTACGCATTGACAATCCAGATAGAGCTGGCAGGGGAGGCATGTAAATCAGTCGCAATGGTTGGCAGCGCGACATTAGCGATTGCGCCATCCAGAACCGCCATCGAAATACCGATAATAATCGTCAGGATAGCGCCGTATCTCTGCGGGAGGGGCAGGCCATCGGCCCGTGTTTTTTCCATAAGTATTTTGTAATAAGGGGAATTATGAGCTGAATAATAATGTTAGCATTAATACTGAGTTGTTATGTCGCAGATTTGTAACGAAGTAAGCAAAGATGGATTGCGGGCGACCTGGCGTGAAATTATAATAAAAACTCGTTCTGAATTTTATAAAACGCTCGTAATGAGGTGATAAATGGCAAACGCAGATCTGGATAAGCAGCCTGATTCTGTATCTTCTGTGCTGAAAGTTTTCGGCATTCTGCAGGCGCTGGGTGAAGAGCGTGAAATAGGGATTACCGAGCTATCGCAGCGCGTCATGATGTCGAAAAGCACCGTTTATCGCTTTTTGCAAACCATGAAAACGCTGGGCTACGTGGCTCAGGAGGGGGAGTCTGAAAAATACTCTCTGACGCTAAAGCTGTTTGAGCTGGGCGCGCGAGCTTTGCAAAATGTTGATCTCATCCGCAGTGCGGACATTCAGATGCGCGAACTGTCTCGTCTGACAAAAGAAACTATCCATCTTGGCGCGCTGGATGAAGACAGCATTGTCTATATCCATAAAATTGACTCTATGTACAATCTGCGGATGTACTCACGTATTGGGCGTCGTAATCCGCTGTACAGTACGGCCATCGGTAAAGTGCTTCTGGCCTGGCGCGACCGTGATGAGGTTAAGCAGATTCTCGACGGCGTAGAGTATAAGCAAAGCACTGGACGTACGATTACCAGCACTGAAGCGTTGCTGCCGCTGTTGGATGAAGTGCGTGCGCAAGGCTACGGTGAAGATAACGAAGAACAGGAAGAAGGGTTACGTTGTATCGGCGTACCGGTATTTGACCGTTTTGGCGTAGTCATCGCAGGGTTAAGCATTTCGTTCCCGACGCTGCGTTTTTCAGAAGAACGCCTACAGGAATATGTGGCTATGTTACACGCCGCCGCGCGTAAAATTTCTGAACAAATGGGTTACAACGATTATCCCTTCTAAGCAACGTTATTAGCATGACGTTAAAAAAAAGCAGCTGCGAAAAATGTAGCTGCTTTTTTTATAACATCGGGTGGGATGAAATCGTAAAAGTAGATAATATCTGTCGGCTTATTTAACGGTTATTAAAATATTATTTAACAGTACTTATGAACAACAGCCAATATAGGAGAATTATTGGTGATAGTTTCACTGTGAAATTATTTATTGCCGCTTAGCCATTATCCACCACGGTGGCGATTTTTCTGAAAATGGGACAGTCGGAAAAGCCAATAATGCCGCTGTTGGTATGGAGATATTGCGCCGTGCTGGTGCCGCGTGCGGTCAGGTAATGGCACTGTAAACCCAGCCCCGCAGCGTTCACTTTACTTCCCACCAGGATGCCATAGCCGCTCATCAGCAGGCCTATCCACACCAGGGCAAACAATACAATTGCGCGAATGATCAAACGCATTACTACCTCTTTTCTTTTTTAGTTAGAATAAGAGTAGCGTGTACATTGATTGAAACAAGTGAATCATTCCTAAAAACATATAATGCCGCTACAGTTACTCCTGGTTTAAGTAACTCATGATAATTTAGCGACATAAGATGTAAGATCGGAGAGTGGAGTGAAAAAATTTCGATGGGTCGTTCTCGGCATCGTGGTGGTAGTATGCCTGTTGCTGTGGGCGCAGGTGTTTAATATCATGTGCGATCAGGATGTACAATTTTTCAGCGGTATTTGCGCCATCAATAAATTTATTCCCTGGTAAACGTTTTACACCAGAGATTTCCTTCCCGTGTAGCAGTGGTAGAATGACGTCTCTACATTGAGGTGGTGAAATGAACGACGTTTTAAACTCTGGTGCGTTTTCTCTTGCATCTTTAATAGTATCAATGGTGGTTCTGGTGGTGGGGCTGGCGCTCTGGTTCTTTGTCAACCGGGCAAGTTCCCGTGCCAACGAGCAGATAGAATTGCTCGAAGCGTTATTGGATCAACAGAAGCGGCAAAACGCGTTGTTACGCCGCCTTTGCGAAGCAAACGAACCAGAAAAAGAAGCGGAACCCGCAACAGCGGCAAGCGAACCAAAAGAGGATGAGGACATCATTCGTCTGGTTGCAGAACGATAATGCTTACCGGGGCGCAAATGGCGCCAGTGCCATACGCCCCATTTCCCCGTCGGATCTCTCCGCGTTGCCGTTTGCAACTGATACTACAGCATCAACACCTTACATAATATATGGCTTTATATGCAACATAGTTTTATATGTATAACAAATGGACATATGGCATTTTTGTGATACCGCTCATTCTCTATTAAAAGCGAAACGTTTCTCTCTCTTTATGGATTGTCATTGTTTGTTCATTATTTTAAGGCATTCTGTAAAGACGCAGAACATCACAAAAAGCGGTGTCGAAAATCGCTTTTCTTTTCTATTATTTTGATTAAAAGGTGTTTTTTATCATTGTGACAATTTATGCATAACTCAGCATAAAAAGTGATATGAAAAATACAGCTTTTAAATGTGATTTGATGCACTGGAAGAAGCGAAGTTATTGAGCTATGGTAGAAAAATGGCTTTTCAGCAGTGACGTTGTCAGGAGTCCGTCAGCGCGTGAGGATATATCTTTCGCAATTTTGTTGCATAAACGTGCTGTCAATTTGTGAAGGTTCTCGTAATTTGTGCGACGGATCGAGACACGTTTAAAAATGGCTTGCCATAATTAACGTTGTATGTGATAACAGGCTTTGGGTTAAACGAGGTACAGTTCTGTTTATGTGTGGCATTTTCAGTAAAGAAGTCCTGAGTAAACACGTTGACGTTGAATACCGCTTCTCTGCCGAACCTTATATTAGTGCCTCAAGCAGTAATGTCTCAGTTTTATCTATGTTATGCCTACGGGCAAAGAAAACACTCTAAGGAATTTTGCAAATGGCAAAGATTAAAGGTCAAGTTAAGTGGTTCAACGAATCCAAAGGTTTTGGCTTCATTACTCCGGCTGACGGTAGCAAAGATGTGTTCGTACACTTCTCCGCTATCCAGGGCAATGGTTTCAAAACTCTGGCTGAAGGCCAGAACGTTGAGTTCGAAATTCAGGACGGCCAGAAAGGTCCGGCTGCTGTTAACGTAACAGCTATCTGATCGACACCACTGATTTGATGCGTTTGTCGCGTCAGCCTCAGATATAAAGCCTCGCTAAAAGCGGGGCTTTTTAATTCAATATCCTTCAAAATGTGTCTGGATGCGCTCTCGTTAGCGATTTGTTGCAAAGGCGCGAGGTTATTAGCATTGTTTTTTCTGGTTTTTCCGTCCGTTTCCCGTTAAATCAATCACCTGAAAAATGATTCTGCTGGAGATCAGGTGAAAAAGAAAAGCGACGGCGATACCCGTAATTTTACGCCCATACGTTTTGCACTACTTTGCACTGCCATTCTGCTCAGCATGGCATTGTTGTTAGGGCGGGTGGCGTGGCTGCAAATTGTTACGCCGTCGAAACTGGTGAAACAAGAAGATATGCGCTCGCTTCGTGAAGTGACCACGGCCTCTCCACGCGGCATGATCACCGACAGAGAAGGGCGGCCCTTAGCGGTGAGCGTTCCGGTTAATGCTGTCTGGGCCGATCCGAAGACTATCATAAGCAAAGGCGGCGTTGGCTACAATGAGCGCTGGCAGGCGCTGGCCAGCGCCTTACATCTGTCGCTCAGTACGCTTGCGGAACGGGTAAACAGTAACCCGGCAGGCCGTTTTATCTACCTTGCGCGCCAGGTTTCACCCCAGCAAGCCGAATGGATAGATAAATTAAATCTACCGGGTATTAACCTGCGGGAAGAGTCGCGCCGTTTTTACCCTGCCGGACACGTAGCGGCCAATTTGATCGGCTTTACCAATATCGACGGGCAGGGAATAGAAGGTATTGAAAAGAGCTTTAACGCGCAACTGACGGGAAAACCGGGCTCCCGATTGGTGCGTAAAGATAAATTTGGTCACGTTATTGAGAACATTACGGAAGTGAATCCGGTTCCTGCTCATGAACTTCAGCTTAGCATTGATGAACGTCTGCAAACGGTTACCGAAGATGCGCTGGATAACGCCGTCATCTGGAACAAAGCGGAATCCGGCGCTGCCGTATTGATTAACATCCCAACGGGTGAAATTCTCTCGATGGCGAGCTACCCGGATTTCAACCCGAACAACCGTGAAGGCGCGCAGTTGGACGATTTTCGTAACCGCGCGATTAGCGACACCTTCGAACCCGGTTCTACTGTGAAGCCATTGGTCATTATGACTGCGTTACAGCAGGGCATCGTGCAGCCGGACAGCGTTATCGATACCCATCCTTTTACTCTCGATGGACACCGTATCCGCGACGTCGGTTACTATCCGGAACTGACATTAACCGGCATTTTGCAAAAATCCAGCGATACCGGCGTTTCTCACCTTTCTCTGGCGATGCCGGTGCAGAAATTAATGGATACTTATAAAAGCTTTGGTTTCGGCGTGCCTACCGGACTGGGTCTCACCGGAGAGAGCAGCGGGTTATTACCGAAACGCCGTTACTGGAGTGATTTAGATCGCGCTACCTTCGCTTTTGGCTATGGATTAATGGTGACGCCGCTGCAACTGGCGCATGTTTATGCCACGATTGGCAGCTTTGGTATCTACCGTCCGTTATCGATCACCAAAGTTGATCCGCCCGTGATCGGCACGCGGGTAATGCCGGAAGAACTGGTGCACGAGGTGGAACATATGATGGAGAGCGTCGCGTTGCCTGGCGGCGGCGGAACAAAAGCCGCAGTAAGAGACTACCGTATTGCGGTCAAAACCGGGACGGCGAAAAAAATTGGCGATGATGGTAAATACGTCGATAAGTATGTGGCATATACCGCAGGCGTCGCGCCGGCAAGTAACCCCAGATTTGCGCTGGTGGTGGTGATTAATAATCCGCAAAACGGGGCTTATTATGGCGGCGCGGTATCTGCGCCCGTATTCAGCCAGATCATGGGCGATGTGCTGCGGCTGGAAAATGTTGAGCCAGACGGTATGCCAGCCGATTCAGATCACCTTCTGGTGATGCATGGCAGCCACGTTGCGGTTCCGGGCTCGTAAAGGATTTTCCCGGGGCGCAATTCGCGTTACACTTGCGCCCTTTAGCGCCCCAGTCCGGAGTTGTCATGTCGTTTACCTGTCCGCTTTGCCATCAGCCGCTTACGCAGATTAATAACAGCGTTATATGTCCACAGCGCCATCAGTTTGATGTGGCGAAAGAGGGCTACATCAATCTGCTGCCGGTACAGCATAAACGTTCGCGCGATCCGGGCGACAGCGCCGAAATGATGCAGGCGAGGAGAGCGTTTCTTGATGCGGGCCATTATCAGCCGCTGCGCGATGCCGTGATTAACCTGTTGCGCGAGCGGCTGGATCAGTCGGCCACGGCGATTCTGGATATCGGCTGCGGCGAGGGGTATTACACTCATGCTTTTGCCGAGGCGTTGCCGGGAGTCACCACGTTTGGACTGGACGTTGCTAAAACGGCGATCAAAGCGGCGGCGAAGCGCTATTCGCAGGTGAAGTTTTGTGTGGCGTCAAGCCATCGACTGCCCTTTGCCGATGCGTCAATGGATGCGGTGATCAGAATCTACGCCCCGTGTAAGGCGCAGGAATTGGCGCGTGTGGTGAAACCTGGTGGTTGGGTCGTTACCGCCACGCCGGGACCTCATCATCTGATGGAACTAAAAGGGCTCATTTATGATGAGGTGCGTTTACATGCGCCGTATACCGAGCAGCTCGACGGATTCACATTGCTGCAGAGTACCCGCCTTGCTTATCACATGCAGCTCACCGCCGAAGCGGCTGTAGCACTGTTGCAAATGACGCCATTTGCCTGGCGCGCCAGGCCAGACGTGTGGGAACAACTGGCCGCCAGCGCCGGACTTAGCTGCCAGACGGATTTCAACCTTCATCTCTGGCAGCGTAACCGTTAACCGTGAAAATGCGTCCAGAGGATCTGGACGCCAATTCCTATCAGTACGACCCCGCCGAGAATTTCAGCACGCTTACCCAGCATTGGGCCGATAAAGCGACCGATCATCATTCCGAGGGTGGACATGATAAGCGTGGCGCAACCGATAGCTAATGCGGTAGCGATGATGTTTACCTGCAAAAACGCCAGACCGACGCCAACCGCCATCGCATCAAGGCTGGTCGCGATAGCCGTCGTGACTAATAGCCAAAAGCTGTGGCGACGTAACGGTGTTTCATCTTCATCACTACCGCCGCGGATACCTTCGATGATCATGCGTCCGCCCAGAAAGATCAGCAGAACAAAGGCTATCCAGTGGTTCCATTCCAGAACGAATTTACTCGCCAATATCCCCAGCCCCCAGCCGATTAACGGGGTCAGCGTTTCAACCGCGCCAAAGATAAGGCCGGTACGCAACGCTTCTGAGAATTTGGGTTTATGTAGGGTGGCGCCTTTGCCAATTGATGCCGCGAAAGCATCCATCGACATGCCGAAAGCGAGAAGAACAGTAGCAGTAAAGTGCATGACAGCGTCCTGACCGGGGTATCCATTAAACACATCACTGCCCCCAGCAAACATGCATGTCGCCATTCTGTGACGAAATACACAGCAGTTGATGCGCCTATGGTCTCGCCTGACCAGCGGCGGCTGGTCCGTACGCGCCACGTTTTGCAACGAGTATGTTGACGCGTACATTTCCGGAGTCTGGAAATCGGCTACTCCCCAATTGACGGCGCAACATTAACATATTTTTAGAATATAAAACAACAGCGATAAAATATTATTTGCCTTCTAATTGAAAACGATTTTCATTTAGATTTATTCATCAATAAAACGTTAAATTAAATAACAATTGGTCAATAGAAAATATAGCCTTAGCTATATTATGATTCGAAATAAAATTCGAAAAACATAGTTGAGGCTATATCTTAGATTATTGATTTTCAATAAGAAGTTTATATATTTTTTCCAGATCGTCGATATTGCGTACACGGATAAGCAAGCGTCGTTGTTCTAATTGCATCACCAGTACGCCGTCTTCCGATAAATTCATCTCTTTAATACGGTTATATTCTATCCAGACATTGGCGAAGAAAAAGCCACGTTGTTTAAAGATGATCCGTGGCGTGCGGATCCAGAATATATAAAACCCCATTAACGCCAGCGCGCTTAATAACCATGTGGTCATCTGCGCTCCGTGGCTGGTTACGTTGTTATAAATAAGGATGGCGACCAGCCCAACGAAGATAACGCTGTCTACGCGACCGCGGCGGAGCAGGGCTATAGAAAGCAGAGTGGGGCCATTGCGACGGGGCATGATGAACTGATCGTAGAGAGCGTAAGCCAATAATGCGGCAATAAAGAGAATCAGCACCAGGTCCGTGATAGTCATTTATCCTCCAGAGAAATAAAAAACGGGGCCGTTTGGCCCCGGTAGTGTACAACAGCCTTACTGGCCCAGCAGTCCTACGGAGTAGCCGGCGATACCAATGACGAAGAAGCCCACGATAATCCACAGCGGGTTAACTTTCTTACGCAGCAGCCACATACAGGCAAAGGTCAACAGTAGCGGAACCAGACCCGGCATCAGCTGGTCGAGAATGGTTTGCACGGTGGTAACGCGTGTCTGACCATCCTGACCGGTGATGGTGGAAACCACCAGCGGGATATTCACATGCGTCCACTTGTTAACCAATGCCCCCATGACAAACAGGCCGAGGATTGACGCTCCCTCAGTCAGTTTTTGCAGGAAGCCGCCGCCCATATCTTTAACGATATCGACGCCTTTGCGGTAGCCATAAGCCACGCCATAATAACGGGTCGCCAGACGCACCAGGTTAAACAGGATGAAAAACAGCAGCGGACCAAGCAGGCTGCCGCTCATTGCAATACCTGCGCCCAGCGCCGCGAATACCGGACGGACGGTACCCCAGAAGATAGGGTCGCCGACGCCTGCCAGCGGTCCCATCAGACCGACTTTGATACCGTTGATGGCGCCATCGTCAATCTCTGCGCCATTCGCACGCTTTTCTTCCATTGCCAGCGTTACGCCCAGTACCGGCGCCGCAACGTAAGGATGGGTGTTAAAGAACTCCAGGTGACGCTTAATCGCCTGTTTACGCGCGTCATTATTCTCCGGATACAGGCGACGAATCGCCGGCACCATAGAGAAGCAGAAGCCCAGCGCTTGCATACGTTCGAAGTTCCATGACCCCTGGAACAGGTTAGAACGAAGAAATACGCCGCGAATATCGCTCGGAGTGAGTTTTTTCTCGGTGGTAGTTTTAGTCATATCAACCATTTCGCTCACCTGTTAGTCCAGTTCGTTGTCGAGATCGTTATTGCCAGCAGCCGCTGCAGGCGCGCCCGCTACACGGTTGTATTTCGGGCTCAGCTGGATGTAAAGAATAGCCATCACTGCGCCGATGACACCCAGTGCGACCAGGTTGAAGTTTGTGAAAGCCGCGGTGACGAAACCGAGGTAGAAGAACGGCATCAGGTAGCCTGCGCGCATCATGTTGATAACCATCGCATAACCAACCACGACGATCATGCCGCCGGCGATGTTCAGACCGCCTGTGACGACTTCAGGAATCGCATTCAGCATTCCCTGTACTTCGCTGGTGCCTACGGAGATGGCAACGATAACCGCCGGGATGGCGATACGCATTGCCTGCAGGAACAGAGAAGAAACGTGCAGCCAGGAGAGCGCCGTCAGGTTGCCGTTTTCAGCCGCCTTGTCCGCCGCGTGCTGGAATGCCACGGTGATGGTACGAACGATAATGGTCAGTACCTGGCCTGCCGCCGCCAGCGGAATCGCCAGCGCGATACCGGCGCCAATGCTTTGATGCCCGGCGATGACCAGAACGGTAGAGATGATGGACGCCAGTGCGGCATCAGGCGCAACGGCAGCACCGATGTTCATCCAGCCCAGAGCGATCATTTCCAGAGTACCGCCGATGATAATACCGGTTTTCATGTCCCCCAGAACGGCGCCGATTAAGGTACAGGCGATCAGCGGACGGTGGAACTGAAATTCATCAAGTACCGACTCCATACCCGCGATACATGCGACGATGAACACCAGCACAATCTGAAGAGTGGTAATCTCCATTGTACTTCTCCTATTGCTATCTTAAGTGTGAAAGCTAATTAAATGCCGGCGGTTATTTCGCCACTTTGGCAATTAAATCCATCATTTTTAGTTTCGGATCGGTGGAAACTTTACGCACCTCAAGCTCGATGCCGCGCTCGTTGAGCTTTTTAAAGGCTTCGATATCCTTTTCATCGACGGAAACGGCGTTGTTCACCTGCGTTTTACCTTGACGATAGGCCATACCGCCAATGTTCACGGAAGTGACTTTCACGCCGCCCTCAACGATGCGCTCGACGTCGGTAGGATTGGTAAACAGAAGCATCACGCGTTCACCGGCGTATTTCGGGTTATTGTAGACGCGAATCATTTTCGCGACGTCAACCACATGCGCCGTAACGCCCGGCGGCGCAACTTGCGTCAGCAGCGTTTTACGTACGGTATCCGCCGCGACTTCATCGCTCACAACAATAATACGGCTGACATTGGTCTCTTTGGTCCAGCGGGTAGCGACCTGACCGTGAATGAGGCGGTCATCAATACGGGCAAGTCCGATAACCATATAATCATTCGGGCCCATCGGTTTTGCCGGTGCGGCCGCTTTTGGCGCGGCGGCGACTGGCGCTGGCGCGGCTTTTTCTACCGGTTTCGCTTTCAGCGCTTTTACGCCTTCACGACCGGTTTCTACCGCCAGTGCGACCAGCTCGTCAAAGCTCGGATCGTCGTCACGAGCCATAAACGTTTCGACCAGCATCGGGATGTTGACGCCGGCAATAACTTCATAGCGCTCTTTATCGACGACAATGCGGCTGGCAGCATTAAACGGACTGCCTCCCCATGTATCAACGAGAAATAGCACGCCTTTACTGGTATCGAGTTTAGCCAACTGAGCGTTGTACTTTTCGATCAGCGTTTCGGCATTTTCGCCTGGAACGAAATCGATCCAGCCGACGTTTTCCTGCTCGCCTAACAGCATTTCGGCTGTTTTAAGTAACTGCTCTGCAGCCCAACCATGTGTGCCTATAACAATAGCAATGGTCACTTGCTACCTCCTTTATTATTGTCAACACATCAACTTGACAGATGTATTTTTTGAATCGCCGTCCGCAAGCGAATCGATTCAGATGAGGGTTACAACGAAAAACGCATGATTTTCGTGAATTATTTTAGATATCGAAAAAAATATTTTGTGTGATGGAGATCCGTAATTTTGTTTTCGATAATGAGAAATTTCGAAGTGTAAAATATCCCGGTTACATCTCTTTGCAAAGGAAGGTAAATCTTTGCCAAAAACCAGTTGTCTCTGTTATGTTTAGCTTCCGTTTAATTAGAATGGGGTATAGGGCAGCAGCCCGTTGTATGGATCGTCACCGACGTCATTTCACTCTTTGGCCGTTTTGCGCCTGTCAATCTGGCATATCTTGCCATAGCCTTAGTTTGTTTATTGCGTTACCGCCTGCATCCTTTGAGATGTTGTGGGCGCCGTTTAGTCATTCCTTAAGCAGGAGCTTGTCATGGAATTATTAATGGATCCCTCAATTTGGGTGGGTTTACTCACGCTCGTCGTCCTGGAAATTGTTCTGGGTATCGATAACCTGGTCTTTATCGCGATCCTCGCCGATAAATTGCCGCCAAAGCAGCGTGACAAAGCGCGTCTTATCGGGCTCTCGCTGGCGCTGATTATGCGTCTGGCGCTGCTGTCCATTATTTCGTGGCTGGTGACCTTAACAAAGCCGCTCTTTACCGTCTGGGATTTTACCTTCTCCGGCCGCGATTTAATTATGCTGCTGGGCGGTATATTCCTGCTGTTTAAAGCGACCACCGAGCTGCATGAACGTCTAGAAAACCGCGAGCATGACACCGGACACGGTAAAGGCTATGCGAGTTTCTGGGTGGTAGTCACGCAGATTGTCATCCTGGATGCGGTCTTCTCGCTGGACGCCGTGATTACGGCGGTAGGTATGGTAAACCATCTGCCGGTTATGATGGCGGCGGTGGTGATTGCGATGGCGGTGATGCTACTGGCGTCAAAACCGCTGACCCGTTTTGTCAACCAGCATCCGACGGTGGTGGTGCTCTGTCTGAGTTTCCTGCTGATGATCGGCTTGAGCCTGGTGGCGGAAGGGTTTGGTTTCCATATTCCGAAAGGCTACCTGTACGCGGCAATTGGTTTCTCGATCGTTATCGAGGTGTTTAACCAGATTGCGCGCCGCAACTTTATTCGTCATCAGTCCACGTTGCCGCTGCGCGCGCGTACTGCGGACGCTATCCTGCGTCTGATGGGCGGTAAACGCCAGACGAGTACGCAACATGAGACGGATAGCCCGGCCGCGATATCGGTGTCGGAAGGCGCCTTCGCCGAAGAAGAACGCTACATGATTAACGGCGTACTGACTCTGGCGTCGCGCTCCCTGCGCGGCATTATGACGCCGCGAGGCGAAATTAGTTGGGTGGATGCGAATCTCAGCGTAGCTGAAATCCGTCAGCAGTTACTCTCTTCTCCGCATAGCCTGTTCCCGGTATGTCGGGGCGAGCTGGATGAAATTATCGGTATCGTGCGGGCGAAAGAGTTGCTGGTGGCGCTGGAAGAGGGCGCGGATGTTGCGGCTATCGCCGCGTCTTCCCCGGCGATAGTGGTGCCGGAAACGCTTGATCCTATCAATCTGTTAGGCGTTTTGCGCCGCGCGCGCGGCAGTTTCGTTATCGTCACTAACGAGTTCGGCGTGGTGCAGGGGCTGGTTACGCCGCTGGATGTGCTGGAAGCGATTGCCGGTGAGTTCCCGGATGCCGATGAAACGCCGGAAATCGTTGCCGATGCCGAGGGCTGGATAGTGAAGGGCGGCACCGATCTTCATGCGCTACAGCAGGCGCTGGAAGTTGACCATCTGGTGAACGAAGAGGGCGATATTGCGACGGTCGCGGGGTTAGTGATCGCCGCTAATGGCCATATTCCTCGTGTAGGCGATGTCATTGATGTTCCGCCCCTGCGGATCACCATTGTCGAGGCCAACGATTACCGTGTCGATCTGGTTCGAATTGTTAAAGAACAGCCTGCCCACGACGAAGAGGAATAACGTCACACGCAGGAATCAAGTCTATAGATGCGGCATCGCGGACATAATCTGTCCGTTATGCCGGGCGGGCGGCGGCGCGCTGCCCGCCAGCCACTGTGGAAATTCGCTAATGGGCATCGGCTTCGCATAGAGATAGCCCTGTAACATTTGCACGCCATGCTGGCGCAAATGCTGTGCCTGCGTCTGGTTTTCGACCCCTTCCGCCACCAGTTCAATATTCAGTCTTTGCCCCAGCGCGATAATAATATCGGTCACCGTTGAATTGACCGCATCGGTACCGATGGCGGCGGTGAAGGATTTATCGATTTTCAAAATATCCGGACGCAGTTTTTCCAGCCAGGAGAGCGAGCTGTTTCCTGTGCCAAAATCATCGATGGCTAACTTCACGCCTTTACGATGCAGCTCGCGCATCAGGCGGTAATCAACGTCAAGCAACGCGTCGCGTTCCGTGAGCTCCAGCACCAGTTGCTGAACAGGTTCCGCACTAAACCAGTACTGATTAAGATCCTTGAGAAGCACGCCGTGTCGGAAATGGCTTGCCGCTACATTGATGCCGATATGAAACTGATGGTTGATGGGGAAGTAGTGCCGCTGCCGAATGGTTTCCGCAATCACATAGCGGGTCAGCGGCGCTATCAGGTTATGTTCCTCGGCGATAGGAATAAAAACATCCGGTGAGATCCAGCCCTGGCGCGGGTTGTTCCAGCGTAACAGGATCTCAACGCCGGTACATTGCTGCGTGCGGGCATTAAGCAACGGCTGACAAAATAGCTCAAACTCCCGTTCGGCAAGGGCCAGATTAATTTCCCAGGAAAAGCTCATTCTGCTGGCGGTTGCCAGCCAGGCGATATAACCGATCAACAGGCTAAGCAATACGGCCAGCGGTAACTGCGTCGGGAGATGTTTGAACGCCAGTACGCCTGCCGACGGCCCGCTGACGCTGATAGTAAAAGGGAAATGCCGCGATGAAAGCTGGTAACGCTCTTCATCTTTTTTTAATTCCGGAAGAGTATCGACCACGCCCCGACCATATAACAGGTGCCGTTTGCCGACCGTCAGGCTGGCGCTGGTAATTTGCGGCTGCTGAGGCTCAAGTAGCATAGTCGCCAGCAAGTCAATATTCACAATTTCCATCACGCCATCCTGGCCATCGGCAGAGGCGGGATACCACTGAATGAGGATCGGGCTTCCCTTGAGTAACGATTGGTCCGTGGAAAGTAGCAGCAGATCGCCAGCTGCGGGAAGATCGGGCTGAAGCTGGCGTATGGGAGTGTTACGGGCGCCAAAAATGCTTGAGCAGTAGAGAATTCCCTCTTTTACCAGCCCGATAGAACGAATGGTTTGCAGGCGGGCGGCTTGCTTACGCAACGGCAAATGCGCGGTCGCGCACGGAAGCTCAAGTAAGGGTAGCAGTATGTTTCGTCCGACCAGGAGAGGATGCAGCACATTATCCAGCGCATCAACGGCATGATTCGCGAATGCAACCGTGCGATGGTGATTTAAGTTCCGCTCCGAAATAAATCGGATGCTCAGCGTAAGAATGAGCGTGACCAGTGCACAAATCGTGCAAACAATGAAACGATTACGGCGATAATGATTGATGATCCGTTGTGCTGTTTGCATGCGGGCCGCCCAATAAGCGTTGGCGACAAAAGCCAACCGCGACACAGCAAGTGTAGTGGGGAAACGTGGAGTCGACGAGGAAGAGATAAAAATTTCGCCCATCCGTAGCAGATGGGCGAAGGGAGGGGAAACGGCGTTTAATCACACTGGACTTTAATAGCCAGCCCGCCGCGCGACGTTTCACGGTATTTGGCGTTCATGTCTTTTCCGGTCTCGTACATCGTTTCGATGACTTTATCCAACGAGACGCGCGGCGCGCTGGTTCGACGCATGGCCATACGCGCAGCGTTAATCGCTTTAACCGAAGCAATGGCGTTACGCTCGATACACGGCACCTGCACCTGACCGGCAACCGGGTCGCAGGTCAGCCCCAGGTTATGCTCCATGCCGATTTCAGCGGCAACGCAAACCTGTTCCGGGCTGGCGCCCAACAGTTCAGCAAGGCCTGCCGCCGCCATCGAACAGGCGACCCCGACTTCGCCCTGACAGCCGACTTCCGCGCCGGAAATAGACGCGTTCATCTTATACAGCGCGCCAATAGCGCCTGCCGCCAGGAAGTAGCGGGTGTAAATATCCGGGCTGACAGACTCAATAAAATGGTCGTAGTAAGCCAGTACCGCAGGCACGATGCCGCACGCGCCGTTGGTTGGCGCCGTCACGACGCGACCACCTGCGGCGTTCTCTTCGTTCACCGCCAGAGCAAACATGTTCACCCAGTCAATGACGTTCATCGGATCGCTGGAAAGCTTATCGCTGGAAACCAGCATACGACGCAGCGCAGAGGCGCGACGCGGTACGCGCAGCGGCCCCGGCAGCACGCCTTCGGTATTCATACCACGATCAATACAGGCCTGCATGGTCTGCCAGACGTGACCGAAATACTCTTCAATCTCTTTCTTGCTATGCAGCGCCAGTTCGTTTTGCATCACCATGCCGGAGAGTGAAAGGCCGGTACTGTTGCAATACTCCAGCATTTCTTTCGCCGATTTAAACGGATAAGGTACAGTAACCTCATTCGTCGCTTCCTGGCCGAAATGCTCTTCATCAACGATAAAGCCGCCGCCGATGGAATAGTACGTCTTGCTATAAATGACCGTGTCGTCATGCCAGGCGTGGATCTGCATCCCGTTTTCATGCAGCGGCAAATTGCCGTTGTGAAAACGCATTCCGTCATCTTTCGGGAAGTCGACTTCGTGACGTCCCTGGGCCAGTAACAGACGCTCGCGCGTTTCGACGTCGCGAATAAAACCGGGGATACTATCAATATCCACGGTAGCGGGTTCATTACCCGCCAGACCCATAATAATGGCGATATCGGTATGGTGACCTTTCCCCGTCAGCGACAGCGAGCCGTAGACATCGACAGCGACGCGGGTAACGTTATCCAGTAATCCTTTTTCGACCAGGTCATCGACGAACTGTTTACCGGCCTTCATCGGGCCAACAGTGTGGGAAGAGGAGGGACCAATCCCTACCTTAAACATGTCGAATAGGCTAATCACGATAATACTCCTGACAGGGCAACCGGGGCTTCCGGTTACGATGTTATAACTGCGCATAGTGTAAGAGGGAACGCTGGCATCAGCTTAACTATTCACATGAATTAAACTAATGAATAACCGCGTTTTTACTAATATTGCGACAGTAATCTCAAGTCGTGTCTTGCGCGCGTAAAGTTAAGTATATACACGTTGCCCTTCAGGCTGCCTCTTTGGGGGAGGCGATTGTTACCGCCTTGAGGCAACGTGAATGGCGTTGTGTACAGTCAGGGCTTTACGCCGATTTGCAGCGCCAGCTCACGAAGAATGTTTGCGGTCATGCCCCAGACGAAATAATGCTCATACCAGGAGAGCCATACGCGGTGCGAATTGCCGCGACGGTAAACATCAAGCGGATGATATCGACCCAGTTGCAACGCTTGCGCCAGCGGCATTTCAAACACCGCAGACACTTCGTCTTCACTGGCGCGCCAGGGGAGATTTGGCGGAATAATGCCGACCACCGGGGTGACCTGAAAACCGGTCACGCTGTCTACCGGCGGTAAAACGCCAATCACTTCCACGGCTTGCGGCGGGATGGCGACTTCCTCCTGCGCTTCGCGAAGCGCTGCGGCGATAAGCGAAGCATCGGTACTGTCCACGGCCCCGCCGGGAAAGGCGACCTGTCCGGCGTGTTTGCGCAAATGAATAGCCCGCTGGGTCAACAGCAGCCCCGGCTGGGGGCGGCGAACCACAGGGATCAGTACGGCGGCCTGACGTTGATTTAACGTTTCATGAGTCATCTGCGGGCGCAAAAGCTGAAAGCGCGATAAGAAATGATCGAGCGTCAGACGGCTGGTATCCACGTATTAGTTCTCCAGTGGGTGCAGGATACGATTAACTTTATCAAAAGTTTCCTGATATTCCGCTTCTTCGTTGCTATCGGCCACGATACCGCCGCCGGCTGAGCAATAGAGTTGGCCCTGCGTTGCCGTGACGGTGCGGATAGTAATACTGGTATCCATCTTGCCGCAGAAACTCAGATAACCGATGCTACCGCACCAGGCGTTGCGTCGCTGCGGCTCCAGTTCGTCGATAATTTCCATTGCCCGCACTTTAGGCGCGCCGGTAATGGAGCCGCCGGGGAAAGCCGCGCGCAGCAGATCGGTGGCATGAAGCGAGTCCGGTAAACGGGCAGTAATGGTGCTAACCAGATGGTGAACGGCAGGAAATGGTTCGACGACGAACAGTTCCGGCACTTTCACCGAACCCGGTACGGCGACCCGGCCAATATCGTTACGCATCAAATCGACAATCATCAAATTTTCAGCGCGATCTTTCATTGAGTTGGCCAGTTTCTGCGCCTGCTGACGATCCGCCTGCGGATCGTTAAGCCGTGGAAGCGTACCTTTGATCGGGCGCGTCTGGATATGACCATTCTCCAGTTGGATAAAACGCTCGGGAGAAAGGCTCAATATGGCGCCGTCATGTAAACGAAGAAAGGCGCTGAACGGGGCGCGATTTGCGCGGTTAAGGCGTTCGAAAGCCTGCCACTCATCACCCTCGTAGCTCGCCTGAAAACGCTGGGAAAGATTGACCTGATAGCAGTCCCCGCTGTGCAGCCAGGCCTGCACCTGACGAAACTTCTCGCCATACTCGCAACGCGTCATATTGGATTGCCAGGCCGAGGTAAGCCTGAAGGGCGTTCGGGTTGGCGCGCGCTGGCTGGTGAGCCAGCGATATCGGGCGTCTGCATCGTGATAGCTTATCAGCGACACCACCTGTTTTTGGTGATCGACAATCAGCGCCCAGTCGTAAAGGCCAATCGCCATATCGGGTAAAGCGATATCGCGCGCGGCAGTATCGGGCAGAATTTCGAAACGCCGCCCTAAATCATAACCAAACAGACCCAGCGCGCCGCCCTGAAAGGGTAAGTCAGGGTCAGGCTGAGGATGAAAAGGCAGCGCCTCCAGTTGAGTCTGCAAAACGTGTAACGGATCGTCGAGAGTGACGGTAGTCGTGCGCGCAGTACATACCGTGGTTTCCTGCGCGCGCGTGGTCAGCGTGGTGACAGGATCGGCGACCAGAATATCAAAACGGTTATAGGGATGAATAGCATCACCTGAATGCAGCAGCATCGCCCAGGGCAAATGATTTACGGGCGCAAAATAGTGTTCAGCGGCGTCCGGACGCCAGGGTAAGGTGATAACAGTGGGAGATAACGTCTTCATCATTCCTGACTCGTTACAACACTACTGGCTTACCGCCGGGTAGCGTGAAATAATTAGCGCTAACAATTTAGCAGGAGTTAATCATGTTTGCAGGTTTACCTTCACTCAGTCATGAACAACAGCAAAAAGCCGTAGAACGTATCCAGGAATTGATGTCGCAAGGTATGAGCAGCGGAGAAGCGATTGCCCAGGTGGCGGGCGAACTTCGCGCCAACCATACCGGCGAACGGATAGTGGCGCGTTTTGAGGATGAAGACGAATAACCGGCTTATACCGCCGCGACAATCTTAATCTCAACTTTATATTTCGGATTCATTAACCCGGCCTGTACGGTACAGCGTACCGGCGCATGGCCTGCGACGACCCACGCATCCCACGCCTTATTCATGGCGGCAAAATCCGCTTTATCGCTCAGGAAAATAGTGGCATCCAGAATACGTGACTTACTGGAGCCCTGTTTTTCCAGCACCGCATCAATTTGCGCCAGAGTATTCGCCGTTTGCTCAAAAGCATCGGCGTCCAGGTTTTCCGGCACGCCGGTATACCACAGCGTATTATTGTAGATCACCACGTCTGACCAACGATCTTCGGCATCAATACGCACGATAGACATCACTTATTCCTCATTTGCTTTCCATTTGAATGGCTCAAGACTGCCACAATGTGGCGCCGCCGTCACCTCTGTAACTGGCGTAAGCCTTTCTACCCTGACATAATCCCTGTGTAAATTAACAGGGGGCAGTGTGACGGACGATTTTGCAGCAGATGGCCAACTGGCCAAAGCGATAACCGGCTTTAAACCGCGCGAACCACAGCGACAAATGGCGGTTGCCGTAACACAAGCGATTGAAAATGCGCAGCCTCTGGTTGTTGAAGCCGGCACCGGAACCGGGAAGACCTATGCTTACCTCGCTCCGGCGTTGCGCGCCGGGAAAAAAGTCATTATTTCGACCGGGTCGAAAGCGTTGCAGGATCAACTCTACAGCCGCGATCTGCCGACGGTAGCAAAAGCGTTGGCGTTTACCGGTAAGACGGCCCTGTTGAAAGGACGTTCAAACTACCTCTGCCTGGAGCGTCTGGAACAACAAGCGCTGGCGGGCGGCGATTTACCGGTACAAACGTTAAGCGACGTGATATTGCTGCGCTCCTGGTCAAATCAGACGCGGGATGGCGATATCAGCACCTGCGTCAGCGTGGCGGAGGATTCCCAGGCCTGGCCGCTGGTCACCAGTACCAACGACAACTGCCTTGGCAGCGATTGCCCGCTCTACAAAGAGTGCTTTGTGGTGAAAGCGCGTAAAAAGGCGATGGACGCGGATGTGGTGATTGTAAACCACCACCTTTTTCTTGCGGATATGGTGGTTAAAGAGAGCGGGTTTGGCGAACTTATCCCTCAGGCTGAAGTAATGATCTTCGATGAAGCCCACCAACTGCCTGACATCGCCAGCCAGTATTTCGGACAATCGCTCTCCAGCCGTCAGTTGCTGGATTTAGCAAAAGACATCACCATCGCCTACCGGACGGAACTGAAAGACACTCAACAGTTGCAAAAATGCGCCGATCGCCTTGCCCAGAGCGCCCAGGATTTTCGTCTGCAACTGGGGGAGCCCGGCTATCGGGGAAATTTGCGTGAACTGTTAGCCGACTCGCGTATCCAACGGGCATTTTTACTGCTGGATGATACGCTGGAGCTTTGTTATGACGTGGCGAAACTGTCGCTGGGCCGTTCGGCGCTGCTGGATGCGGCTTTTGAACGCGCCACGCTATACCGTTCACGGCTGAAACGCTTAAAAGAGATCAATCAGCCGGGATACAGCTACTGGTATGAGTGCACCTCGCGCCATTTCACCCTGGCGCTGACGCCGCTCACCGTGGCGGACAAATTCAAAGAAGTGATGGAACAGAAACCCGGTAGCTGGATTTTTACCTCGGCCACGTTGTCGGTAAATGATGATCTTCACCACTTTACCGCCCGTCTGGGAATTGAGCAGGCAGAATCCATGCTACTGCCCAGCCCATTCGACTATACGCGCCAGGCGTTACTCTGCGTACCGCGTAACCTACCGCAAACCAACCAGCCCGGCGCGGCGCGACAGTTGGCGGCTATGCTCAGGCCGATTATCGAAGCCAATAACGGGCGATGTTTTATGCTGTGCACCTCACACGCCATGATGCGCGATTTGGCGGAGCAGTTTCGCGCCACCATGACGCTGCCGGTATTGTTGCAAGGGGAAACCAGTAAAGGCCAACTGTTACAGCAATTTGTTAGCGCCGGCAACGCGCTGCTCGTCGCCACCAGCAGCTTCTGGGAAGGGGTGGACGTGCGCGGCGATACGTTATCGTTGGTGATTATCGACAAATTGCCGTTTACCTCCCCGGACGACCCGCTGTTAAAAGCGCGAATGGAAGACTGTCGTTTGCGCGGCGGCGATCCGTTTGATGAGGTTCAACTGCCCGACGCGGTGATTACACTGAAGCAGGGGGTGGGGCGGCTGATTCGCGATGCGGACGATCGCGGGGTGTTAGTGATTTGTGATAACCGGCTGGTGATGCGGCCCTATGGCGCCACGTTTCTCGCCAGCCTGCCTCCTGCGCCGCGCACGCGTGATATCGCCCGTGCCGTTCGCTTTCTTGCGATTCCATCCGCCGAGTAATTTGTTACGGAGTATGGTAAGATGCGCGCTATTTTATTGATCTAAGCACGAAACCTCATGCGAATTCTGGCTATCGATACCGCCACAGAGGCCTGTTCTGTCGCCCTGTGGAACAACGGTACTATCAATGCTCACTTTGAGCTTTGTCCACGAGAACACACTCAACGTATCCTGCCCATGGTGCAGGAGATTCTGGCCGCCAGCGGCGTCTCGCTCAATGAGATAGATGCGCTGGCGTTTGGGCGCGGTCCGGGCAGCTTTACCGGCGTGCGTATCGGCATTGGGATTGCGCAAGGGCTGGCGTTAGGGGCAAATCTGCCGATGATCGGTGTTTCGACGCTTGCCACGATGGCGCAGGGCGCGTGGCGTAAAACCGGCGCGACCCGCGTACTCGCCGCGATTGACGCGCGGATGGGCGAAGTGTACTGGGCGGAATACCAGCGTGATGCGCAGGGCGTCTGGCAGGGCGAAGAGACGGAAGCGGTGCTGAAACCGGAACGGGTCGGCGAGCGGTTGAAACAGCTTTCCGGCGAGTGGGCGACGGTAGGAACGGGTTGGTCCGCGTGGCCCGATCTGGCGAAGGAGTGCGGCCTGACGCTTCATGATGGGGAGGTGTCGCTCCCGGCAGCGGAAGATATGTTGCCCATCGCCAGTCAAAAGCTGGCGGCAGGAGAGACCGTTGCCGTGGAACATGCCGAGCCGGTTTATTTGCGTAACGAAGTGGCGTGGAAGAAACTTCCCGGCAAAGAATGACTCTCACTACTATTACCCCCCATACTTTATGCTGTGGGGTGGAATAGAGGTCGAGAAAAAGGAGTCGCATCATGGCGGTTCAAAAACGGTTAATAAAAGGGGCGCTGGCGTGCGCTTTTGCGCTTATGCTGAGCGGTTGCGTGACTATCCCGGATGCCATTAAAGGTTCGAGTCCGACGCCGCAGCAGGATTTGGTGCGGGTGATGAATGCGCCACAACTCTATATCGGGCAAGAGGCGCGTTTCGGCGGCAAAGTTGTGGCGGTACAAAATCAGCAGGGAAAAACCCGGCTTGAAATCGCGACCGTACCGCTCGACAGCGGCGCGCGTCCTGTTCTGGGCGAAGCCTCGCGCGGCAGAATTTTTGCCGATGTGAACGGTTTTCTGGACCCGGTGGACTTCCGTGGCCAGTTAGTTACCGTTGTCGGCCCGATAACCGGCACGGTTGACGGTAAAATCGGCAATACGCCGTATAAATTTATGCTGATGCAGGCTACCGGCTATAAACGCTGGCATCTTGTTCAGCAGGTCGTCATGCCTCCACAGCCGATCGATCCGTGGTTTTACGGCGGACGCGCTTGGCCTTATGGCTATGGCGGTTGGGGGTGGTATAACCCTGGACCCGCAGAGGTTCAGACGATAGTAACAGAGTAACTCTTTGTTTTATCAATAAAAGAAACAGCGGCTGGTCCGCTGTTTCTGCATTCATAGAGACATAATAAAAATAAATAGTGACGCGCTTCGCAACCTTTCAGTTGCGTAATTAATAAACTGGTACGCTGAGTTAATATAATGTTAACGACTTGTTTATTAACTGGGGTTGTGATGACGACGAACACTCATTTTAGAGGTGATGCATTGAAGAAGGTTTGGCTTAACCGTTATCCTGCTGATGTTCCGGCGGAGATCAACCCTGACCGTTATCAATCCCTGGTTGAACTGTTTGAACATGCGGCGACGCGCTATGCCGATCAGCCTGCGTTCGTCAATATGGGGGAGGTAATGACCTTCCGTAAATTAGAAGAACGTAGTCGGGCATTTGCGGCTTATTTACAACAAGGGCTGGGACTCAAAAAAGGCGACCGTGTGGCGCTGATGATGCCAAACCTGTTGCAGTATCCCGTCGCGCTATTTGGTATTTTACGCGCCGGCATGATTGTGGTGAACGTTAACCCGCTGTACACGCCGCGCGAACTTGAGCATCAGCTTAACGATAGCGGCGCGGCGGCAATCATTATTGTTTCTAACTTTGCCCATACGCTGGAAAAAGTGGTCGAGAAAACGTCGGTACAGCACGTTATTCTGACGCGGATGGGCGACCAGCTTTCTACCGCCAAAGGTACGGTTGTTAACTTTGTCGTGAAATACATCAAGCGTCTGGTGCCAAAATACCACTTGCCAGATGCGATCTCGTTTCGCAGCGCGCTACAGCATGGCTACCGTATGCAGTATGTCAAACCCGAGGTTGTCGCTGAAGATCTGGCTTTCCTGCAATATACCGGCGGTACGACGGGCGTGGCGAAAGGCGCGATGTTGACCCACCGCAATATGCTGGCGAATTTGGAGCAGGTGAAAGCGACCTATGGGCCGCTGCTGCACCCGGGGAAAGAGCTGGTAGTGACCGCGCTGCCGCTGTATCACATTTTTGCCTTAACCATGAACTGTCTGCTTTTTATCGAGCTGGGTGGGCAAAACCTGCTGATTACCAATCCGCGTGATATCCCCGGTCTGGTCAAGGAGCTGGCGAAATATCCATTTACGGCGATGACTGGCGTTAATACGCTATTCAACGCCCTGCTCAATAATAAAGAGTTTCAACAGCTGGATTTTTCTTCGCTGCATCTGTCAGCCGGCGGCGGGATGCCGGTGCAAAACGTCGTTGCGGAACGTTGGGTAAAGCTGACCGGGCAATACCTGCTGGAAGGCTACGGGCTGACCGAGTGCGCCCCGCTGGTGAGCGTCAACCCGCATGATATTGATTATCACAGCGGCAGTATCGGCCTGCCAGTACCGTCAACAGAAGCCAAACTGGTGGATGACGATGACAACGAAGTCGCGCCGGGTGAGGCCGGAGAGCTTTGCGTGAAAGGCCCGCAGGTTATGCTGGGATACTGGCAGCGTCCTGACGCGACGGATGAAATCATTAAAGATGGCTGGCTGCATACGGGCGATATTGCGGTTATGGATGAAGACGGCTTTCTGCGGATTGTCGATCGTAAGAAAGATATGATTCTGGTTTCTGGTTTCAACGTTTATCCAAACGAAATTGAAGATGTGGTGATGCAGCATTCTGGCGTGCAGGAAGTCGCGGCGGTTGGCGTGCCTTCCGGTAGTAGCGGCGAAGCGGTGAAGCTTTTTGTGGTTAAGAAAGATCCGGCATTGACTGACGATGCGTTGATCACCTTCTGCCGTCGCCATCTGACCGGATATAAGGTGCCCAAACAGGTAGAGTTTCGCGAGGAATTACCAAAATCTAACGTTGGGAAAATTTTACGACGAGAACTGCGTGACGAAGCCCGTGGCAAAGTAGACAATAAAGCCTGAGCGTTAAGTCAGCTAACGAGAGACGCCGGTTAAGCCGGCGTTTTTTTTGGCGCGAACCAAAGAGAACACGATTTGAATTACCAAATGATTGAAACGGACGATGCGCTGGCGAGCCTGTGTGAGGCTGTCCGCGCATGTCCGGCTATTGCTTTAGATACGGAATTTGTCCGTACCCGCACCTATTACCCGCAGTTAGGATTGATCCAGTTATTTGACGGGGCAAATGTCGCCCTGATCGATCCGCTCGGCATCAGTGACTGGTCGCCGTTAAAAGCGGTGTTGCGCGATACGGGAATCACCAAATTTCTGCACGCGGGTAGCGAAGATCTGGAAGTATTTCTTAATGCGTTTGGCGAACTGCCGGAACCTCTGATTGATACGCAAATTCTGGCGGCGTTTTGCGGGCGTCCGCTGTCGTGGGGTTTTGCGTCGATGGTAGAAGAGTATACGGGCGTGGCGCTGGACAAAAGCGAGTCTCGTACCGACTGGTTAGCCCGGCCTTTAAGCGAACGTCAGTGTGAATACGCGGCGGCGGATGTCTGGTATCTGTTACCGATCGCCAAAAAGCTGATGATTGAAACTGAAGCCGCAGGATGGCTGCCTGCCGCGCTTGATGAATGCCGATTGATGCAGCAGCGTCGTCAGGAGATTCAGGCGCCGGAAGAAGCATGGCGGGATATCACCAATGCCTGGCAACTGCGTACTCGCCAGTTAGCCTGTCTGCAACTTTTAGCTGACTGGCGGCTACGTAAGGCGCGTGAGCGCGATATGGCGGTGAACTTTGTTGTGCGTGAAGAAAACCTGTGGGCGGTCGCGCGTTATATGCCGGGCAGTCTCGGTGAGCTGGATAGCCTGGGGCTTTCCGGCAGCGAGATTCGTTTTCACGGCAAGACGTTGATATCGCTGGTGGCGAAAGCACAGGCGCTACCGGAAGAGGCATTGCCGGAACCCCTGTTGAATCTGATGGACATGCCGGGCTATCGCAAAGCGTTTAAGGCCATCAAAGCGCTGGTGGCGGAGGTGAGCGCGTCGCATCACGTCAGCGGCGAGCTACTGGCATCGCGTCGGCAGATTAATCAGTTGCTTAACTGGCACTGGAAATTAAAACCGCAAAATGGGCAACCGGAATTGATTTCCGGCTGGCGCGCCGAACTGATGGCGGAGAAGTTAACTCTTCTGTTGCAGGAGTATCCGCGTTAACGACGGTAATTGCCGGGAATACGGCCAGTGAAATAAATGTCCGTATTCGGAATAATGTAAAAAAATAAAAAAGGCAGATTCTTCTGCCTTTTTTAATCCAGGAATTTTCCCATAAAAGAGCTTATTTTGACTCTTCGGCTTCCGGCAGCGTTACGTTAAGTTCAAGGATGGAGATATCACCATCTTTTTGCTCAAGCTGGACGGTAACCATTTCCGGATCGATTTGTACGTATTTACAAATGACCTCAAGAATATCTTTACGTAACTGCGGTAAATAATGCGGTTCGGCATCGCTACGGCGACGTTCCGCGACAATGATTTGCAACCGCTCTTTTGCAATATTAGCGGTACTCTTTTTCCGCGAGAGAAAAAAATCCAGTAATGCCATAATTTATCCTCCGAACAGGCGTTTGAGGAAACCTTTCTTCTCTTCTTCAATGAAGCGGAAAGGACGTTCTTCTCCCAACAGACGATCTACGGTATCTGCATAGGCTTTACCCGCATCCGCAGTGGCGTCAAGAATCACCGGTTCGCCCTGGTTCGATGCGCGCAGTACGGATTGATCTTCCGGGATCACACCGACGAGTTTAATACGCAGAATCTCCAGTACATCTTCCATGCTGAGCATGTCGCCTTTATTGACGCGGCCTGGATTGTAGCGCGTCAACAGGAGATGTTCTTTAATCGGTTCTTCGCCATTTTCTGCGCGACGAGATTTCGATGCCAGAATACCCAGAATACGGTCCGAGTCACGGACAGAAGAGACTTCCGGGTTAGTCGTGATGATCGCTTCATCGGCAAAATAGAGCGCCATCAGCGCCCCGGTTTCGATACCCGCCGGCGAGTCGCAAACAATGAACTCAAAGTCCATCGCTTTCAGTGAGTCCAGTACCTTAGCGACGCCTTCACGCGTCAGCGCGTCTTTATCCCGGGTCTGCGACGCCGGAAGAATGAAGAGATTTTCAGTACGCTTATCTTTGATCAGCGCCTGATTCAGTGTCGCATCGCCCTGAATGACGTTTACAAAATCGTAAACGACACGACGTTCGCAACCCATAATCAGATCGAGGTTACGCAGTCCGATATCAAAATCAATGACGACAGTTTTCTTTCCCTTCTGGGCCAAACCTGTAGCGATGGCCGCGCTGGAGGTGGTCTTGCCAACGCCCCCTTTACCCGAAGTAACAACAATAATGCGTGCCATAAAAATTCCTTGTTAAAAAGGGATCAATTCAACGGTTGAACTGTCAAAGCGTTGTCTGCTAAACGCAGGCGCGCCGCTTTGCCATAAAATTCTGCCGGGATTTTATCACTCAGCCAGTAAACACCTGCGATAGAGACCAGTTCTGCCGTCAGATGGGTACAAAAAATTTGCGCTTCCCGATCGCCGCTCGCTCCTGCCAGCGCGCGACCTCTCATCATGCCATAGACATGGATATTGCCGTCAGCGATAAGCTCTGCGCCAGCGCTGACGTGACTTGTAACAATCAGATCACATTGTGGAGCATAAATGCGCTGACCGGAACGAACCGGAACATCAATTAATCGCGTTTTTGTGATGGGATTAGCGTTTTGCGGCGGCTCGCTGGGCGTTGCCGGCTCAACGGGCGCAGGCCGAACCGCTTTCTCTTTACCTTCAGTCAGTAAAGGAAGACCCATCCGATCGATTTCTACTTTCAGGCTGGCGTCTTTACAGCCGCTCACGCCGATAATGCGTAAGCCGGTTGAGGTCACGATCTTATGCAGTTCCGGCCAGTTTACCGGTCTTTCAAGACCGCTAACGTTAATAACGACAGGGGCGTGTTTTAAAAACGCAGGAGCCTGCGCTATTTTGTCTTCTAACGCCTGACGAATAACCTCTGGTTCCGCTTCATGCAAATGAACCACTGATAAGGTGAAGCTACTGCCTTTAAGCTCGATTGGCGTGTTTGACATCCTGGCCTTACTCAATTTGCTATTTATCATCTCCGATACGGAGTGATATTCCGAAGTCCAGAAGGCATGTTATAGTCAGTATTATATTGAGGCAAGTCACCATCCCGTTAATTCAGAGTAAAAGTATGTTTTGTGTGATCTATAGAAGTAGCAAGCGCGATCAAACCTATTTGTATGTCGAAAAAAAAGACGATTTTTCGCGGGTGCCTGAAGCGTTGATGAAAGGATTCGGTCAGCCGCAGTTAGCGATGATGCTGCCGCTTGATGGACGTAAAAAATTAGTCAATGCCGAGCTCGAAAAAGTAAAACAGGCGTTAAGCGAGCAGGGCTATTATTTACAATTGCCGCCGCCGCCGGAAGATTTGCTGAAACAACATCTTTCTTCGGTGGGACAAAATACGTCGCCCGCTGACCGTTAAACGGTATTCGGTGCCGCGCCTGAATTCCATCATGATCTTAGGGGAAAATATGTATCAACATCGTAACTGGCAAGGCGCCTTGCTTGATTACCCGGTAAGTAAAGTGGTCTGCGTGGGCAGTAATTACGCAAATCACATCAAGGAGATGGGCAGCGCGACGCCGGAAGAACCCGTGCTTTTTATCAAGCCGGAAACCGCATTGTGTGATATTCGCCAGCCGCTGGCGATTCCGGCGGATATGGGCGCTGTTCATCATGAAGTTGAGCTTGCCGTGCTGATTGGCGCAACGCTCCGCCAGGCGACCGAAGATCATGTACGTAAAGCGATAGCCGGTTATGGCGTGGCGCTTGATTTAACCCTGCGCGATATTCAAGGGAAAATGAAAAAGGCCGGACAGCCCTGGGAAAAAGCCAAAGGTTTTGATAACGCATGTCCGATTTCAGGCTTCATCCCTGTCGCGGCCTTCTGCGGCGATCCGCAAAATACGGTTATCGGACTTAACGTTAATGGCGAGGTTCGCCAGCAAGGGTCGACCGCGGATATGATTCATCCTATTGTGCCTCTTATCGCCTATATGAGCCGCTATTTTACGCTCAAAGCCGGGGACGTGGTGCTAACCGGCACGCCGGCAGGCGTGGGGCCATTATTAAGCGGCGATGAGCTGGACATTCGTTTTAATGGCGAAACGTTGTCTACCCGCGTTCTGTAAAATCTGCTTGCCGCCTTCAGCGGTGGTAAAACTTGCATCTGCAGGCCAGACTGGTTATAAGGTGCAGCTTTAGTGCAATGGCGGATACTTTAATGAGCGATACACCTTTCTGGCAACGTAAAACCCTGGATGAAATGACCGATGCCGAGTGGGAGTCGCTGTGCGATGGCTGCGGTCAATGCTGCCTGCATAAGCTGATGGATGAAGATACAGATGAAATCTACTTCACCAACGTGGCGTGCAGGCAATTAAATATTAAAACGTGCCAGTGCCGTCATTATGAGCGCCGTTTTGAATTTGAACCCGACTGTATCAAACTCACTCGCGAAAACTTGCCAGACTTTGAATGGTTGCCGATGACCTGCGCCTACCGTTTGTTGGCGGAAGGTAAGCCCTTGCCGACGTGGCATCCGCTGCTGACTGGATCGAAAGCTGCTATGCATGGCGAGCGAATTTCTGTCCGTCATATCGCGGTTAAAGAATCTGAAGTACGGGACTGGCAGGATCATATTTTAAATAAACCGTCGTGGGCAGAATAAGTCTTCGGCAAAACGGCTGATTGTTTACAATTCTTTAATTTACGCCGGGCGGCCCCTGAAACCAGGAATTGCGTGCAAATTCCGTCACCTGGCGTTATCACTGCCTTCTATTCTTCCCTGACGCGCCTTGTCGCTGCGCTCGCGCACGTATGGCGGCGACTCTATACTTTCAAAGCAGTATATCGCTGCCTATCCTGAGGAGTTACCCCATGAATAACCAACCGTTGCGCGTTTCAAAGGATCAGCCCAGGAAGCCTGATAAGACACCCGAAGACGAAGGAAAAAATCCAAAGAAAAACCAAAAGTAGTGCTGTAGGGTATCTTTAATAACTATGGTTCGTTGGAGGCTTTATGTCTGAACGTCCTGATTTAGTCGATCCATTACCAGAGGATGAGCCGCTTCCTGGTGAAAATATTCCGGATACGCCAGAGGGAGACGATCCTCTCGACCCGGATACCCAGAATGAGGTTGAAGATCCTCGTAGATAGCGTCTTGTGCTATTAACCAACCGCCTGATACACTGTCTGTGCCAGGCGGTTTTTTACATCTTCTAAAGCGAAACATCCTGATAATCCTCAGAAAGATAGCCTATAATTTTTTGTACGTTAAAATAGTAGCGCGTCCATGACGACACTGTCTTATTGCGCTTAGCCGTTTGCGAGTTCAAAGGAGGAAATCAATGAACAGCGAAGAGTTGACACATAAAGCAGAAGAGGAAATCGCGGCACTCATTAGCAAAAAGGTCGCCGAACTACGGAAGAAAACCGGGCAAGAGGTTTCCGAAATAGAGTTCGCGCCGCGAGAAACGATGAAAGGGCTTGAGGGATACCACGTTAAAATTAAACTACTCTAGCGTTTAATTAGCGCCATTAATCACCTGGCTACTGGGCGGGACGCCGCCCAGTGGTGACTGGTTTACCGATGTCAGGCTTTTTTCTGTTGATACATTTCCTCGCCCTGATGGTCTTCCTCTACCCAAAAATGAATGTTGAACCGCGCATCATCGCTCAGCTCTACCCGATGCCAGTATTGCGGCGGACTGGTGGCGAATTGCCCGGCATTAATCACCACTTTCACTTCTGGTTCTGTCGCGGTTTCATTCGCAAAGCCATAGTAGGTCACGGTGCCTTCCATCACGCAGAGTTGTCCGAAAACGCCTGCCGCTGTGTTGTGATGAGAGAGCAGTGCCGCCGGAACATTCTCTTTGGTGAAAAAGGGGGTAGAGCGTTTAACTTTCCAGTTTGCCGGGATGCGTAAGTGGGACATAAGACATCTCCCTGATGTGGTGATTAAAAGATGTATTTAATATACACCTTTTAATCACTGGCAAACAACGCTTCGGGCAAAAAAAACGCTCCCGAAGGAGCGTGTGTATCAACGACCGAACAGGTCGCGTTTTTTAGGCTTAAATGCCTGGGCTATGACGACGGCTATCGCCACCACAAGGTAAGCGGCAAAGATCCCCAACAGCCATTGCGGCATCTCCAGCGTTAAAAACGACCACTGGCGTTCGGCGCAATCACCGGATGCCACAAACACCTGTGGCAGCCATTTACCCAACGGCAACCAGTCTGGAAAGCGCGCCATAAAGTCACAGGTCATGAACGGCGAGGGATGCAACTGAATCATCGTATGTTCATACGCCAGTTGTAGACCCCGCCAGGCGCTGTAAATCCAGATAACCATTGCCACGTATCGCAGCGGCGTTTTCGGCGCTATTGCGCCGACCAGACCCGCGCCCATCACGCCAAACAGGGCGCAACGTTCGTAAATACATAGCACGCAAGGTTTAAGTAACATGATGTGCTGGAACCACAGCGCCACCATTTCCAGCGCCAGGGCGGTAAACGCCATCAGTAACCATGCGCCCCGACCCCGTGAGCACTGGTTTAAAAATCGCAACATAATAATTTCCCTGCAACATGCGTAGAGACCGCAGTGTAAACCAATTCAATTCGTGCGCCACTAGCGGGAAATGAAATAATGTGTAATTGGATAATTATCAGGCAAAAATCGGAGCCGGGCGGTGTATTGCCCGGCCAAACGTTACGAAAGCGTTGCTAACCATCCTGCCTGAGTCATCCATTCGGTGGCCGGCGCAAGAGTGAATTCGACGCACAGTAGCCCTATCAGGGTCAGTACGATAGTGTACGGTAACGCCATCCAGACCATACGGCCATAGGAGAGACGGATTAACGGCGCCAGCGCGGAGGTCAGCAGGAATAAGAATGCCGCCTGACCATTTGGCGTCGCTACCGATGGCAGGTTAGTACCGGTATTGATGGCCACGGCTAGCAGCTCAAACTGTTTTAAGCTGATTGCGCCGTTTTCCATTGCCGCCTTCGCTTCGTTGATATAAATGGTGCCGACAAAGACGTTATCTGAGATGGAAGACAACAGGCCGTTAAAGAGATAGAACAGCGTTAGCTGCGCGTGTTCAGAGGCTTGCAAGACGAACTGAATAATCGGCGCGAAAAGATGTTGATCGATAATAACCGCCACAATGGAGAAGAAAACGGTTAACAGCGCAGTAAACGGCAGCGACTCGGTAAACGCTTTGCCGATGGCGTGTTCATCGGTTACACCCGTTAACGCGGTGGCCAGAATAATGACCGACAGACCAATCAGTCCCACCTCCGCGAGATGGAGGGCGAGGGCGGTAACCAGCCAGACGCCAATAACCGCCTGGACTATTAGTTTAATTTTATCCTGGCGGGTGCGCTTCTTACGGCTTTGATCGTCGAATTGCTGTAAAACATCGCGGACTTTTTCGGGCAACGTTTCGCCATAGCCAAACCAGCGCATTTTCTCGACCAGCATACAGGTTAACAGTCCACATACCAGTACCGGGACGGTGACAGGCGACATCCGCAAAAAGAAGTCGCCGAAATGCCAGCCAGCCGCTTTAGCGATGATCAGGTTTTGCGGCTCCCCGACCATGGTCATGACACCGCCCAGCGCCGTCCCCACGCCTGCATGCATCATCAGGCTACGTAAGAATCCGCGGAATTGCTCCAGCACCGTTTTGTAATGCGGATCGATATGGCTGTCGTCCAGCATATCGTTCTCTTCGCCGCGCGATGAGGCCACACGATGGTAAATCCCGTAAAAACCGACGGCGACGCTGATCACCACCGCAACGACGGTAAGCGCGTCAAGGAAAGCCGACAAGAATGCGGCGGCGACGCAAAAGGCCAGCGACAGAACCATCTTCGAGCGGATACTGAGTAACAGACGGGTAAAAATAAACAGCAATAACTGCTTCATAAAGTAGATGCCTGCCACCATAAACATCAGCAGCAGCAAGACTTCCAGGTTGGCGGCAACCTCTTCACGTACATGGGCGGCGCTGGTCATACCGATGATAACGGCTTCAATGGCCAGTAACCCGCCGGGCAGCAGGGGGTAACACTTTAACGCCATCGCCAGAGTGAAGATAAACTCTGCCACCAGCAGCCAACCGGCAACAAAGGGATTAGCTAAGAAAATGAATGGGTTAACAATTAAAAAGACAAGTAGTGCCAGTTTGTACCAGTCGGGCGACTGGCCTAAAAAGTTGCGCCACATGGCGCGACCCCATGAGATCTCCATGAAATGTTTCCTTACCTAGAAAAATGAAATAGCGTTTTTATGTTTAAACACAGAGAGTAGCGAGCGCGACGAATGCAAGCAAGTCCTTAACGATATTGGCAGGCGATATCAGAAATGGTGCCTTGATCCCCTTTTTCTTCATTGCGTCCGCTATCAGGTGTTACGCCCGTCTGGTATGATGAGTGCAACTATGTTTTGCTGTGTAATGGAAATCTCACTATGGTCATTAAGGCGCAGAGCCCGGCGGGTTTCGCGGAAGAGTATATTATTGAAAGTATCTGGAATAACCGCTTTCCTCCTGGCACGATCTTACCGGCAGAACGAGAACTCTCCGAACTGATCGGCGTGACGCGCACGACATTACGCGAGGTGTTACAGCGGCTGGCGCGAGATGGCTGGCTGACCATTCAGCATGGCAAACCGACAAAGGTTAATAATTTTTGGGAAACGTCAGGGCTGAATATCCTTGAAACGCTGGCCCGCCTTGATCATGAAAGCGTTCCGCAACTGATCGACAATTTGTTGTCGGTGCGTACCAATATTTCTACTATCTTTATTCGTACCGCGTTGCGTCAACACCCGGATAAGGCGCAGGAAGTGCTGGCCACTGCCCACGAAGTGGCCGACCATGCCGATGCATTCGCCGATCTGGACTATAACATCTTTCGTGGTCTGGCATTCGCCTCCGGCAATCCTATTTACGGCTTGATCCTGAACGGCATGAAAGGGTTATACACCCGCATTGGTCGCCACTATTTCGCCAATCCGGAAGCGCGCAGTCTGGCACTGGGTTTCTATCATAAATTATCGTCGTTATGCGAGCAGGGCGCGCACGACCAGGTGTATGAAACGGTGCGACGTTACGGGCATGACAGCGGCGAGATTTGGCATCGGATGCAGAAAAATCTGCCCGGCGATTTAGCGATTCAGGGACGATAATCCCGCGATGCCCGGTAAGCGCAAACACTACCGGGCAGCATCTCGATTACAGCATGTTCATGCGCGGCGGACAACGCTCCAGCAGTTCTACGCTGCCATCCTCATTTTGTTGCTCCAGCATCACATCAAAGCCCCATAACCGATGCACATGTTTCAGCACCTCTTTGCGGCCTTTATCCAGCGGTGCGCGGTTATGCGGGATATAACGCAACGTCAGCGATCTGTCGCCGCGTAAATCCACATTCCAGACCTGAATATTCGGCTCCAGGTTGCTCAGGTTATACTGTGACGACAGTTTTGATCGAATCTCCCGATAACCTTCTTCGTTATGAATGGCGGAGATCTCCAGATAATTATGCCTGTCATCATCAAGTACCGTGAAGAAACGGAAATCACGCATCACTTTTGGCGACAGGAACTGACTGATAAAGCTTTCATCTTTAAAATCGCGCATGGCGAAGTGCAGCGTTTCCAGCCAGTCGGAACCGGCAATATCCGGAAACCAGTATTTATCTTCATCCGTGGGCGACTGACAAATACGTTTGATATCCTGGAACATGGCAAAGCCGAGCGCATAGGGGTTAATTCCGCTATACCAGGGGCTATTATAGGGCGGCTGAAATACGACATTGGTATGGCTGTGTAAAAACTCCAGCATAAAGCGTTCCGTCACTTTGCCTTCATCATACAGATGGTTCAGGATGGTGTAGTGCCAGAAGGTCGCCCAGCCCTCGTTCATGACCTGCGTCTGTTTCTGCGGATAAAAATACTGGCTGACTTTACGCACGATGCGCAGAATTTCGCGCTGCCACGGCTCGAGCAATGGGGCGTTTTTCTCCATAAAATAGAGCAGGTTTTCCTGCGGTTCAGCGGGAAAGCGGCGTGCTTCGGCGACAGTTTTTTCTTCCTCGCGTTTTGGCAGCGTGCGCCACAGCATATTCACCTGGCTTTGTAGATACTCTTCCCGGCTTTTTTGTCGCGCTTTCTCTTCCTGCAACGAGATTTTCTGCGGGCGCTTATAGCGATCGACGCCGTAATTCATCAGCGCGTGGCAGGAGTCGAGCAGTTTTTCTACTTCATCCACTCCGTAGCGTTCTTCACAGCGGGTAATGTAATTCCGGGCGAAAATCAGGTAATCGACGATAGAACTGGCATCCGTCCAGCTCCGGAAGAGATAATTATTTTTAAAAAAGGAGTTGTGGCCGTAACAGGCGTGCGCCATGACCAGCGCCTGCATGGTGATGGTGTTTTCTTCCATCAGGTAGGCAATGCAGGGATTAGAGTTGATCACAATTTCATAAGCCAGTCCTTGTTGACCATGCTTATACAGACGTTCCGTCTCAATGAACTTTTTGCCAAACGACCAGTGCGGATAGTTGATCGGCATCCCGACGCTGGAGTAGGCGTCCATCATCTGTTCGGAAGTGATGACTTCAATTTGGTGCGGGTAAGTATCCAGTTGGTAGAGCTTCGCCACGCGGTCTATCTCTGCCAGATAGACATCCAGCAGATCAAATGTCCAGTCGGGTCCATCGCTCAAACGTGTGGTGTCCTTGTTCATGGAATCAATCATTGCCATTCGCGCACCCTCATTGTTGGCGACGCTCTCTGTATGGAGCGCCTCCTTTCAAGCATAGAACACCATGTTAAAAAACGACTTGATCGTGAAAACTTTTCTTTGCGGTTTCCTCCACATTGAACGGCAAAAAATCGGGTATTGGCATCATTTTATGCTGTATAGCCATGCCGCGTAGCAGGAGATCCCAAACCAGTGGGATCGCTTGTCTTTAGGGTATATGTGAAGCACGTCACCATAAAAAAGTCATATGTTGAATAATATTTTCATCTGGGTTATCAAGATGTAATCAGAAGATTGTTCTTTTACTATTAACGGAGTGGCTATGCGAGTTGTCATCCTGGGGAGTGGCGTAGTTGGCGTGACCAGCGCCTGGTACTTAAGTCAGGCGGGGCATGATGTCACCGTCATCGATCGCGAATCCGGCCCGGCGCAAGAAACCAGCGCGGCGAATGCCGGACAAATTTCACCGGGATATGCGGCGCCCTGGGCGGCCCCTGGCGTACCGCTGAAGGCGATAAAATGGATGTTCCAGCGCCATGCGCCGCTGGCGGTGCGTCTGGATGGCACCCCATTTCAACTGAAGTGGATGTGGCAAATGCTGCGTAACTGCGATACCCGGCATTATATGGAAAATAAAGGCCGCATGGTGCGCCTGGCGGAATATAGTCGCGACTGTCTGAAAACGCTACGCGCCGCGACCGGTATCGAATATGAAGGCCGCCAGGGGGGAACGCTACAACTCTTCCGCACCGCGCAACAGTATGAGAACGCCACCCGTGATATCGCCGTGCTGGAAGATGCCGGGGTGCCGTATCAGCTCCTGGAATCCAGCCGACTGGCGGAAGTTGAACCCGCTCTGGCTGAGGTTGCGCATAAATTAACCGGCGGACTGCGCTTACCGAATGATGAAACCGGGGACTGTCAGCTCTTTACCCAGCGTCTGGCGCGCATGGCGGAGCAGGCGGGCGTAACCTTTCGCTTTAATACTCCCGTGGAAAAATTACTGTACGAAAATGATCAGATTTACGGCGTGAAATGCGCCGATGAGATCATTAAAGCAGATGCGTATGTTATGGCGTTTGGATCGTATTCGACGGCGATGCTTAAAGGCATTGTTGATATCCCGGTGTATCCGCTGAAAGGCTATTCATTAACCATCCCAATCGTCGAGCCAGACGGCGCGCCGGTATCGACGATTCTTGATGAAACCTACAAAATCGCTATTACGCGTTTTGATAAGCGTATTCGCGTGGGGGGAATGGCGGAAATCGTGGGCTTTAATACCGACTTACTGCAACCGCGCCGCGAGACGCTGGAGATGGTTGTGCGCGATCTCTTTCCGCGCGGCGGTCATATTGAGCAGGCCACATTCTGGACCGGCCTGCGCCCCATGACGCCGGACGGCACGCCGGTAGTAGGACGCACCCGTTATAAAAATCTGTGGCTTAATACTGGACACGGCACCTTAGGCTGGACGATGGCCTGCGGTTCAGGCCAGTTGTTAAGCGATATCTTGTCGGGTCGCACGCCAGCGATACCCTACGACGATCTGAGCGTGGCGCGATACCGTTCCGATTTTACGCCCACCCCCCCGCAACGTTTGCATAGCGCGCATAACTGATAAAGGAAGTGAAATGACCCGCCCTATACAGGCCAGCCTTGATTTACAGGTAATGAAACAAAATTTGGCTATTGTGCGCCGGGCGGCCCCAGAGGCGCGCGTCTGGTCGGTAGTGAAAGCCAACGCCTACGGCCACGGTATTGAACGCGTCTGGAGCGCGCTGGGCGCCACAGATGGTTTCGCTATGCTCAACCTTGAAGAGGCGATTACCCTGCGTGAGCGCGGGTGGAAAGGGCCGATATTGATGCTGGAGGGGTTTTTCCATGCGCAAGACCTGGAGGCGTATGACACTTATCGGCTGACCACCTGCATCCACAGTAACTGGCAGTTGAAAGCGCTGCAAAATGCGCGGCTTAACGCGCCGCTGGATATCTATGTCAAAGTCAACAGCGGCATGAACCGACTCGGTTTTCAGCCTGAGCGGGCGCAGACCGTCTGGCAGCAATTGCGGGCAATGCGCAATGTCGGTGAAATGACCCTGATGTCACATTTCGCTCAGGCCGATCATCCGGAAGGTATCGGGGAGGCGATGAGGCGTATTGCGCTGGCGACGGAAGGCCTTCAATGTTCATACTCGTTATCAAATTCGGCAGCGACGCTGTGGCATCCCCAGGCGCATTATGACTGGGTCAGGCCGGGCATTATTTTGTACGGCGCGTCGCCGTCAGGACAGTGGCGGGATATTGCCGATACCGGACTAAAACCTGTGATGACGCTGAGTAGCGAAATTATTGGCGTGCAGACGCTGAGCGCGGGTGAAAGGGTAGGCTATGGCGGAGGGTATTCTGTGACTCAGGAACAACGCATTGGCATCGTCGCGGCGGGTTATGCCGATGGCTATCCACGCCATGCGCCGACCGGGACGCCCGTGCTGGTGGACGGTATCCGTACCAGAACAGTAGGCACCGTTTCAATGGATATGCTGGCGGTGGATTTGATGCCGTGTCCGCAGGCGGGAATCGGCACGCCGGTTGAATTATGGGGCAAAGAAATTAAGGTCGATGATGTCGCCTCTGCGTCAGGCACGCTGGGCTATGAGCTACTGTGCGCCGTAGCGCCGCGCGTGCCGTTTGTGACAACGTAACCTAATTCAGGCTAAGGCGTCGACCGGTCCACCGGGGGCGGGTCGACGTTGTCCGGCGACCTTATTCTGCTTCGTCTTCGGCGACGCGTACCCCAATCTTGCGTACCACGTTATCTTCTTTTTCAGCTACCGTCCAAATCATGCCGCCAAACTCCACCTGATCGCCGACGACCGGCGCAGCGCCCAGCAGCTGCTGTATGATTTCACCCAGAGTTTGTTGTTTATCCCGGTATTCCGTTCCTTCTTCCAGCCCGTAGATAAGCGCCACGTCGGCGAATTTCGCGTTCGCTTCGAGGATAAAATCGCCAAAGAAACGCTGATCTAACGAAACCGGCGGCGACTGGCTAAACAATTTGCCCAGCGCTGGCAGATCGCGCTCCCGGCCAATCACGCAGAGTACGTCGCCTTCCTGCAGGCGAGTGCTACCCGTGGGGTGAAACAGTTCATTATTGCGAAATAGCGCGGCAATGCGGGTTTCGTTCGGCATATGCAGGTCGCGCAACGCCGCGCCGACGCACCATTTGTCGGCGCTCAACTGATAGATGAATTGCTCCCACGGATTATCAGGATGGATGTCAAGCCCCACGCGCGATACTGGCCAGCCAACCGGAGGCACGACCACTTTGGCTCTCTTCGCCGCCCATGACAGCGATGTTCCCTGCAGGAGCAGTGACACCAGTACCACAAAGAAAGCGACATTAAAGAACAGGCGAGCGTTTTCAAGCCCGGCCATCATCGGGAAAACGGCGAGAATAATCGGCACCGCGCCGCGCAGTCCGACCCAACTGATGAAAATGCGCTCCCGAAGATTGAAGCCGCGAAATGGCAGCAGGCCGGTAAACACCGACAGTGGGCGGGCGAAGAAAATCATCCAGATGGAGAGAATAAGCGCAGGGACGGCAATCGGCCACAGATCGGAAGGCGTCACCAGCAGTCCCAGAACCAGGAACATCGCGATCTGCGCCAGCCAGGCTAGTCCGTCAAAGTTTTGCAGGATGCCGTAACGGTTGCGAATCGGACGGTTTCCTAACAGGAATCCGCACAGATAGACCGCGAGAATGCCGCTGCCTTCAAGCGCGGTCGTCAAAGCAAAAATCAGAATACCGCCGCTGAGCGCCAGCATCGGATACAGGCCGCTGGGCAGAGAAATACGGTTGATCATCTGCTGTAGCAGGTAACCGCCGCCCAGGCCAAAAACAATACCGAGACCGAACTGCTGGATAATATGGACGGCAAACATCCAGTCCAGACCGGTTTCGTGTTTCTGGATCATCTCAATTAATGTAATGGTCAGAAAAACGGCCATCGGATCGTTACTTCCCGATTCGATCTCCAGCGTGGAGCCTACACGTTCGTTTAGCCCTTTGCCGCCAAGCAGAGAAAAGACCGCTGCGGCGTCAGTGGAACCGACTATCGCGCCAATGAGCAGACCTTCAATAAGATCCAGATGAAACAGCCAGGCGGCCATCATACCTGTTAACCCCGACGTGATCAGCACGCCGAGCGTTGCCAGCGACAGCGCGGGGCCCAGCGCTACCCGGAAAGAGCTGGCCTGGGTGCGCATGCCGCCATCGAGTAAAATAATCGCCAGCGCCAGGTTACTGACCATATAAGCGAAAGGATAATTATCGAAAGGAATACCGCCAATGCCATCCACACCCGCTAACATCCCAATGGCGAGGAAAATGACCAGAATCGGGATACCCAGTCGCGATGAGAATGAACTTAACAGGATACTGCTGGTTACAAGGATGGAACCTAAAATAAATAGACTAATAATTGTTGCAGCATCCAACGTTTTATATCTCCTGACTCACACGACTTCGTATTATTTAACATTAACATAATAACGGCCAGGGCAGCGTTTTACTTAGCCTGTCGGGGACTTTTTTTACAATTGCAGCGTAGGATGACCAGATAAAGTGAGTTGAGTCCCCTGGCGCGTATTTTTAAGCGTCGCGTTTGCCCCGATAGGGAGCGTCACCGTACGCTGTTCATGCCCGAAGTCGAGACCGGTAATCAGCGGAACGGACAGACGGGAACGTAAAAACGCGTAGACGCTCTCCAGAGAATAACCGGCGTCATACTCGTTGGGCGCCGCGCCGCTAAAGCTGCCGAGAACGATGGCGCTCTGGCGGTTTAAAATTCCGGCGTACTCCAGTTGCAAAAGCATACGCTCCACCCGGAAAGGGTGCTCATTGACATCTTCCAGCACTAAAATTCCTTTATCGATAGTCGGCATCCAGGGCGTACCGATAAGGGAAATCAACATCGCCAGATTTCCGCCCCATAAGGTGCCTTGTACGTCGCACTGAGGGCCGTCGCCTTGCCACTCTACGGTAAATTGCGCCTTGCGTAGCGCCAGCCAGAAATGTTGCTCGGTGAACGTATTCAGCGTTTCGGCGCCAAAATTTGCCGCCAGCATAGGACCGCTAAAGGTGATGATATTGACCTGCGCCAGGAGTCCAGCCTGAATCGCCGTAAAATCGCTATGACCGCAAATCAGTAAGGGATCGCGCTGTTGCCGGGTGGCGAGCGCCTGCCAGTCGATACGATCCAACAAGCGGCTGGCACCATAGCCGCCGCGAACCGGCATGACGATCGTATCCGGCGAAGTTAGCGAGGCCAGCGAATTAACATCGGCCAGCCGTTCCGCGTCCGTACCGGCAAAACGCTGATAGCGGCGACGAATCACCTCGTCATTCTCCACCTGATGACCCGCGTCAGTCAGGCGCTGAACGCCGCGTAACGCGGCCTGTTGGTTAATACAGTAGCCCGAGGGGGCGATTAAATGAAACAGAGACATGGTAATTCCTTGCTGACAATAGAATGCAAATGTATATCATGCCGCATATATTAGGCGATGTCCCTCGTTGTGCGACGTTTCTGGATGCGCACCAGGGAGGCAACCTAAGTGCCTGGCCGGGGCGGTATGACCTCTTCGGCAGATAAGTTACGGCTATAAGGATAGATGACGTGAAATTAAGATGGTTTGCTTTTTTGGTAGTAATACTGGCTGGCTGTAGCTCAAAACAGGATTACAGGAATCCGCCGTGGAATGCCGAAGTGCCTGTAAAGCGTGCGATGCAGTGGATGCCCATCAGTGAAAAAGCCGGGGCGGCATGGGGGGTTGATCCGCATTTAATCACCGCGATTATCGCCATTGAATCCGGCGGCAACCCTAACGCGGTCAGTAAATCCAATGCGATTGGCCTGATGCAGTTAAAGGCATCGACCTCCGGGCGCGACGTTTACCGTCGCATGGGCTGGCGTGGCGAACCGACCACCAGCGAGCTGAAAAACCCTGAGCGTAACATCTCAATGGGCGCGGCGTATCTGAGCATTCTGGAAAATGGGCCGCTGGCCGGCATCAAAGATCCGCAGGTGATGCAATATGCGCTGGTCGTCTCTTATGCTAACGGCGCAGGCGCGTTATTGCGTACTTTTTCATCCGACAGGAAGAAGGCGATAGAAAAAATTAACGATCTGGATGCGGACGAGTTTTTTGAACATGTTGTTGATAATCATCCCGCGCCGCAGGCGCCGCGCTATATCTGGAAGCTTCAGCAGGCGCTGGACGCCATGTAGTTTAGCGTGAAGATTATTCTCGCACTTTATTCGCTCTTTCTCGGGCCTCGCGCTCAAGCGAAAAAATAATCCGCTGCAACTCCCGCTCCACCGCCGGGCTAACGTTAAGGAAACGAAAGCTCAGGCGGGGAGTGGTGATCGTTTCATTTTTCCTATCAATCACTTTACGCTCGCTGATGGCGATAAGCTGGGCGTCAACGTGAAGAATCCCCCATGGCCCCATGTTCAGTTCAACCTGCGAAAAGCGTGCGCCTTCGATTAGTCCGTCGGGGATGGCGGATTCCAGTAGCGCGCCCATGCCGCCCAGGGAAAGATCAAACAGGCGAAAACGTAACGTACGGGTGTCCGGTAGCGTGGTGACGCCGTAATAAGGCGGATACAGCGGCGCGCCAATGCGAAAATACTCCCGGCGCTGGACAAACCACAGTGACGACGGCAGGGGCGTGATAAAGGCCGGCAGCCGCTGATATTCGCCTGTAACGAGTTGCGGCAACGTGAACTCGACTTTTGCGCCCTGCGTTTCTGCGATAATGGCTACCTGCCCGGCACGTAATACGGCGCTATTTTCGTATTCCTGGCTGCCGTAATCCACGATGAGTTTTTCCGGGTCTACCGCCAAAATTTTACTGATGAATTGACCATGCGCCCATGAAATACGCAGTGGAACCTGATTTTTATTTAAATCCCGTAGCACGCCTAATATCGCTAATGGATTTTTTTTCAGGAACTGCTCATTGTAACCACTCACACGAAATAACCCCTGATACGCAGACTATCGTTGGGTTATCGGCATCAGTAGAAAGAACTTAATAGCGATAAATAAATTTTTATGTCCGCGAGATAAATCAGTGTTCAGAAATGCGACGCTCGACTTTGCCTATACTTAAAACGTTTTTACTGGAAAGAGGGTTCGCAAATGGGAATTATCGCCTGGATTGTTTTTGGTTTGATTGCCGGCGTTATCGCCAAATTGCTTATGCCGGGGCGCGATGGCGGGGGATTTATCCTGACCTGTATTCTCGGTATCGTCGGGGCGGTCGTTGGCGGATGGCTGGCGACGATGTTTGGTATTGGCGGCAGTATCAGCGGCTTCAATCTGCACAGTTTCCTGGTCGCCGTGGTGGGCGCGATCGTGGTGCTGGTGATTTTCCGCCTTCTGCGACGCGGCTAACCGCTGCAAAACGTGTAAGCGTTGACCCGGTCAGCGCCGGGTCAACCTACTATAAACACGCGTTACTGCGTCGCTGCAGACGGCGTTTTTGTCGGCGTTGCGCTTAACGATGCCGGACGAGTAGACGGTACGCTATCACACGGTTTTTCCTGCGGACAAATCAGATCGAGCATTTTCAGCGTCACGCCGTTGGTCCAGCCAAAGCCGTCCTGAAGGGGATATTCGCCGCCGCCACCGCCGGTTCCGGTACTGCTGACATCATATTTTTCGACCAGTTTTTTCTCGCGATCGTAGGTGTGCTGCACATTGGTTAAAAAGCGCCAGGTGACTTCCATTGCCACGTCATCCTGCCCATAATTTTGTAATCCTTCGGCAGCGACCCATTGTAACGGCGCCCAGCCGTTTGGCGCATCCCACTGCTGTCCGCTTTTAACCGAGGTGGTAGCCAGCCCGCCAGGCTGTAGCAGATGCGCCTGGGCCGCCGCCGCCACTTTCGCGGCGCGATCTTTCGCGGCGGCGTTTACATAGAGCGGGAACAGTGCGGCAGCGGTGAGTTGGTCACGGATTTTATTGTTCTGCAGATCGTAGTCGGCATACCAACCCTCTTTGTTATTCCACAGATGCATTTCAATGGCTTTTTGCCGCGCGTTGGCCAGCGCGTCATATTGCGAGGCTTTGGCCCGATCGCCCGCCGCAGCGCTGGCGCGGGCGAGGGTCTTCTCCAGCTGATACAGCAGAGCGTTAAGATCGACAGGGACAATCGTGGTGGTGCGAATGGTACTGAGCTGCTGCGGATTATCCATCCAGCGGGAGCTGAAATCCCAGCCAGAGGCGGCGGCAGAGCGGAGGTCCCGATAGATCTCCGTTGCCGGGCGGTTGGGGTTGCTTTTGGCGGTAGCGATATCTTCAACCCAGGATTCAGGGCGGGGCGTATCCCGATCGTCCCAGTAGCGGTTGAGAACGCTGCCGTCCTCCAGTTTGACGACGCGTTGGTTTTGTTGCCCTGGCTGCAATGTCTCAACGCCCTCCATCCAATAGGCGTACTCTTTTTGCAGTTGCGGCAGGTATTCTTTCAGCGCATCGTCACCTTCATGTTGCGCCAGTAACTCAACCATAAACGCAAAGAAAGGCGGCTGCGAACGACTCAGGTAGTAGGTACGGTTGCCGTTAGGAATATGCCCCCAGGCGTCAATTTCGTAACCAAAGTTCGCCACCATATCCGCCACCTTATCCCAGTGCCCGCTTTCCGCCAGCCCCAGCATCGTAAAATAGCTGTCCCAGTAGTAAATCTCTCTGAATCGCCCACCCGGTACGACATAGGATTCAGGCAACGGCAAGAGCGAGTCCCACTTTTCGACGTTTTTAGTTGAACGGGTCAGCACCGGCCACAGGCCATCAATATGTTCACGCAATGACTGCCCGGCAGGCGGGACATGTTTTTCACCCGCTTTCGGCAGGGTGAAGTTAACATCAACAAAATGGCGCAAATCGAAGCCGGACTGGTTCCGCTGCATACGATAATCCGCAAGAATCATGAGCGGATCGCTATTAGGTATGGCGTCAGCAAAGGTTTTCTGATCGGGGAAGAGTTTTGCATTCTGGACATCATTAAAGAGCGGGCCAAGCAAAATATCCGGCGGCTGCGGAGTTTCAGTGTCGGAAGACGGGTCTGCGGCAGTCGCCGAAAACGATGCAAACGTCAGCAGCGTCCCTGCCAGCGCCAGTTTTATGGCTTTCTGCAGTAGAACAGAACGGCGAATCTCTGGGGGTATCATCAAGTTATCTCCTTAGCGGTGAGCCAAAGCCAACGGCATTTACCATGACAAAACCTTAGTCTACGATGACCAGATACGCGTGATTGAACCGCTATTTTGCGAACAAACAGACATTTTATTCAGACAGAGTTTATCGGCGCACGCGTGGAAAACGGGGGATACAGACAAAAAATCCACGCCGGGACGTGGATTTTAGCGCAATAACTTGTAGCCTTAACCCGGATAGATACCGCGATCTTTACGGGCCAACAGAATGCGCTCACAGGCGACAATATAGGCTGCGGTGCGCAGAGAGCAGGATTTCTCAGCCGCTTTCTCCCAGACATGGACGATCGCGTCGGTCATGATTTTGTCCATGCGCGCGTTGATCTCTTCTTCGCTCCAGAAGAAGCTGGCCATATCTTGTACCCATTCGAAGTAGCTGACGGTTACGCCGCCTGCGTTACAGACCACGTCAGGCACCACAAGGATACCACGGCTGGCCAGAACATCATCAGCATCCGGATAGGTCGGGCCGTTAGCCCCTTCCAGCACCAGCTTACACGTCAGGGCTTCCGCGCGCTGACGAGTTATCTGGCCTTCAAGCGCCGCCGGGATCAGAATATCCATCTCCAGACGCCAGAACGCATCGCTGGCGATAGTTTCCGCGCCCGGGAAACCGGCTATCTGTTTGTGTTCTGTCTGCCATGCCGTGAGCGCCTTCATGTCAATACCGGTGGCGTTAAACAGCGTCGCGGTATGATCCTGAATCGCCACGACACGGGCGCCAGCGCCTGCAAACAGACGCGCGGCTTCGCTGCCGACGTTACCAAAACCCTGAACCGCAACGCGAGCGCCTTCAACGGCGATATTCGCCCGACGCGCGGCTTCCAGCCCGCTGACGAAAACGCCGCGCCCCGTCGCCTTTTCACGACCCAGCGAACCGCCAAGATGGATAGGCTTACCGGTGACGACGCCAGTGACCGTCGTGCCATGATTCATGGAATACGTATCCATCATCCAGGCCATCACTTTACCGTTGGTGCCGACATCCGGCGCAGGAATATCTTTCTGCGGCCCGATGATAATGCCGATCTCGCTGGTATAGCGGCGGGTCAAACGCTCCAGTTCACCTTCCGACAGCGAGAACGGATCGACGCGGATGCCGCCTTTGGCGCCGCCGTACGGCAGATTCAGCGCGGCACATTTGATGGTCATCCATGCTGACAGGGCCATCACTTCATTGAGATCAACGTCAGGATGGTAGCGAACACCGCCTTTACCCGGACCTCGGGAGAGGTTGTGCTGCACGCGATATCCTTCGAAATGACGAATAGTGCCATCATCCATTTGTACCGGAATATCGACGATCAGAGCGCGTTTTGGGTGGCGCAGAGTATCCACCCAGGGGGATAACTCACCCAGATAAGGGGCCACACGCTCGATTTGTTGCAGGTAGGTATTCCAGGCAGATGTGCTGCTATCTGAAGCGTAAGATAACTTATCCATGATAAACCTTAGTGATAAAAGTAATATGTTCTTTAATTGACCGTGGTACATAGTAGATCACACCATGTAGCGATAAATTTAACACTTTTTTAAACAATTAACTCAGATCAAAAATGGCAGGCAGTTGGATTTTCGCTATGATTTTGAATGGGAAGTGGTTAACTATCCGCTATAAGAGGTGATATATCGCTAATTATGCAATTATTTGCTTAAATATGCGTAATATGTGCAAGGCGGCTATTTGTCATAATTATGACGCACCTCTAAAAGTAAACGTTATGATAACGACATGTATCAATGTTATGTCGTCCTGTCGGCGGGGAACGTCTTCGCCAGGCGCGTATAAAGATAAAAATAACCGGAGTCAGACGGCACTGGCCCCGGTTTACCTCTTTATTGTTGACGCGATTCAAGCCATACCAGCGCCAGCGTCGACAGTGAGCACATCAGCAGAATGCCGACAAACCACAGTAAATACCACATCGCTCTCGCTCCCTAATAAAGTTCATGATCGTTGCGGCGGAGGGTCTCCAGGTTGATACGCCCCAACATTTTGTAATAGCTCCACAGCGTATAGAGCAGTACGATTGGCAGAAAAATCAGCACAATCACCAGCATGATTTCGAGCGTCATCTGGCTGGAGGTGCTGTCCCACACCGTCAGGCTGGAGAGAGGACTAACACTCGACGGCATCACAAAAGGAAATAGCGTTATGCCGGCGGTAAAGATGACGCAGGCCTGTGTCAGGGAAGCGAACAGAAATCCACGAATAGTCTGACCGCGAAGGCAGGCATAGAAAGCCAGAATCGGCAGGATCATACCGAGCAACGGGATGATGAGCAGTAGCGGCGAGCGTATAAAGTGGTTCATCCATGCGCCAGGGAGTATCGCCACGCCTTTTAAGAGCGGATTGGAAGGGCCGTTGGCATCCTGCGTGAGTAAGACAAAGCCATCAACGCCGGCCCACAGCCAGTAACCGGCCAGCAGGAAGCAGATCACGATCAGCAGCGCGCTGTGGCGGGTGGCCGACAGAGCCCGTTGACGAATAACGCCCTCCGTTTTCAACTGTAACCAGACGCCTCCTTGCATAATCACCAACGACAGACTCAATAATCCACACAGTAGGGCAAAGGGCGAGAGTAACTGCCAGAAGGTGCCAAAATAGTTAACATGAAGCTGCGGCGTGAAGGCAAACGGCACGCCTAAAAACAGGTTGCCGAACGCGATGCCGAATACGACTGGGGGAACCAGGCTGCCGATAACCAGACCGGTATCCCACAGCGCGCGCCAGCGGGCATTGGCGATTTTTCCCCGATAATCAAAGGCCAGCGGGCGAAAGAAGAGGGCACACAGCACCAGGATCATCGCCACATAAAAACCGGAAAACGCGGCGGCATAGACCCGTGGCCAGGCGGCGAATAATGCCCCGCCCGCGAGGATCAACCATACCTGGTTTCCTTCCCAGTGGGCGCCGACGCTATTGATCAACACCCGGCGTTCGTCATCGTTACGCGCTATCAGCGGGAGCAGGCAACCGACCCCCATATCAAACCCGTCAGTTACCATAAATGCCACCAGGATGACGCCGATCAGCAGCCACCAAATGAACCGCAACGTTTCATAATCCAACATGATTGTCTCCTTTATCCCTGTTGTTGCGCTTGTTGTTGATGTTGCATGGCGCTTGGCCCAAGACGCGCGTACTTCTGCATCAGATAGACTTCCGCGATTAAAAACAGGGTGTAAAGTCCGAGGATAAGCCCCATTGAGAAGGCCAACTGGCCCGGCATCAGCGCGGAGTGAGCGTACCAGGTCGGCAGAATGTCCTGAATCGCCCAGGGCTGACGGCCAAACTCCGTCATAAACCAACCGGCTTCAATGGCAATCCACGGTAACGGCAGGCTCCACAGCGTCATACGCAATACCCAGCGATGCTGGTCGATACGCATTCGCAGCGTCTGTATCAACGCAATCAACATCACCACTAACAGCAGCGAACCGCAGCCGACCATAATACGGAAACTCCAGAACACCGGCGCCACCTGAGGAATAGCGCCACGCTGGGCCGCACGATATTGCTCCGGCGTCACATGGTTCATATCCGGGGCATATTTCGCCAGCAGAATGCCGTACCCCAGATCGCCCTCAACGGCGTGAAACGCATTCAGTACCTGCGGCGAGCGATTGCCTTGCGCTATCTCCTGCATGAGTAACCAGGCCTCCCGGCCACGCTTCAGGCGCGGCAGAGCGTCGTCCATCAGGTTTTTTAACCCCGGAACCGGCGTATCCAGCGAATGGGTGGCCAGAATACCCAGCAGAGCGGGGATCTTCACGGCAAATGCATTACGCTCCTGTTCCTGCTGCGGCCAGGCAATCAGATGAAACGGCGCGGGCGCGGGTTCGGTTTGCCATTCGCCTTCCATCGCCGCCAGTTTCACCGGCTGAATTTGGGCGACCTCGTAGGCCGAACTGTCCCCCAGTTGCAGGGTTCCCAGAATGGCGAGGGTGCCGAATACTGAGCCGATAGCAAACGAGCGCAAGGCCACCTCACGCTCGCGGCCACGTAGCAGATACCAGGCGCTGATGGACATAATAAACATGGCGCCGGTGACATAACCGGACATGACGGTATGGACGAATTTCACCTGGCTCACCGGGTTAAAGACCAGATCGCTGAAGCTGCTCATTTCCATCCGTAACGTATCGATGTTGAAATGAGCGCCGGTAGGATACTGCATCCAGCCATTGGCATTCAGAATCCATAATGCTGAAATATTGGAGCCGAAGGCCACCAGCCAGGTGACCAGCAGGTGTTGGTATTTATTCAGCCGCTGCCAGCCGAAAAAGAACAGGCCGACAAAAGTGGATTCGAGAAAAAAGGCCAGTAACGCTTCCATCGCCAGCGGCGCGCCGAAGATATCGCCCACATAGTTGGAATAGAGCGACCAGTTAGTCCCGAACTGAAACTCCATGGTCAGGCCGGTAGCCACACCGAGAGCAAAATTGATCCCGAAGAGCTTGCCCCAGAAACGCGTCATATCGCGGTAGACGGTTTTCCCCGTCACCACATAGATCGTCTCCATGACGGCCAGCAAAAAAATCAGCCCAAGCGTAAGAGGAACAAATAAAAAGTGATACAGCGCGGTCAGCGCAAACTGCCAGCGCGATAAGTCAATGACATCCCACATGCTAACTCCTGTAGGCAGAAAGAGAGTAAAAAAGCTAATCAGTACCGGACACCGGTGACGTTCCTGTTGAGAGCGTTAGCGCGTCTCCAGCCATCGGCAGACTTCATCCAGGCGCTGGCGCGAATCGGCCAGATCTTCCGGGGCCGCCAGTACCAGCTCCGGCAAAGGACAAATCTCATAGCTATCGAGCAACGGCCCTTTAAGGGCGTCCAGACAGCGCACATGCCAGAGATGGCGCAATGCTGTGGCGTTGATTTGGCTTTCGCCATACCCGGAGATGCGAATCTGGATGTTCCCGTGTCCGCATAAACGCGCCAGAAAAAGGCGATCGGCCTCGCTGAGCGGCAGTTGGGTCAAATTGATGCTGTGAGGTTGCAACGCCGGATCGCGTACGTGCGCCAATAACTCATGGGCCAGCGGCAGTCCATTCATCAGACCAGCGACAGGCGGAGGCAGCAGAGAGTCGTCAGGCAACGTATCGGCAGTCGCCGCTTGCCACAATGTCAGGGGCGCGCTACCCGCTTCCAGACGATCCGTCAGCAGACGTCGGTTATGCAGATGGCGTACCCGCCACAGGCCGCAGAAGATGGTCTCCTGGATCTCGCTTTCACTCCCGTCCGGATGCTGAATGCGTACCGAGACTTCGCCTTCGCCCAATAGCGTATTGAGGAATGAGAGATCATCGGCATTCAGGGGAGATAACTCCCATCCCAGCACGTCGCCGACTTCCGGGATGCGCCGGGCAAGCTGACCTCGCAGATCGGTCAACAATGCCATCACCGCCGGGCTGTGAGCGCAGCGCTCCAGCGCCGCCATACTTGGGTCGCCATTGACCTGACAGGTGAGCGGTAGGGGATTCATCGAGAAACTGGCGTCATCAGGCTGCGTACCTGGCCCCAGCAGATGAAAAAAGGCGTTGCTCATTGTGCTGTCTCCTGCGCTGCGGGAGTGTCAACCATCGAACGCATCAGCGTGAGCAGTTCAGCCCAGGGATGAATGCCGCTGAGCGCGCCGCGTAGCTCGCCGTCTGTAAAAACCAACGTCGCCGGAAACCGACGTACATTAAAGCGATCGCCGATAGCTTCACTTTGTTCAAGGTCGGCCACCGCCACCTGCCAGTCAAACTGTGGAAACTCACGCAGAAGTTCGGCGATCATCACCGGGTTATCGCTGACTTCCGGCGTACGCCGCGGATCGCTACTTAACAGGACGACGCCATCTCCAACCCGTTTGATCCAGTCGTCTACTGTGGAAACCTCTACCGGTTGCCATCCCCGGGTTAACAGGCGCTGCCATAGTGCAGAGAACGGGGTGTCATTCGCCACTTCTTTTGCCCTCCAGACGTGTCTGATACTGACGTATGCGCACTCCCTCATAATTTTCCATCGACAGGCATTTATAGTTCAGGCAGCGTGCGACCTCGTTTGCCTGCGGTACGATCCCCCAGGCGGCCAGTTGCGCCAGGGCGGCCTGTTCCGCCGCCGGTAGCTGGCCGCGAGCTATTTCGCTCAGGCTACCGCCATAGTCGTCCAGTTGTGCCGGTTGCAGACCGACCAGCGCTATGTGACAGGGCAGATGCCCGCGGATGTCGGCCAGCGCCAGAACTTCGGAAAAACTGTTTTGATGCAGGCTCATTTTTTTGGCGCTGAGATACGCGGGGATTTTCTCGCCGGCATAGGTTCGCAGGCTGCCCGGCGCCAGGCCGTAATCGATCGCGTCAAGGAGCAGGAGATGGCTGGCTTGCTCAACATAACCTAACAGGTTTAGCCCTTGCGTACCGCCGTCCACAATTTCTACCTCTTCAGGCCAGTGATATCGGGCATACAAACGCTCCGCGACCCGGATACCGAATCCTTCATCGGCCCACAACAGGTTTCCTAATCCCATCACCACTACGCGTTGCGCATTCATGAGGGCTCCTTGTCGTGCGGTTTGGGGAATTTGTGGCTGCGATAGCCATTGATCATGGTGGAGATCACCGTATCGTCGGACATAATGTCTTCCCGGATAGCGAGGTAAACGTGCCCGACGATGAAGGCGGCGATCAGCCACATGCCCAGTCGGTGCCAACTGTGAATATCGATGGAGTTGCCGCCGGTCCAGTAGAAAAATTCAACCACATAGCGGAACGGCGCAAAGATAGCGTACTGGCTATGCTCGCCAAACAGAGCGAAACCGGTGAGGATCATAAATACCGATAACAGGAAATAGCCGAACATCGCGGCCTGCGCGACAGGGTTATGTCCGATGTCGCTCCCCGGTTTTTTCTCCAGAAACAGATACCAGCGGACCACGGAAAAAGCGCCTTGCCACCAACTGCGACGCCAGACCGGGACGATAAACAGCTCTCGCGAATAGCGGTTGCCGACACAGGCCCAATAAATCCGCCCCAGCAGTAACACGGTAAAGATCATCGCGGCGGCAAAGTGGATCAGCCGGATATAGCCCATGTAAAACAGATAGGTCGCCTCGCCACTCACAGACGGCAAGGGCCGGCCAATGAAGTAGCCTGTTACCATCAGTACCAACATGCAGGCCACCGTTAGCCAGTGCCACAGGCGTACCGGCGCTTCAAACACATAGTGGCTGACGGCAGTATCACGCGCCTCCCCGACGCGTGGAGATAGCTTTCCAGTCATCGTTCTTTTCCTTAACGCTTAGCGTACCTGGACGGCAATCAGTTCGCTGCCGTCGTCGCCGAGCACGTGGGTTGAACAGGCGAGGCAGGGGTCGAAGCTGTGCAGCGTCCTCAGGATTTCTAACGGTTGGTCGGGAATCGCCATTTGCGTTCCCATCAATGCCGCTTCATAGGCGCCGATCTGTTTTTTAGGATCGCGCGGGCTGGCGTTCCAGGTGGTGGGAACCACGCACTGATAGAGTTCAATCTTCTGATCGCGTATTGACGCCCAGTGTCCCAACGCTCCGCGAGGCGCTTCGGTAAAACCGATGCCGCGGCAGTGCTGCGGCCAACTGGCCGGTTCCCATTTCTCGGTATTGGCGGTGGCCAGGTCGCCGTTTTTCAGGTTGGTCATAAGCCTGTCGAAAAAATACTGCAGCTTACCGACGGCCCATTGCGCTTCGTGCGCGCGGCATAAAATACGGCCAAGCGTAGACTGGATACCGGAGAGCGGCAGTTTAAGGGCGGACATCATGCGATCTACTGACTCTATGGTGGCGGCGTCCCCTTTGTGGTACGCGATAAGCGTTCGGGCAAGCGGGCCGACTTCCATGGCATGACCCCGCCAGCGCGGCGCTTTAATCCAGGAGTAACGTTCCTGCTCGTTGAGCTGCTGGATATGCGTATCGCTGCCTTTGACATCACCCGGGTTGTACCAGGGATCGGTAATGCCGTCAAAAGGATGACGCCCCAGCCGATCGTCCGGATAGCGGTACCAGGCGTGATCCACAAACTCCTGTATCTGCTGCGGATCGGCCAAATCTACCGGCATGACATTTTTAAAGTCGCCATTGACCACCGCGCCGCCCGGCATTAACAGGCTTTGCTGGCTGAAGTCGTTGGCAATGTCCGGAAATGCGCCGTAGCTCAGCACGCATTTATCCGACAGACCGGTGCCAATTTGACTCCATGCTTTATTGAACTGGCCGATAGCCAGCGCGTCCGGAACCATCACGTTGTTAATGAAGTCGGCGGTGCGGGTGATGATCGACTGCACCAGGTTGAGGCGCTCCATATTGATAGCCCCAACCGCGCCGCTTTGATCGAGATTGATCGCGCACGGCATTCCGCCGACGATCCAGTTAGGATGGGGGTTCTTACCGCCAAATATGGTATGGATTTTGACGATCTCGCGCTGGAAGTCGAGGGCTTCAAGATAGTGGGCAAACCCCATCAGATTAGCCTCTGGCGACAGTTTGTACTGTGGATGTCCCCAATAGCCGTTACGGAATATCCCAAGCTGGCCGCCATCGACAAATTTCTTTAATCGATTTTGTACGTCAAAGAAGTAGCCCGGCGATGACATCGGCCAGGCGGAAAGGCTTTGCGCCAACTGCGAGGTGGCGCGCGGATCGGCTTTCAGCGCATTCAGAACATCAATCCAGTCCATACCGGCTAACTGATAAAAATGGACCAGATGATCGTGACACCACAACGTAGCCAGCATGATGTTACGTATAATATTGGCGTTATCCGGCACCTGGATACCAATCGCATCTTCGATAGCGTACACCGATGCCAGAGCATGTACCCCGGTACAGACACCACAAATACGTTCAACAAACGCCCAGGCGTCACGCGGGTCACGGCCTTGCAGAATGATCTCCAGCCCGCGGAACATTGTGCCGCAGGAAACGGCATTGGTAATGACGTTTTGCTCATCAATGTTCACTTCGCAGCGCATATGCCCTTCGATGCGGGTAATCGGGTCCACGATCAGACGACGGCCGGCGTCGTTAACGGTATAACCCTGGGTTTGATACTGGTTACTCATGCCTGTTTATCCTCATTGTCCGGCTGTTGTTCGGCTTGCGCTAACTGTTGTTTGTGGCGTTTACGTTGGTTGAGCGCGCTGGCGATAGCGTGACCGCCAACGCCCGCCGCGACCACGCCTAGCACGGTCAGCCCCACCGTATCGGCGGTTGAATGGGTACCCATCTGGGGAATATCCACCACGCGGCTATAAAACGAGCCGCGATCCCAGAAACCATTTTCTGAGCATCCCAGACATCCGTGACCGGACTGGATAGGAAAGGAGACGCCGTCATTCCAGCGTGTGGAGGAGCAGGCGTTATAGGTGGTTGGCCCTTTACAGCCCATCTTGTACAGGCAGTATCCCTTGCGGGCGGCGGCGTCATCCCAGCTCTCGACAAATTCACCGGCGTCAAAATGGGCGCGGCGGTAGCATTTATCGTGGATACGCTGACCATAGAACATCAGTGGACGGCCCATGCGATCGAGTTCCGGCAGACGATCAAACGTCACCATATAGGTGATAATGGCGCTCATGACATCCGGGATTGGCGGACATCCAGGGACTTTCACGATCGGCTTGTCGGTGATCACTTTATCGATAGGCGTTGCCTGGGTTGGATTGGGGCGGGCGGCCTGGACGCAACCCCAGGAGGCGCAGTTTCCCCAGGCGATAATAGCGCTGGCGCCTGCGGCGGCTTTCTTCAGTTTTTCAATAAACGGGCGGCCGCCGCTGATACAGAACATTCCTTGCTCTCCTAACGGCGGATTGCCTTCCACCGCCAGAATGTATTTCCCGGCGTAGCGAGTGGTAATATCGTCAAAGACTTCTTCGGCCTGTGCGCCGGCGGCGGCCATCAGGGTGTCGTCATAATCAAGGGAAATCAGCGAGAGGATCACATCTTTGGCTAGCGGGTGTGAGGAACGGATAAAGGATTCGGTACAGCAGGTGCATTCCAGTCCATGAATCCAGACCACCGGAATCCGCGGTTTATTCTCCAGCGCCCAGGCGATCTTTGGCGTCATTCCGGCGCCCAGTCCCAGCGATGTGGCGGCAAGGCTACAGAATTTGAGAAAGCTGCGTCGGGTCACTCCCTTACGACGCATGGCTTGATAAAAGGTCTCCTCGTTATTCATAACGCGTATTTTTTCTCCTTTTTGCACCACGCTCCGCCAGGGGCATAAGGCGCTTTTGCGGGTCCGTTGACGTTCCGCCAGCAAGGTAAATCATTGTGTTACGCGCGAGCGCGGAAACGAGCCCGATTCACTTTGCACCGGCGTATACCGCCAGAAATAATGTGAAAAAAGCGTATCGGATTAACGATAAGAAACAATGTGAAGTGTGTGGGTATAGCTTATAGCGGTATATTTATACCCATTATCGGTTTTTCGGCGAAAGGGCCGTGGCGGGGAAGGGCGGTTGAGCTTGTTCCAGGATGAGGTTTTTAGCGAGCCACCTCGGGTAGATTTAGCCTGGTCTCGCTATTTCAGGGATACGTAAGTTGATGCAAAGGGAGGGAGGGTTTGAGGTCATCGTTAAAAGAAGCATACTTCGTGATGATTTTTATATAAAATAGTGGTGCTGGTTTTAAAGGAATGCAAAAAAGAGACTGTTTGAAAGAGGGCGTCCCATGAAAAATAACATCAGATTTGACTTATCCGATTATTTGATTCATTTTTTTCGGGACGTTAATCTAGAGACCGGTAGCCATATTTATTTGCCTGAGCACTGTGGTTTTAATAATCAGCACCACGCATGTTTCATTGATGCTAAATATTTACTTCGATTATCTTTACGCAGTCATAAAATTTTCTCGTCCTGGTCATACCGAAATGGGCAACGAACCGTATATGGTGACTCCCCGGTGGTATGCTTTACAGATATGCCGATTGCAGCTTATTTAGAGACTGGTGTTCGCCGATTAGAACGAAATGAAAAAATCGGTTTATATGCAATCGTTTTACCTAAAGAGCAAATGTTTAATTATGGGGCAAGGCCAGTAATATATGGGTTAGATCAGCATAACAATGCTCGATGCTCGCAAGGCAGAAACGGGGATCGTATTCTTGATGAAACGGCTCTTCCTTTGATTGAACAATATAGATATGTTACTTATGTTCCAGGTAAGATTGACTGGACACATGAACGTGAATGGCGATGGCCATATCGTGGCGATATTAATAATTTCCTTAATCATATTAAAGAGTATGGTATTCCGGAAAACATTGAAAGTACCCCAGGATTTGATTTTAGATCAAGCGAAATAAGTGGTGCGGGGATAATCGTCCCGTTTGCAGAAGATATCCCTACCGTAGCTCACGATATTTTAACTTTAATTGACCGGGGTGTCATTGGAAGAAATACTTTCAAATTCATTATAGCTGTAGAGAGTTTACAATCATGGACCCAGCTCTCGGAACCGGGCGCGTTACTGTCTTGTATTAATGATAATACTTTCGGATTTGAATCTTTTTTTGATTTATCTGCATCTAAAGTAAAAAATTATGCTGATTCTATCAATGATTATGTAAATGAATTATACTCAAAAAAAGATTTTCTAAATGATAGTTATGCAATGGAATTTGGAAATGCCTGGGTCTGGATTCATGATAACCAATCCCAGGTGGTACGGGCGTTACTACAGGCTGGAATGATCAACGTTAATAAAGAAGGGCGGTACTTATTAGATGTTAATTTGGCTTCTGTCGATTGGCCATTAAGAAGAAAAGAGGCTTTCGCAAGTCATGTTGCGGGATGGCTCAAACATCGTTTTGATATCGAAGCGGGAAGGTATTCCGTTTGGGGAAAAGATGATTATGATGCGATCCCAAGTTATGAGACGCCGCTAAAGGACCAGCATCCTTTTTATAATCATACAGTGAATGTCGACTGGTAATTAAGAAAAGAACTTACTGTAAATAGACTCGTTTTAGCTCCATGCATTTTTGAGATCCCGGCCAGATTGACCCTGGCCCGATCTCTGACGAAAACTCTGAATCTTCGATGTTTCCAATTATGAATTTCTACACCAGTCTTTAAGTATCAATGCATTGTACCTGGTGCGCTGCTATAACTGTGTAAGAGGGATTGACGCTTAGAGCTTATCCCATTAGGGCTATTTTACTTGCCATTTTGGTCCTGGCAGTGCTCGCCAAAACGAGTTAGCGTTTTGAACGCCGCTAGCGGCGGCCCGAAGGGCGAGCGTAGCGAGTCAAACCTCACGTACTACGTGTACGCTCCGGTTTTTGCGCGCTGTCCGTGTCCAAACTGGCTGCGCCAATAACGCCTGGTGGGATAGGCTCTTAGTGTTAATGTACACCAAAGGTCGATGTGTTTACCGCACTTGTGGCTTGGTATGCAGTATGTATAATTATTGTGTGAATGTTTTCATAAATTGATTTGTCTCTTCTTTGGCCTTTTCTATTGATTTATATTTATATATTTTTGATTGGTATGTGTATTTTTCTAACGCAGGTAAGTACTTAGAGACGTCGTTACCTTTTTTGAAATCTATAGGCATATGAATACTCGCATATAATATATTTATCCTCTGCGATGGCGTTAGCTCAGAATAATTTATACCTTGTTCATAATAAGAAAGCATCACATCATTGCAGATCCTGTCTTTATACGACTGCCCTATGTATGCGATGATAAGTCCATATATAAGTAGCAATCCAAAAGAGACACCTGCTTTGTGGCTATGAAGGAAATTATATTGTAGCCCCACAAAAAAAAGTACTTTTCTGATTAAAACAAGGATGAATGGTAAGGAAAATAAAAAACAACCGAAGTACATAATCACTTCGCCTGAATTCTGAAACATTTTATACCTTCCTGATAAATAATGGGTTAATTATCTGGTTAATATTCGTTGCCTATTATTTCTTTTATAAAAATAGACGATTCATTGAAATTTTTTTTGAAACTGGAGTAATTGCTAAGTGTTTTCGGTATGCAAAAGATGACTCGCCCATTTTTTACTATGGCATAATATCTTGGATACATTAGTGCTTCTTCTTTTGTGTTTGGAACACCGTCATAGTCTATTTTTTCATCAATAGAGTCAAGTTGGCTAAATAAAAAGACTCTTTTCCTTAGCAAAGTATTATGAACAATAGCATTTTCATATATATCAAGTGACATTGTAAGACTCAATGCAGCAAATGAAAGTAATGCTATGATGGAAATTGTTAATATTGCTAATGACAAGCCTTCCTGGCAATATAAAACAAGAAAAAAGAGTGGGATTGCAGGGAGGTAAGTGACCAACGGGTAAAAACGATCGATTTTTAAATGTGATATGATATTCTGAGGAGATGTGACATGGTCCTGAACGCCCTTGTTAAAGATAATGCTGTAAAGCGTCAAACTATTGTCAATTTTATCTATTGCTTTAGCTTTTATTCTTTGTGTGAATATAAAAAACGTTATCAAAAAGGCAATAAATAATAAAATGATTAAATTAGAAATAAAACTATCCACGGCATCATCCTGTATATCTACCGAAATTTCTATGGTCACTATTCTACTATTATTAATGAATGTCAATCTAAAATTGATGATGGTGCGTCCAGCCGGTTGGATTTGATCAAAAATAAAACTTTCGGTATTTCTTTATAGTCACAGAGCAAACAGAGTTGATTCTTTGTTAAAAAATCATCTCAATATTTTAATATGAATTCCTTCACGAGACTCTTAGAATATTACAGTCTACGATTTTAATGATTTTTTATTCATTCATTATGCGTATTAAATTAATGGCAGTGCAATCGCAAATTATATTTAGTTTCAGAATTGCAAAATGATTATAATTTTGTAGTTCATGCAGTTGGCCTAAGATCCTCGGTGGCGAGTGTAGGGGGAACGCCTGAACCAGATCTGAGGCTATGTGCGATACTGTGATATGAGTTAACCCAAACAGGCCATACGGTATCTATACCTTTCTAAAAAGCTTTTAGTTGGTATAGAGTCAAAACCTTAGACGAAACAACATTCACACTATGGCCCTGGCAGTGCGGCATTGCGTATCAGTGAGCATAACGGGGTCTTGTTTATTTATTATACCGTTATTGTACTCACTTAAAATGAAGATGGAAAAATGTTGTACTCATTTTTGACAGCATTGTTACGAGATGAGTTGAGACATTATGAAATGAAAAATCCACGCAATGGCGTGGATTTTATAGGGTTTTACCGCTGTCATGAGATTCAGCAAAACCTCATGAGACAACGAATGTTATTTAGACGTTGAACAGGAAGTTCATTATATCGCCATCTTTAACGATGTAATCTTTGCCTTCCGCTCGCATCTTACCGGCTTCTTTCGCGCCTTGTTCACCTTTATAGGTAATAAAGTCGTCAAAAGCGATAGTTTGGGCGCGGATAAAGCCTTTTTCAAAGTCGGTATGGATTTTACCTGCTGCCTGCGGCGCGGTTGCGCCAACCGGAATGGTCCATGCGCGAACTTCTTTCACCCCGGCGGTAAAGTAGGTCTGGAGGTTCAGCAGGCGATAACCCGCGCGAATAACGCGGTTCAGCCCCGGCTCTTCCAGACCCAGTTCAGCCATAAATTCGTCGCGCTCGTCATCATCCAGCTCAGCAATATCAGCTTCGACGGCGGCACACACCGGAACCACGACCGAACCTTCTTTCGCGGCGATTTCGCGAACCTGGTCCAGATACGGGTTATTTTCAAAACCGTCTTCATTGACGTTAGCGATATACATTGTCGGCTTCAGCGTCAGGAAGCTTAAATAACGGATAGCCGCTTTATCTTCGTCCGTCAGGTCCAGCGAACGCAGCATCCCCGCTTCGGCCAGGTGCGGCAGGCATTTTTCCAGCGCGGCCAGTTCCGCTTTGGCGTCTTTATCGCCGCCTTTGGCTTTCTTCTGTACGCGATGGATCGCGCGCTCGCAGGTATCGAGGTCAGCCAGCGCCAGTTCGGTATTGATAACATCAATATCTTCTGCCGGATTTACTTTACCCGCCACGTGGATGATATTGTCGTTCTCAAAGCAGCGAACCACGTGACCGATAGCTTCAGTTTCACGGATATTGGTCAGGAACTGGTTACCCAACCCTTCGCCTTTGGATGCGCCTTTTACCAGACCGGCGATATCCACGAACTCCATCGTGGTTGGTAGAATGCGTTGCGGTTTAACAATCTCAGCCAACTGGTCCAGACGCGGATCGGGCATCGGCACGACACCGGTATTCGGTTCGATAGTGCAGAACGGAAAGTTTGCCGCTTCAATACCGGCTTTTGTCAGCGCGTTGAACAGGGTGGATTTCCCGACGTTGGGCAGACCGACGATACCGCATTTGAATCCCATGATTTAACTCACCTTAATATCTTAATAATCAACCTGTTATAGAAAACAGATTGCAGAAATGGAAATAACTTCGCCTATTATACACGGCGTGCGGCAAAAATGCCGCACATCACTGGTTATTGCGCCTTAAAGGTATGCAAACGGCTTGTTGCTTTGGCCAGACCCTCTTTGAACCACAATTCCGTACAGCGTGCCGCTTCGTCAATGGCCTCATCAATTAATTTTTGTTCAGAAACAGGGGGTTTACCCAGCACGAAACCAACAACTTTATTTTTATCGCCTGGATGACCAATTCCAACGCGTAATCGGTGAAAGTTGGGGTTATTGCCTAGCTTGCTGATGATGTCTTTCAGACCATTGTGACCGCCGTGGCCGCCGCCAAGTTTAAATTTCGCGACGCCCGGCGGGAGATCCAGCTCGTCGTGAGCGACCAGAATTTCGTCCGGCTGAATACGGTAAAAACTGGCCATTGCGCCAACTGCTTTACCACTGAGATTCATGAACGTGGTGGGTACCAGCAGGCGAACATCTTCCCCTTCCAGCGTGATGCGTGAGGTATAGCCAAAGAATTTAGGCTCTTCACGCAACGGCGCGCGCAGGCGCTCCGCCAGTAAATCGACGTACCATGCGCCTGCATTGTGTCGCGTCGCGGCATATTCCGCGCCGGGATTCGCCAGACCAACAATCAATTTAATTGCCACGTTTTTTGTCCTGAGTAGATCCATAACTGGCGCGTAGTTTACTGTCTGTCTGCCCGCTTGACAAAACACAGCGACACTCTGAAGTAAATTAAATAATTGCCAGCATTGATTATTAAAAATGTAAACTGTTCAGAGTGTTATTTGTAAAGTTTTGTTAAATGAAACTTTACATTTGTGATCACACCCGCACTTACAAATGGAAGTGTTGTCTATACTTTACACATAAAGTTTAGGGGGATTTCCTAAAAACAACCCAAAAGTTCCGGAGGTGACATATGAAACGCAAAAACGCTTCGTTATTCGGTAACGTGCTGATGGGGTTGGGGCTGGTCGTGATGGTTGTCGGCGTGGGTTACTCTATTTTAAACCAACTGCCGCAGTTTAATTTGCCGCAATTTTTTGCGCATGGCGCAATACTGAGCATTTTTGTCGGGGCAGTTCTTTGGCTGGCAGGGGCTCGTGTAGGGGGGCATGAGCAGGTGAGCGACAAATATTGGTGGGTACGTCACTATGACAAACGTTGCCGCCGTAACGACAATCGTCGTCATAGCTAACCGGTTCAGGCCCGGTAAGCGTTATCGCCACCGGGCATTGTCCATTAACTGAGTAAATCCGCTAACGCCTCCGTCCTGTTCGGGAAGAAGGTCAGACGCCCAGGAATAGGTTTGATACCGGCACGCGCCATTGTGCGCAGCGGTTGGAACTCCAGGTTACTGATACGCAATTCGCAACCCTCCGGCAGACGCTTCACAAAACGCTGAAAAGCATCAAGCCCGCCTGCATCCAGCACTGGTACTGCGTCCCATTTCAGAACGACGATACGTTTGCCCTTAATACGTGACTCAAGGTCGGTAAACAGCCCTTCCGCCGCGGCGAAAAAGAGCGGACCGATAACACGCAGCACCAGCACATCTTCAGGCACATCGACATTGACCGGCGCAAGTCGAGTCATTCGCGCAATACGGCGCATAAACAGCAGAGAAGCAAGGACAATCCCCACGCTGATGGCGATGACCATATCAAACAGAACCGTTAATGACATGCACAGCAGCATAACGATAATGTCGTCTTTCGGCGCATGGCGTAACAGATCCACCACTTTATGGGCTTCACTCATATTCCATGCCACCATCAGCAGTAGCGCCGCCATCGCGGAAAGCGGCAGCCAGGAGAGTAGCGGGGCCAAGACCAGTAGCGCCAGAATGACCAGGATAGCGTGAATTACCGCCGAGATGGGAGAGGTCGCGCCAGCGCGGACGTTGGCGGCAGAGCGGGCAATCGCGGCGGTGGCGGTGATGCCGCCAAAGAACGGCGCGACCATATTCCCCAGCCCCTGGCCGATAAGTTCGCTGTTAGCTTTATGTTTGGTGCCGGTCATGCCGTCCAGCACGACGGCGCAGAGCAATGATTCGATTGCCCCCAGCATTGCCATCGAGAAGGCCGCTGGCAGCAGCGCGCGCAGTGAATCCCAGCTTAGCGTGAAATCGGAGCCAGGAAGACTCCACGGCAGCATCAGTTGCGGCAGGAGCTGCGGGATGCCGTTGCCCTGAGTGCCGTCAGCCAGAACGTAATGGAACTGTGAGCCGATAGTCGCCACATTGCCGCCCAGCAGATTAACAATCCCCATTACGGCGCAACCGGCCAGCAGCGCGGGAAGATGTCCTGGCAGACGAATACCGAGACGCGGCCAGAAAATCAACGTTCCCAGCGTTACCACGCCAATGGCGGCATCGCCAATATTGACGGTGGGCAACGCCATAAACAGCGCGCCGACTTTCTGCAAATAGTGCTCTGGCACATGGGCCATCTGCAGACCAAGAAAATCTTTAATCTGCATGGTACCGATGGTAATACCAATCCCTGAGGTAAAACCCAACGTGACCGACACCGGGATATATTCAATCAATCGCCCCAGTCTCGCCAGGCCGAAAAGGATCAGGAAGAAGCCCGACATCAGCGTGGCGACCAGTAGGCCCGCCAGACCAAACTGTTGCGATACCGGATACAAAATCACCACAAACGCGGCGGTAGGGCCGGAAACGCTAAAGCGCGAGCCGCCGGTTAGCGCGATCACGATCCCGGCGACAGCGGAGGTATAGAGGCCATACTGCGGCGCAACGCCACTGCCAATTGCCAGCGCCATCGCCAGCGGGATAGCAATAATCCCGACGGTGATCCCGGCTATCACATCACGGGTGAACCGGGAGGCGGTATATTTTTCTTTCCAGCAAGCATCGATGAGAGCGCGGAAAGGCATCACATGTGAGGAAAATAATTTGTTCACAATAATGTTTCATCCATGAGCGCATCATCTGTCAACTAAATGGCAGGTGAAGGAGGCATAAGTCATACAAAAGGGTGTTACAGACAAAAAAACCCGCCGCAGCGGGTTTCAGATCCGGGTTCGATCAATGCTCGAACATGGCGGAAATCGATTCTTCGTTGCTGATACGGCGAATCGCTTCGGCCAGCATACCTGACAGGGTCAAAGTACGCACGTTCGGCAGCGCTTTGATTTCGTCGGTCAGCGGAATGGTGTCGCAGACAACGACTTCATCAATGACGGAGTTGCGCAGGTTGTTTGCCGCATTGCCTGAGAAGATCGGGTGCGTCGCGTAGGCAAACACGCGTTTAGCGCCACGTTCTTTCAATGCTTCTGCTGCTTTGCACAGAGTACCGCCGGTATCGATCATATCATCAACCAGCACGCAGTCACGGCCAGCGACGTCGCCGATGATGTGCATCACCTGAGAAACGTTCGCGCGCGGACGACGTTTATCAATGATAGCCATATCGGTATCGTTCAGCAGCTTAGCGATAGCGCGGGCACGAACCACGCCGCCAATATCCGGAGAAACCACGATCGGGTTATCCAGATTCAGTTGCAACATATCTTCGAGCAGGATTGGGCTACCGAACACGTTATCAACCGGAACGTCAAAGAAGCCCTGGATCTGTTCAGCATGCAGATCTACGGTGAGAACGCGGTCAACGCCGACGCTGGACAGGAAGTCAGCGACAACTTTTGCGGTAATCGGCACACGGGCGGAACGTACGCGACGGTCCTGACGTGCATAGCCAAAGTAGGGGATAACGGCGGTGATACGACCTGCGGAAGCACGACGCAGGGCATCAACCATAACGACCAATTCCATCAGGTTGTCGTTGGTTGGGGCACAAGTGGACTGGATGATGAAAATATCACCACCGCGTACATTTTCGTTGATTTGTACGCTGACTTCGCCGTCGCTAAAGCGACCTACGGCGGCGTCGCCGAGAGAAGTGTACAGGCGGTTGGCAATACGTTGTGCTAGTTCCGGGGTGGCGTTACCAGCAAAAAGCTTCATATCAGGCACGAGAAGAACCTCAGGCATGCGTCCATTGGTGGAAAGAATCTGCCGAAAACTGTGCGGGCCAGGCAAAATCCTATCCAGGCGGTGTATTAAAGAGCGCGATGCAACGTCTGGAACAAGGTGACGTTGTCACCGAAGCTCAGCTTGCCCGGCTTACTCGTCTTCATTCACGTTTCATGTGCGCTGGTATCGATGCCTCACACCGGTCAAATACGGCATATATGACCGGCGATTCGTCATTTCGCCATCTTCCTGAAACCCGAATGCGTTAGAGTAACTCTCGATGCAATGGGGAGAGGTTGACACCCTTCGCCACAAAAGCATTGAGCCATTCCGGGGCTTGCTCAAGCACCTGGCGAGCACAAGACTCTGTATCGAATTCAGCAAAGACACAGGCCCCTGTCCCAGTCAGGCGCGACGGCGCGTATTCTAACAGCCAGGAAAGCGCCGCATCAACCTCGCGAAAACGTTTTCTTGCGATAACCTCGCAATCATTGCTGAATTCACATTTTAGTAACGTATCTATTGACCTTTTTGGCGTATTACGCGGCAATTGAGGATCTTTAAAGATAACCGGCGTCGGAATGCTTACGCCAGGGTGCGCGACCAGATACCATTTTTCCGGCGGATTCACCGGCGTTAATATTTCGCCTACGCCTTCGGCAAACGCGGCGTGGCCACGAACAAAGACCGGGACGTCGGCGCCGAGCGTCAGGCCGAGCGTCGCCAGTTCATCAATGGAAAGCCCGCATTGCCAAAGATGATTGAGCGCCACCAGAACGGTCGCGGCGTTAGACGAGCCGCCACCCAGACCGCCGCCCATGGGAAGGCGCTTCTCAATGCTGATATCCGCGCCGCTTCCGGCGGGCAGGCGTCCACTCTCCGAGGCGATTTTCATCAACAGCCGCGCGGCGCGGACGATCAGATTGTCTTCATTTTCAACGCCGTTAACCGGCGTTAATAAATGGATTTCGCCATCGCGACGCGGTTCGATGTGGAGTGTGTCGCCATAATCCAGAAACTGAAACAGCGTCTGCAGCGTGTGGTAGCCGTCTGCACGCTGTCCGGTGATATATAAAAACAGATTTAATTTTGCCGGAGAAGGCCAATGGGTCATCATTTCACAATCCAGTTATCCATTTTCAGCTTAATGCGCTGACTGCCGTCGGAAAGCTCCATATTGGCAGGCATGGCAGGCTGCGTTTTGCTGTCATAGCCGCCGTAAACCACTTTCCAGTTTTTACCATCCTGGCGATAGTTCACTTCGCTCAGGCGGTACTGGTCGTCCAGTTTGTAGTCAGTGGCATCGCCAGGCAGACCGAGGATCCACTGCCGCAGGCTGTTTAACGGAATCGGCATCCCGGTGAGTTTGCCGATCATCTCTTCGGCGTCATCGGCGGTATAACGCTGGCCTTTGTTATCCACCAACTGGACGTTGCCCGGCTGGGCGTTAAGCTCCAGCTCGGTGCTGCCCAGCGGGTTGGTAAGCAGCAGGCGGTAGCGATCCTGTCCGGTCTGTTGCCAGAAGAAGCGCGCATAGACTTTCTGATCATCTGAGATGTAAGCAAAGGCGCCGCGCGTCTGGTATTGATTCAGATGACGCACCTCTTGCTGATGCTGGCGCCACTGAGGGGAATCCGGGCTCTTGCCCGGGCCTTTATGCCCAGGAAGCGTACAGGCGGTGAGAACCAGGCTTGCTAACGGCAGTAGACGAATCAGGCGAAAATCGGGCAGGGTCATAGTGATGACGAATCCTTGTGATACGGTGCAATAATTGCCTGATGGCGTTACGCTTATCAGGCCTGAAAACTGAACCTGCAGGCTGTAAAAACGTTCGCGCCGCGATTCGGCAAATTTTTGCTATCGGTTACAGTTATAGCCTTTAATGCTAGCGCCGCCTGGTGACATCGTCTACTTTCAAGTTGTCTTAAATCATCAAATTAGCGAGCGCTGCCAATTACTCCAAAAGGGGGCTCTCTCTTTTATTGACCACGCGCATCCTGTATGATGCAAGCATACTAACCATATCAACGCTGGTACTACTCCCGCAGACATGACCCTTTTAGCGCTCGGTATTAACCATAAAACGGCACCTGTATCGCTGCGAGAACGCGTAACGTTTTCGCCGGACACGCTTGATCAGGCGCTGGACAGCCTGCTTGCGCAGCCAATGGTGCAGGGCGGGGTCGTGCTGTCAACCTGTAACCGTACAGAGCTGTATCTGAGCGTGGAAGAGCAGGATAACCTGCAAGAAGCGCTGATCCGCTGGTTATGCGATTACCATAACCTGAACGAGGACGATCTGCGCAACAGTCTGTACTGGCATCAGGATAATGACGCCGTCAGCCACCTGATGCGCGTCGCCAGCGGTCTGGATTCACTGGTGCTGGGCGAACCGCAAATCCTCGGTCAGGTGAAAAAAGCGTTTGCGGATTCGCAAAAAGGCCACCTTAACGCCAGCGCGCTGGAGCGAATGTTTCAGAAGTCTTTTTCCGTCGCTAAGCGAGTGCGGACTGAAACCGATATCGGCGCTAGCGCCGTCTCCGTCGCGTTTGCCGCCTGTACGCTCGCCCGCCAAATCTTTGAATCGCTCTCGACGGTCACCGTACTGTTAGTTGGCGCGGGCGAAACCATTGAACTGGTGGCGCGTCACCTGCGCGAGCATAAAGTACAAAAGATGATTATCGCCAACCGAACCCGCGAGCGCGCGCAAGCCCTGGCGGATGAGGTAGGCGCTGAGGTTATCTCGCTCAGCGATATCGACGCCCGTTTGCAGGATGCCGATATTATTATCAGTTCGACCGCCAGCCCGCTGCCGATTATCGGTAAAGGCATGGTGGAGCGCGCATTAAAAAGCCGTCGCAACCAGCCGATGCTGCTGGTGGATATTGCCGTACCGCGCGACGTTGAACCGGAAGTCGGCAAACTGGCGAACGCTTATCTTTATAGCGTCGATGATTTACAGAGCATCATTTCGCATAATCTGGCGCAGCGTCAGGCTGCGGCGGTAGAAGCGGAAACGATTGTTGAGCAGGAAGCCAGCGAGTTTATGGCCTGGCTACGCGCCCAAGGGGCCAGCGAGACCATTCGGGAATACCGTAGTCAGTCGGAGCAGATTCGTGACGAACTGACTACCAAAGCGCTGTCGGCCCTTCAACAGGGCGGTGATGCGCAAGCCATCTTGCAGGATCTGGCATGGAAACTGACCAACCGCCTGATTCATGCGCCAACTAAATCACTTCAACAGGCTGCCCGTGACGGGGATGACGAACGCCTGAATATTCTGCGCGACAGCCTCGGGCTGGAGTAGCAGCACACACCACACTTTTTTACAGGGTGAATTTACGCCTATGAAGCCTTCTATCGTTGCCAAACTGGAAGCCCTGCACGAACGCCATGAGGAAGTTCAGGCGTTGCTGGGCGATGCGGGAATTATCGCCGACCAGGACCGCTTTCGCGCATTGTCGCGCGAATATGCGCAATTAAGCGACGTTTCTCGCTGTTTTACGGACTGGCAACAGGTTCAGGACGATATCGAGACGGCTCAGATGATGCTCGACGATCCTGAAATGCGAGAAATGGCGCAGGAAGAACTGCGCGAAGCGAAAGAAAAAAGCGAACAACTGGAGCAACAGTTACAGGTACTGCTGCTGCCGAAAGATCCGGACGATGAACGAAACGCGTTCCTTGAGGTTCGCGCCGGTACCGGCGGCGACGAAGCCGCGCTGTTTGCCGGCGATCTGTTCCGCATGTACAGCCGTTATGCCGAAGCGCGCCGCTGGCGCGTGGAGATCATGAGCATGAGCGAAGGCGAGCATGGCGGTTATAAAGAGATCATCGCCAAAATCAGCGGCGACGGCGTGTATGGCCGACTGAAATTTGAGTCCGGCGGACACCGCGTACAGCGTGTTCCGGCGACCGAGTCGCAGGGGCGTATCCATACCTCCGCCTGTACCGTCGCCGTGATGCCGGAGCTGCCGGAAGCCGAGCTGCCGGATATTAACCCGGCGGATCTGCGCATTGATACGTTTCGTTCTTCCGGCGCGGGCGGTCAGCACGTTAACACCACCGACTCCGCTATCCGTATTACCCACTTGCCGACCGGCATCGTGGTGGAATGCCAGGACGAGCGTTCGCAGCATAAAAACAAAGCGAAAGCGCTCTCGGTGCTCGGGGCGCGCATTCACGCCGCCGAAACGGCAAAACGCCAGCAGGCCGAGGCGTCAACGCGCCGCAACCTGCTTGGCAGCGGCGATCGCAGCGATCGTAACCGGACCTATAATTTCCCGCAGGGGCGAGTGACCGATCATCGTATTAATCTGACGTTATATCGCCTTGATGAAACGATGGAAGGCAAGCTGGATATGCTGATTGAGCCGATTGTTCAGGAACACCAGGCTGACCTGTTAGCCGCGTTGTCCGAGCAGGAATAATGGATTTTCAGCACTGGCTGCATGAGGCGGTAAACCAGCTCCGGGACAGCGACAGCCCCCGGCGCGACGCCGAGATCCTGCTAGAGTACGTTACGGGCAAGGGGCGGACGTATATCATGGCCTTTGGCGAAACGCCGCTTACCGACGTCCAGCAACAACAGCTCGCGGACCTGCTGCAGCGGCGTAAACAGGGCGAACCTATTGCGTACCTGACGGGCTTACGCGAATTCTGGTCGCTGCCGCTCTTCGTTTCTCCCGCCACGCTAATCCCGCGCCCGGATACCGAATGTCTGGTTGAACAGGCGTTGGCGCGATTGCCGGTAAAAACCTGTCGTATTCTGGATTTAGGCACCGGAACCGGCGCGATTGCGCTGGCGCTGGCCTGCGAGCGACCGGATTGCGAGGTGACTGCGGTCGATCGTATGCCTGATGCGGTTGCGCTGGCGATACGCAACGCGGAACATTTGGCTATCCGGAATGTGCGTATACTGCAAAGTTGTTGGTTCAGCGCGCTATCGGGGCAGCAGTTCGACATGATTGTCAGCAATCCGCCCTACATTGACGCGCAGGACCCGCACCTTAGCGAAGGCGATGTACGCTTTGAACCGCGCTCGGCGTTGGTGGCGGACGAAAACGGTATGGCGGATCTTACGCATATTATCGATAACGCCCGCCAGATGTTAACGCCCGGCGGCTTCCTGCTGCTGGAACACGGTTGGCAGCAGGGCGAAGCGGTAAGAGCGGTTTTCAGGCGGTCTGGTTACTCGGATGTAGAAACGTGTCGTGATTATGGTGGTAATGAACGCGTGACCTGCGGACGTTTTACGCCATGACAATTGCAATGTTGCTCACGCTTCATCTTATCTGTGTTGCGCTCTCCGTCAGTTTGTTTGTCGCTCGTTACTGGTGGCGCTATTGCGGCCATGCGTTGGCCGCCGCGCGCTGGACACGAATCGTGCCTCCCGTCATAGATACCCTGTTACTGCTTAGCGGTATTGGGTTAATCGTTAAAACGCACATCCTGCCATTCACGGAGTCGGGCTCATGGCTGACTGAAAAACTGTTTGGCGTTATCATCTACATCGTTTTGGGTTTTATTGCGCTTGATTATCGTCAGGCGCGCAGCCAGCAGGCGCGTTTTATCGCTTTCCCGCTGGCGCTGGTGGTGCTGTACATCATCATTAAACTCGCCACCACAAAAATACCGTTACTGGGGTAAGTCATGAGGTCGTTAGCTGATTTCGAATTTAACAATGCGCCGCTGTGTGATGGCATGATCCTGGCATCAGAGATGATTCGCCTGGATTTTCCCACGCAGTTTGTCTACGACGAACTGGAACGTCTGGTCAGTCTGGCGCAGGAAGAAATTAGCCAGCTCCTGTCTCAGGATGAGCAACTGGAAAAATTGCTGGCACTTTTTTACGGCGAGTGGGGGTTCACGGATTCCCGCGGCGTCTACCGTCTTTCTGATGCTTTATGGCTCGATAAAGTCCTGAAAAAACGCCAGGGGAGCGCGGTATCGTTGGGCGCTATTTTATTATGGATAGCAAACCGTCTTGATTTGCCGTTGGTGCCCGTTATCTTCCCAACGCAGTTGATTTTGCGTATTGAATCGCTGGAAGGGGAAATGTGGCTGATTAACCCGTTCAACGGTGAAACGCTTGATGAACATACTCTGGAAGTCTGGTTAAAAGGCAATATTAGTCCGGTCGCCGAGTTGTTTAATGAAGATTTGGACGAGGCGGATAACGCCGAAGTGATTCGTAAGCTACTGGATACGCTGAAATCCTCGCTGATGGAGGAACGGCAAATGGAGCTGGCGCTGCGCGTTAGCGAAGCATTGTTGCAATTTAACCCGGAAGATCCTTACGAAATCCGTGACCGCGGGTTGATCTACGCGCAGCTTGAGTGTGAACACGTTGCGCTGACTGATTTAAGCTACTTCGTTGAACAGTGTCCGGAAGACCCGATCAGCGAAATGATTCGTGCGCAGATCAACACCATTGCGCACAAGCAAATTGTTCTACATTAATTAACCGACATTTTACCTATAAGTGTAAGGCGATCCTATGAAACAAAAAGTGGTTAACATTGGCGACATTAAGGTGGCAAATGACCTGCCGTTTGTGCTGTTTGGCGGTATGAACGTGCTGGAGTCACGCGATCTGGCAATGCGCATTTGTGAGCACTACGTAACCGTTACCCAGAAGCTGGGTATTCCTTACGTGTTCAAGGCCTCTTTTGATAAAGCCAACCGTTCCTCTATTCACTCTTACCGTGGGCCGGGTCTGGAAGAAGGGATGAAAATCTTCCAGGAACTCAAGCAGACATTTGGCGTAAAAGTGATCACTGACGTCCATGAAGCCAGCCAGGCGCAGCCTGTTGCTGATGTGGTTGACGTGATTCAGCTCCCGGCGTTTCTGGCGCGCCAGACCGACCTGGTGGAAGCGATGGCGAAAACCGGCGCTGTGATTAACGTGAAAAAGCCGCAGTTCGTAAGCCCGGGTCAGATGGGCAATATCGTGGATAAGTTCCATGAGGGTGGTAACGATAAGGTGATTCTGTGCGATCGCGGCGCGAACTTCGGTTATGACAACCTGGTGGTGGATATGCTGGGCTTTAGCGTGATGAAAAAGGTCTCCGGCAACTCGCCGGTGATTTTCGACGTCACCCACGCGCTGCAATGCCGCGACCCATTTGGCGCCGCCTCTGGTGGTCGTCGTGGTCAGGTGACCGAGCTGGCGCGCGCCGGTATGGCTGTCGGTCTGGCGGGCCTGTTCCTGGAGTCGCATCCGGATCCGGCTAACGCGAAGTGCGACGGTCCTTCCGCGCTGCCGCTGGCGAAACTGGAGCAGCTCCTGACCCAGATAAAAGCGATTGATGATTTGGTGAAAAGCTTCGACGAGCTGGATACCGAGAACTGATTGCGGTTTTTAGCTTGTGTAGGCCGGATAAGATACTATCCGGCTTTTTTATATCAGGCAAAAATCGTCATCAGATAGGCGGCAAATAAAGCCAGATGCGCCGCGCCGTTTAGCACGTTGGTGCGTCCGGTAGAGAACGAAATATGGCACAGCACTAACGAGGCCACCATCACTACCATTTCCGGCGCGCCTAAACCAAATACCAGATCATTACCTGTCGCCCAGGCGATGAGCGTGACGACCGGCACGGTTAATGAAATCGTCGCCAACACCGAGCCGAAGAACAGATTCATTGCCCGCTGAACCTGATTATTCAGTACCGCCTTCAGCGCGCCCAGTCCTTCCGGCGAGAGAATTAACAGCGCGACCAGGAAACCGGTAAAGGCGACCGGGGCGTTCATGCTGGTCAGCAACGCCTCCAGCGGGCTGGCATTCATTTTGGTAACGGCAATGACCGCAATTAAATGAATGAGTAACCAGACCGTATGCCAACCGCTACTGTGCGCGGAGGGTTTACCGTGGTGTGGATTGTCATCATCGCCTTCATCTTCATGTTCATAGATAAATAAGCTCTGGTGCGTTTTGGTTTGAATCAACAAAAATACGCCGTACATCGCGGCGGAAATTAACGCGACCAATAATGCCTGACCGGTAGAGAAATTGGCTTGCGGCAATGCCATTGGAAAAACCAGCACAATAATCGCCAGCGGAAACAGCGCGATAAGATACTGCTTAATCCCAAATAAATTCATATATTGCGTTGCGAATTTACGCCCGCCCAACAACAACGAGAAACCGACCAGTCCCCCGGTGACAATCATAATAATAGAGTAGAGCGTATCGCGCATAAGCGTTGGCGCAGCATCGCCGGTAGCCATCAGCGCTGAAATTAAACTCACCTCAAGAATAACGACGGACAGGCTTAAAATAAGCGATCCGTAGGGTTCGCCGAGTCGGTGCGCTAATACATCGGCATGACGGACCACGCTAAATGCGCTGCTTAAAATACCAATAAGTGCAAGGATATTGATGCCAATAACCACTGGTAGTGACTGGCTGCTTCCCCAAAGGAACAGCACTACCAGCGCAAGAACCGGGAAAATAAGCGAAGTCTCCTTATGGCGGGTTTTCACCGCCTCACAGGCATGCGTCATGAGGGTCTCCCTTGTGCAGGTGTTAATATTTTGGAAAGAGTAGAGAAGGTAAAAATAGCAGAAATTTGTATTTTTTTAGTGGTTTTTTACGTAGTTTTACGGCGTAGACGATTTTTTTCTTTCAAGGTCAGTAAAACAACGATCTTGTTTTAACAGTGTTTAAATAACAAAAAGTTAATTTCCGTAAAAAGCAAAAATCCTCCTCGACTGGCGTAATAACGCATTGTTTACCACACTTAATGTTTTCCCTGAAGACGGAGGTGCGGATGCCGTATAAAGCCAAAAGTGATTTACCCGATAATGTGCGGAATGTTCTTCCAGCCCATGCCCAGGACATTTACAAAGAAGCCTTTAATAGCGCCTGGGAGCAATATAAAGATAAAGCCGATCGTCGTGATGACGCCAGCCGCGAGGAAACCGCACACAAAGTCGCCTGGGCGGCGGTTAAAAACGATTATGAAAAAGGCGAGGATGATAAATGGCATAAGAAAAAATAAACGCGGTATTACTCGCGTGTTAGCCTGATTTTCTTGCTGGAAGTCTATCCTGACGCGGGAGCTTTTCCCGCGTACAGATTTAAAATGTCAGCACTTTGTCCGCCGCCAGCGTCCATTGCGCCAGCTCGACCAGCGTTCCGATTTCCACACCGTCAATCAGCGGCAGGGGAGTGATACCACGTCCGTCCGCACAGGTTTTGCATAATTTTACCGGTACGTTTTGCGCGGTCAGAATTTCCAGCATTTGCTGAATATTGTAGCCTTCGGCTGGTTTTTGACCGCGTAACCCTGCGGTTACGGCATCTGACATCAAAAACAGGCGTAAATCGAGATGGCTTTCCTGCTCGCGCAGCGCAATGGCCAGACGCAGGCTATTAAATAATGATTCGCTGCCGTAGGCGGCGCCGTTAGCGATAATGACGATATTTTGCATGGATAACCCTTCTCCTTGAGAAATTTTGTCGGCAATGGCGTTATGTTACCTCGGGAACCGGGTACCGCCAAATGCGTGGATAAAATCCCGGGACGCTCTGCGGAAAAAATAAGGATATTCCTGGAAGCACGAGAAAAGGCTGCAAAACCTGTCCGGACACGTTATGGTTTACTCTGATGCCATTCCTCTTATCTTTTGTTGTAGAAGTTGCCGACACGTTGAGCCGTATTGTTTTTCGTTCATTCTCACTCTCGCTTCTCTTGCTGGCTGCCAGCGGTACGATCCGTGCGCAGGCGCAAGATCCTTTCACGCAAAACCGTCTGCCGGATTTAGGCATGATGCCGGAATCCCACGAAGGGGAAAAGCATTTTGCCGAGATGGCCAAAGCGTTTGGCGAAGCCAGCATGAAAAATAACGATCTGGATACTGGTGAACAGGCGCGGCAATTCGCTTTCGGACAGGTACGCGATGTGGTCAGCGAGCAGGTTAACCAGCAGCTTGAAAGCTGGCTATCAGCCTGGGGCAGCGCCAGCGTGGATATTAACGTCGATAACGAAGGTCATTTTAACGGCAGTCGCGGAAGCTGGTTTATCCCTTTACAGGATAAACAGCGCTATCTGACCTGGAGCCAGCTTGGTCTTACGCAACAGACTGACGGACTGGTAAGCAACATTGGCGTAGGACAGCGCTGGGCGCAGGATGGCTGGCTTCTTGGCTATAATACCTTTTACGATAATCTGCTGGATGAAAATCTACAGCGCGCCGGCTTTGGCGCGGAGGCGTGGGGAGAATATTTGCGTTTATCCGCCAACTATTATCAGCCTTTTGCCGACTGGCAGACGCATACGGCGACCTTAGAACAGCGAATGGCGCGCGGATATGATATCAACGCGCAAATGCGCCTGCCGTTTTACCAGCATATCAATACCAGCGTTAGTCTGGAGCAGTACTTTGGCGATAGCGTGGATCTGTTTGACTCCGGAACGGGGTATCACAATCCTGTCGCGTTAAAACTGGGTCTCAACTATACGCCAGTACCTTTGCTTACCATGACCGCCCAGCACAAACAGGGCGAGAGCGGGGTCAGTCAAAATAACCTGGGGCTGACGCTTAACTACCGCTTCGGCGTGCCGCTCAAAAAGCAGCTTGCCGCCAGTGAAGTGGCGCAAAGCCAGTCATTACGCGGTAGCCGCTATGATACGCCGCAACGTAACTCGCTGCCGACAATGGAGTATCGGCAGCGTAAAACGTTAACGGTTTTTCTGGCGACGCCGCCCTGGGATCTTACGCCTGGTGAGACGGTTGCGTTAAAATTGCAGGTGCGCAGCGTGCACGGTATTCGTCATTTGAGCTGGCAAGGCGATACACAGGCCTTAAGTTTGACGGCAGGAACGGACACCCGCAGTACCGAGGGCTGGACAATCATTATGCCGGCCTGGGATCACCGCGAAGGCGCGGCAAATCGCTGGCGTTTATCGGTGGTGGTTGAGGATGAAAAAGGTCAGCGTGTCTCTTCCAATGAGATCACGCTCGCGCTGACTGAACCGTTTATCACGATGCCGGACGATAATCCGCATTGGCAACCGTTCCAGGAGCAATAATTAAAAGATGCGTTCCTGATGTACCCAGACGGCGGCCTCCACGCGCGATTTCAGCTTCATTTTCTTGAGCATATGTTTCACGTGCACTTTGACCGTACTTTCGGTGATATCCAGACGCCGGGCAATCATCTTATTCGGCAATCCCTGCGCGATGAGCTTCAGAATATCGCGCTCACGCGGGGTGAGTTGCGTTACATCGCGATCGGTGGTGGCGCGGTTGGCCCGCAGGCTGGCCGCCAGTACCGGCGTTAACGCTTCACTTAATACCATTTCGCCGGCGGCGGCCTGTTGTAACGCTTTGAGCAAGTCCTCCGGCTCCATGTCTTTCAACAGATAACCATCCGCGCCGCGCTTTAGCGCCGTGACGACATCTTCTTCATGGTTGGATACGCTGAAAACGACAATACGTCCTGACAGCGCTTTTTCGCGTAATTTATCCAGCGTTTCGAGACCATTCATTCCCGGCATATTCAAATCAAGGAGGATCAGATCGGGATCGAGCGATTCCGCCAGGTCAATACCCTGCTCACCGTTGCTGGCTTCTCCGACCACGCTGATATCGGGCGCCATACTCACAAGCTGCTTTACACCCGTGCGTAGCATCGGATGGTCATCGATTAACAGGATGGTTGCCGGTTCCTGATTATTCATGGGTATCTCCCTGGGTTTCTGTGAAGTTTGTTTCTGGAATAAAAGTAACAGTGACCTCTGTTCCGCCAGTCTCGCGTCGGCGTACCTGGCAATCGCCGCGCAAACTTTGCGCCCGATCGCGCATGATGATCATGCCGTAGTGATTACTGCGTTCGGCGTTTTCCGGGACACCGCAGCCATTATCCTGCACTTTTAGTTTGACCTGTTTGCCACATTGCGTCACTGTCACCACCACATCGTCGGCATGAGAGTGTTTAAGGGCGTTGCTGAGGGCTTCCCTGGCAATTTGCAACAGGTGTATCGCCTGGTGTGAAGGCACCAGGCGGGGGGGAAGCTGATAATCCAGTTTTACCGTAAAGCCAAACCGGGCGCTGAACTCCTGGCAGCTTGCTTCCAGCGCCGGACGTAGCCCGGGTTCCGTCAACTGTAAGCGGAAAGTGGTTAACAGTTCGCGCAGTTGCGCCCAGGAGCAGTTCAGCTCATTGCGAATTTGGCTGAGTAACTCACGGCTGCTTTCCGGTAACACGTCGCCCTGCATTTGCAGGCAGCTCACCTGCATCTTCATACAAGAGAGCGACTGGGCAATAGAATCATGCAGTTCGCGGGCAATGGTGGCACGCTCTTCCATGACAATCAACTGCTGCTGGCGCTCCTGATGCCTGTCGAGCGCCAGAGTCGCGGTAAGCTGTTCAACCAGCGTGTCCACCAACTGTTGCTGATCGTGGCTGAGATGGCGTCCATAGGGCAGCGTCGCCAGCAAAATACCGTATTGGGTGTGAGAGTCGGTGAGCCGCCATTTTAAGGTGGTGCCGCCGTTAATCATCGGCAGGGCGCTACGTGGGCAAAGGTGGCAGCCTTTATCATCGCAACTGATGTCCGACTGACAGGTAAATTCCTGGTGATTATCTTCATCTTCCAGGTCATAGACCCGCAGCTCAATATCATGCAACTGGGTTAAATTTTGCAGGCCATTCAGTACCGGTGAAAGACGTTCACATAGCGGGGCCTGTGAATGCAGTCGGCGGTTGGCTTGCCACAAAAACGAGAGAATCTGGTTTTTATGTTCCAGACCGGCTGTTTTTTCCTGTACGCGCTGTTCCAGTACCGCATAACTTTCGGCCAGTTCTTCAGACATATTATTGAGCGCAGAACCCAACGCGGCCATCTCATTGCGTCCACTGATATTGGCACGTTGGGTAAAGTCGCGCTGACTGACGGCGCGCGCCATTGATAACAACTGTTTCCAGGGCTGCAAAAGGCGAACACGTAGCCAGATAATCGTAAATACCAGCAATAGCGCCATAAAGATCGCCATTACCCGGTGAACTAATACCACGCGTTCGATACGCAATTCAGTCGTATGGTCGAACGACGTCACCAGGCGATCCAGGCCCGCCACAAAGCGCGTGACATCTTCTGCGACCGCGTGCGCGTTTTGCGCGTGCTGTAGCCCTGGCGAGAGTTCGTTATGCCAGTAATCCTGCAACGCTTTAAGCTGCTTCTGCTGCCCGTCTCGCTCAGCGGCGCGGGTCAGTTCCGGGCTGAATGCCGTTTGCTCCATCTCATCCAGCAGCTTTTGATCTTTAGCATCCAGCGGGACAGCGGCCAGTAGTCGATAGCTTTGCATACGCAATGAGCCCGCTTTATTAATCGCATGAGCGCTACCCTGCACGCCCTGAACCAGCCAGCCGGAAACCGCCATCCCCGCCACGCCGATAGCGGTAGAGAGCATGACAATCAGCGCCAGTTGGTTAACCAGCGTAAGAGGAGAGAAACACCGTTTAAACATGTTACCTTCTTTCTTCGGGGTAATGTCGCCGAAAAAACGTAGCAAAAAAGAGGGGCGTCAATCGGCTGTGCCGCTATTCTCAACGATACAGCGGAGTATACCCATACCTATAACGAGTTACTCCTTAATTGCCGCCGTAAAGAGGTATCTGCGACGGGAAGGAGTAGACAGACACAGCATGGTGAAAAACCACAGCTTTTTTACCAAAATAGCCTACTCATTAAGGGTAATAACGCTTTTTAGTCGCCGGTGATGACGACTTTTCCTTTGATTTATATCAACTTACCTTCGGCAGTAAACCCTAATGTGGCAGACATCAAATCAAGAATCAGAGGTGTCTATGAGTCACTCATCCGCCCCGGAAAGGGCAACTGGCGCTGTTATCACGGAATGGCGTCCGGAAGATCCGGCATTCTGGCAGCAGCGCGGCCATCGTGTCGCCAGCCGTAATTTGTGGATTTCTGTCCCGTGTTTACTGCTGGCGTTTTGCGTCTGGATGCTATTCAGCGCAGTGGCGGTGAACCTGCCGAAAGTGGGATTTAATTTTACGACCGATCAGCTCTTTATGTTGACTGCGCTGCCATCTGTTTCCGGCGCGCTGCTACGGGTGCCTTACTCCTTTATGGTGCCGCTATTTGGCGGACGTCGCTGGACAGCGTTCAGTACCGGTATCCTCATCGTGCCTTGCGTATGGTTAGGCTTTGCCGTTCAGGATACCAGTACGCCCTTTAGCACTTTCATTATTATTTCCTTGCTGTGTGGTTTTGCCGGCGCGAACTTTGCCTCCAGTATGGCGAACATCAGCTTTTTCTTTCCTAAACAAAAGCAGGGCGGCGCGCTGGGTCTGAACGGCGGTCTGGGCAATATGGGCGTGAGCGTGATGCAGCTGGTTGCGCCGCTGGTGGTTTCGCTCTCTATCTTTGCCGCCTTTGGCAGCCACGGTGTAGAGCAGCCGGACGGTTCTCAGCTCTATCTGGCGAACGCAGCCTGGATTTGGGTGCCTTTCCTGGCCATTTTTACGCTGGCGGCGTGGTTCGGCATGAACGAACTGGCGACGTCTAAGGCCTCGCTAAAAGAGCAACTGCCGGTGCTCAAACGTGGTCATCTGTGGATCATGAGTCTGCTGTATCTGGCGACCTTCGGATCGTTTATCGGTTTCTCCGCGGGGTTCGCTATGCTGTCTAAAACGCAATTCCCGGATGTGCAGATCCTGCATTATGCGTTTTTCGGTCCGTTTATCGGCGCGCTGGCGCGTTCGGCAGGCGGCGCAATTTCTGACCGTCTGGGGGGGACTCGCGTCACGCTTATCAACTTTGTCCTGATGGCGATTTTCAGCGGTCTGCTGTTCCTGACATTACCTACTGGCGGCGTTGGCGGTAGCTTTATCGCGTTCTACGGGGTATTTCTGGCGCTGTTCCTGACGGCTGGGTTGGGGAGTGGTTCTACCTTCCAGATGATCTCTGTTATCTTCCGTAAACTGACAATGGACCGGGTTAAAGCGGAAGGCGGGTCGGACGAAAGAGCCATGCGTGAAGCGGCGACCGATACGGCGGCGGCGCTGGGCTTTATTTCCGCGATTGGCGCGATTGGCGGCTTTTTTATTCCGAAAGCGTTTGGTTCATCTTTAGCATTAACTGGTTCTCCAGTCGGCGCGATGAAAGTCTTTCTTATTTTCTATATCGCCTGCGTCGTTATTACCTGGGCGGTATATGGACGTCATTCTAAAAATAAAAAGTAATTTTTGATTATCCTTTGCGCGGCGTTAGACCGTGCTTTTTTTTACCTGTATTTAGTTACAACATACTTATAGTCAAGAAGAGAGGCGCGACAGGGCTGACCACGCACATTTTTATCGGTCATCCAGGGGGATACCCCTTAATACCCACTTGTTGAAAATTTAACATTCAATTTGTGCGTAAATTTAATTTTATGTAATTAAATCAGTAATATATATAAATAAAACTCCTCCTCCAAAAGGAGTATGCAGGAGGTTTGCGCGCCATTTGCATCCCTGTCCGCCTTGATCGTTATCAATTCTCACGCCCATTCAGCGCGTTACCTTCGCCCTTAGTTAAGCAATGTCGATTTATCAGAGAGCCGTAAGGTTCCACACAGGAGAAACCCGATGAGTAAATTCCTGGACCGGTTTCGCTACTTCAAGCAGAAGGGCGAAACCTTTGCCGATGGGCACGGCCAGCTTCTCGAAACAAACCGGGACTGGGAGGACGGATACCGCCAACGTTGGCAGCATGACAAAATTGTGCGCTCAACCCATGGGGTGAACTGCACCGGTTCTTGTAGCTGGAAAATTTATGTCAAAAATGGTCTGGTGACCTGGGAAACACAGCAAACCGATTACCCGCGCACCCGTCCTGATATGCCAAACCATGAACCTCGCGGCTGCCCGCGCGGCGCAAGCTACTCCTGGTATCTCTACAGCGCTAACCGACTGAAATATCCGCTGATGCGCAAACGTCTGATGAAGATGTGGCGCGAGGCGAAAAAACTGCATCGCGATCCGGTAGAGGCATGGGCCTCCATTATTGAAGATGCCGATAAAGCCAAAAGCTTCAAACAGGCGCGTGGTCGTGGCGGCTTTGTTCGCTCCTCATGGCAGGAAGTGAACGAGCTGATCGCCGCCTCCAACGTGTACACCGTGAAAACCTATGGTCCTGACCGCGTCGCGGGCTTCTCACCCATTCCGGCGATGTCGATGGTTTCCTACGCTTCCGGCGCACGTTATCTTTCACTGATTGGCGGTACCTGCCTGAGCTTCTACGACTGGTACTGCGACCTGCCGCCAGCCTCTCCGCAAACCTGGGGCGAGCAGACCGACGTGCCGGAATCCGCTGACTGGTACAACTCCAGCTATATTATCGCCTGGGGCTCTAACGTGCCGCAAACCCGTACGCCGGATGCCCACTTCTTTACCGAAGTACGTTACAAAGGCACTAAAACCGTCGCGGTGACGCCGGACTATGCTGAAATCGCCAAACTGTGCGATCTGTGGCTGGCGCCGAAGCAGGGGACCGATGCGGCGATGGCGCTGGCGATGGGCCACGTCATGCTGCGCGAGTTCCACCTCGACAACCCGCGCCAGTACTTCACCGATTATGTCCGTCGCTATACCGACATGCCAATGCTGGTGATGCTTGAAGAGCGTGATGGTTATTATGCCGCAGGTCGTATGTTGCGCGCTGCCGATCTCGTTGATTCGCTGGGGCAGGAAAATAACCCGGAATGGAAAACCGTCGCTATCAACAGCAACGGTGAAATGGTGGCGCCAAACGGTTCAATTGGTTTCCGCTGGGGCGAAAAAGGCAAATGGAACCTCGAACAGCGCGACGGGACTACCGGTGCAGAAACTGAATTGCAGCTCAGCTTGCTGGGCAGCCAGGATGAGATTGCTGACGTGGGCTTCCCGTATTTCGGCGGCGAGGGTTCAGAGTACTTTAATCATGTGGCGCTGGATAACGTCCTGCTGCATAAACTGCCGGCAAAACGTCTGCAACTGGCCGATGGTTCTTCAGCGTTAGTCACCACCGTGTATGACCTGACCATGGCGAACTATGGTCTGGAACGCGGACTGAACGATGAAAATTGTGCCGCCAGTTATGATGATACCAAAGCGTATACGCCAGCATGGGCCGAGCAGATCACCGGCGTGCCGCGGGCGCAGATCATCCGTATCGCCCGGGAATTCGCCGATAACGCGGATAAAACGCACGGACGTTCAATGATTATCGTTGGCGCTGGTCTGAACCACTGGTATCACCTCGATATGAACTATCGCGGGCTGATCAATATGTTGGTGTTCTGTGGTTGCGTTGGTCAGAGCGGCGGCGGCTGGGCGCACTACGTCGGCCAGGAAAAACTGCGTCCGCAGACCGGCTGGCAGCCGCTGGCGTTTGCCCTTGACTGGCAGCGTCCGGCGCGTCACATGAATAGCACCTCTTACTTCTATAACCACTCCAGCCAGTGGCGCTACGAGACGGTGACCGCCGAGGAATTACTGTCGCCGATGGCGGACAAATCCCGCTATAGCGGCCATCTGATTGACTTCAATGTGCGCGCCGAGCGTATGGGCTGGTTGCCGTCGGCGCCGCAGTTAGGCACTAACCCGCTGTATATTGCGCGTGAAGCGGAAAAAGCCGGTATGACGCCGGTAGATTATACCGTCAAATCCCTGAAAGAGGGTTCGATTCGCTTTGCCGCCGAGCAGCCGGAAAACGGTAAAAACCACCCGCGTAACCTGTTCATCTGGCGTTCAAACCTGCTTGGGTCTTCCGGTAAAGGTCACGAGTATATGCTGAAATATCTGCTGGGTACTGAGCATGGTATTCAGGGGCTGGATCTGGGTAAACAGGGCGGTGTGAAGCCGGAAGAAGTGGAGTGGCGTGACAATGGCCTGGACGGCAAACTGGATCTGGTGGTGACGCTGGACTTCCGCCTGTCGAGCACCTGCCTGTACTCCGATATCGTACTGCCGACCGCCACCTGGTATGAAAAAGACGATATGAATACCTCGGATATGCATCCGTTTATTCATCCGCTGTCTGCCGCCGTAGATCCGGCCTGGGAATCGAAAAGCGACTGGGAAATCTACAAAGGCATTGCGAAGAAATTCTCCGAAGTCTGTGTAGGCCACCTGGGTAAAGAGACTGACGTCGTGACGCTGCCGATCCAGCACGATTCTGCCGCTGAACTGGCGCAGCCGCTGGACGTGAAAGACTGGAAAAAAGGCGAATGCGATCTGATTCCAGGGAAAACCGCGCCGCACATCATGACCGTTGAGCGCGATTACCCGGCGACTTACGAACGCTTTACCTCTATCGGCCCGCTGATGGAGAAAATCGGCAACGGCGGGAAAGGGATTGCCTGGAACACACAGAGCGAAATGGACTTGCTGCGTAAGCTTAATTACACCAAAGCGGACGGTCCGGCGAAAGGTCAGCCGATGCTCAACACGGCGATTGACGCGGCAGAGATGATCCTGACGTTAGCGCCGGAAACCAACGGTCAGGTGGCGGTGAAAGCCTGGGCGGCGCTGAGCGAGTTTACCGGTCGCGACCATACGCATCTGGCAACCAATAAAGAAGAAGAGAAAATCCGCTTCCGCGATATTCAGGCCCAGCCGCGCAAAATTATCTCCAGCCCGACCTGGTCTGGTCTGGAAGATGAGCATGTTTCTTATAACGCCGGTTATACCAACGTTCACGAGCTGATCCCGTGGCGTACGCTGTCTGGTCGTCAACAGTTGTATCAGGATCACCAGTGGATGCGCGACTTCGGCGAAAGTCTGCTGGTGTATCGCCCACCGATCGACACCCGCTCGGTGAAAGCGGTGATGGGGCGTAAATCCAACGGTAATCCGGAGAAGGCGCTCAACTTCCTGACGCCGCACCAGAAATGGGGTATCCACTCGACCTACAGCGATAACCTGTTGATGCTGACCTTGTCGCGTGGCGGCCCGATTGTATGGATGAGCGAAACCGACGCCAAAGAGCTGGGCATTGAAGATAACGATTGGATCGAAGTCTTCAACAGCAACGGCGCATTGACCGCACGCGCAGTGGTCAGCCAGCGTGTACCGGCGGGTATGACCATGATGTACCACGCGCAGGAACGTATCGTAAACCTGCCGGGGTCGGAAATTACCCAGCAGCGCGGCGGTATTCATAACTCGGTGACCCGTATTACGCCGAAACCGACCCATATGATCGGCGGCTATGCGCAGTTAGCCTACGGCTTTAACTACTACGGCACCGTCGGCTCCAACCGCGATGAGTTTGTGGTGGTACGTAAGATGAAGAACATTAACTGGTTGGATGGCGAAGGCAATGACCAGGTACAGGAGAGCGTAAAATGAAAATTCGTTCACAAGTCGGCATGGTGCTGAATCTCGATAAGTGCATCGGCTGTCATACCTGTTCAGTCACCTGTAAAAACGTCTGGACCAGTCGCGAAGGTATGGAATACGCGTGGTTCAACAACGTAGAAAGTAAGCCTGGCGTTGGTTTTCCGAATGACTGGGAAAATCAGGAAAAATGGAAGGGCGGCTGGATCCGTAAAATCAACGGTAAACTGCAACCGCGCATGGGTAACCGTGCGCTGCTGCTGGGAAAAATCTTTGCTAACCCGCATCTACCGGGTATGGATGACTACTACGAGCCGTTTGATTTCGACTATCAGAATCTGCACACCGCGCCGGAAAGCAAACATCAGCCGATCGCGCGTCCGCGCTCGCTGATTACCGGCCAGCGGATGGACAAAATTACCAGCGGGCCAAACTGGGAAGAGATTCTGGGTGGCGAATTCGAAAAACGCGCCAAAGACCAGAACTTCGAAAACATGCAGAAGGCGATGTACGGCCAGTTCGAAAACACCTTCATGATGTACCTGCCGCGCCTGTGCGAGCACTGCCTTAACCCGGCGTGCGTGGCGACCTGCCCGAGCGGTGCTATCTACAAGCGTGAAGAAGATGGCATCGTGCTGATCGACCAGGACAAGTGCCGCGGCTGGCGGATGTGCATCACCGGCTGCCCGTACAAGAAGATTTACTTCAACTGGAAGAGCGGCAAGTCCGAGAAGTGCATCTTCTGCTACCCGCGTATCGAAGCCGGTCAGCCGACTGTTTGCTCGGAAACCTGTGTTGGCCGTATCCGTTATCTTGGCGTACTGCTGTATGACGCCGATGCCATTGAAAGCGCTGCCAGTACGGAAAACGAAAAAGATCTGTACCAGCGTCAACTGGACGTGTTCCTCGATCCAAACGATCCGGCTGTCATTGAGCAGGCGCTGAAGGACGGCGTGCCGCAGAGCGTGATCGATGCGGCGCAGCAATCGCCAGTGTACAAAATGGCGATGGACTGGAAGCTGGCGCTGCCGCTGCATCCGGAATACCGCACGCTACCGATGGTCTGGTACGTACCGCCTTTGTCACCGATTCAGTCTGCCGCCGATGCGGGCGAACTTGGCAGCAACGGTATTCTGCCGGATGTAGACAGTCTGCGTATCCCGGTGCAGTACCTGGCGAACCTGTTGACCGCTGGCGACACCCAGCCGGTACTGTTGGCGCTGAAACGGATGCTGGCGATGCGTCACTACAAACGTGCGGAAACCGTAGACGGTAAAGTGGATACCCGCGCGCTGGAAGAGGTGGGTTTAAGCGAAGCCCAGGCGCAGGAAATGTATCGTTACCTGGCAATTGCTAATTATGAAGATCGCTTTGTGGTGCCGAGCAGCCATCGTGAACTGGCGCGTGACGCATTCCCGGAGAAAAGCGGTTGTGGCTTTACCTTCGGCGATGGTTGCCACGGGTCTGATACCAAATTCAATCTGTTCAACAGCCGCCGCATCGACGCTGTTGATGTGACCAGCAAAACGGAGCCGCACGCATGATTGAACTCGTCATTGTTTCGCGTCTGCTCGAGTACCCGGATGCTGCCCTGTGGCAGCATCAGCAGGAGTTGTTCGATGCGCTCGCGTCATCTGAGAACCTGGATAAAGAGGATGCCCAGACTCTGGGCGTTTTCCTGCGCGATTTAACCGCGCAGGACCTGCTGGATGTACAGGCCGCTTATAGCGAACTGTTTGACCGTGGCCGTGCCACATCGCTGCTGCTGTTTGAACATGTACACGGGGAATCCCGCGATCGCGGTCAGGCGATGGTTGACCTGATGGCACAGTATGAACAGCACGGTTTGCAGCTCGACAGCCGCGAACTTCCCGATCATCTGCCGCTGTATCTGGAATACCTTGCGCAGTTGCCGAAAAGCGAAGCGTTAGGGGGTTTACAGGATATCGCGCCGATTCTGGCGCTGCTCAGCGCACGTTTGCAACAGCGTGACAGCCGTTATGCGGTGCTGTTCGATCTGCTGTTAAAACTGGCGAATACCGTTATCGACAGCGACAAAGTGGCTGAAAAAATTGCGAATGAAGCACGTGATGATACCCCACAGGCGTTGGATGCGGTCTGGGAAGAAGAGCAGGTGAAATTCTTCGCCGATCAAGGGTGTGGCGAGTCGGAAATCTCCGCTCACCAGCGTCGTTTTGCCGGGGCCGTGGCGCCGCAATATCTGAATATCACCACCGGAGGACAGCACTAATGCACTTCCTGAATATGTTCTTCTTTGATATCTACCCGTACATTGCCGGATCGGTATTTCTGATCGGTAGCTGGTTACGTTACGACTACGGCCAGTACACCTGGCGGGCGGCTTCCAGTCAGATGCTGGATCGCAAAGGAATGAACCTGGCGTCAAACCTGTTCCACATTGGGATTCTGGGTATTTTCGCCGGTCACTTCCTGGGCATGTTAACGCCGCACTGGATGTATGAAGCTTTTCTGCCGGTCGACGTGAAGCAGAAGATGGCGATGATTGCCGGCGGCGCCTGCGGCGTGCTGACACTGGTTGGCGGTATTTTACTGCTCAAGCGTCGTCTGTTTAGCCCACGTGTCCGCGCCACCACTACCGGCGCCGATATTTTGATTCTCTCGCTGCTGGTGATTCAGTGCGCGCTGGGCCTGCTGACCATTCCGTTTTCCGCCCAGCATATGGACGGGAGTGAAATGATGAAGCTGGTCGGGTGGGCGCAGTCAGTTGTGACCTTCCACGGTGGCGCATCCGCACATCTGGATGGTGTAGCCTTTATCTTCCGTATGCACTTGGTACTGGGGATGACGCTGTTCCTGTTGTTCCCATTCTCGCGCCTGGTGCATATCTGGAGCGTGCCGGTCGAGTATCTGACCCGCAAATACCAGATTGTTCGTGCACGTCACTGATTTTCTCTCGATGCCCTAAACTCCGCTTCGGCGGAGTTTTTTTATGGCTGTTTGCCGGAGTGCGGCATAAATGCCTTATCGACCGCCGCCTTGTTTCGTTTACAGCGGGTCTGCCATGTCTGGCATCTGAATCCGTACTCTTTGTTTTTGGGTTTATTCAGCATCTGTGCGAGTTTTTTGTAAGCAGAAAAAGGATGATGCAGCATATAATCACGCCATAAACGACAATAAGGATAGTTGTATGCGTTTTTCATCAATTTTCAAAATAATAATATTAAATATATTTATTTCAAAAATGGCTCACGCTGCTGTCTGCGAGGAGCGCTATCCCGCCGACTCAGAAGAATGCCAGTACGTTCAGGAATTAGAGCAAAAAGCGGAACAAGGAGATGAAAGCGCGCAGTTCTCGCTTGGAAGCTGGTATGCGGAGGGGCGATACGTTAAGCCTGATTATAAACTAGCCATAAAATGGCTGGAGAAAGCGGGTAAACAAGGTTCGGATTTTTCCTATTTCATCCTTGGCTATCATTACAACTATGGTGAAAATTTTCCACTTAGTCGACAAAAAGCGCTGGAGTGGTATCGCAAGGCGGCAGAGCTAGGGGATAGTAGTACGCAAGAAATTCTCGGTGACGCCTATATGTATGGCGATGGGTTTCCCCAAAATACCCAGCTAGCGCTGGAGTGGTATCGAAAAGCCGCCTCTCCAACCAATGATGCGGGCGTTGTCCGCGGACAGGGTTCAGCTTCGTCAGCACAATTTAAGCTTGGAGTAATGTACGCCCACGGTCAGGGCGTTCCTCAGGATTATCAGCAAACGGCGATCTTGATGCGTAAAGCGGCGGAAAATATGTACTACCCCGCGCAACTTTATCTTGGCGTTGCCTATTTTTATGGTGAAGGCGTGCCTCAGGATTATCGTCAGGCAGTTTACTGGCTTAATGAAGGTATACCAGGCAGCTATACGCCAGGCCACATTCCGCTGAATGCGCTCTATGATAAAGCGCATCCCGCTGACCGGGTTCACTCTCAGACGTGGTATCGAAAAACAGCGCAACGCGTGATGGCAAAGGTACAGTACAATTTTGGCGTATGGTATTACAACGGTTATCACTTATTGAAAGATCACAACCTGGCGCTGGAGTGGTATCGCAGAGCTGCAGCGCAAGGATTGGCCGAGGCGCAGGATGCGATCGGCGTGATGTTTATGCAGGGTGAGGGCGTTTCTCAGGACTACCAACAGGCGCTGGCGTGGTATCGCAAAGCCGCTCGCCAGGGGCTGCCTGCTGCGCAAACGCATCTGGGCATCATGTCTGCATTTGGTCGCGGCGTCGCGCAAAGCGACAGACAGGCTATCGCATGGTATCGAAAAGCAGCAAAACAGGATTTTGCGAAAGCGCAATATCAGCTTGGCGTAGCATATAGCACGGGAAGAGGCGTGCCTGAAAATAGCCGGAATGCGCTGAAGTGGTACCTCAAAGCGGCAGAGCAGGGGTTTACTCCGGCACAATCAGCGCTTGGGGAAATTTATGCTCATGGGCGCCAGGGTGTGCCTAAAGATAATAAGCAGGCCTATATTTGGTATTACATGGCAAGTATATATACGGAAAAATCTAAGGATGATTGTTCAGCGCTCATTGCCGAAAGAAACCGACTCAAGGGAACGCTCACCCCAGATCAACTTAGCGAGACATATGCCGCCTTTGATCTCATCAGGCGAAAAATCAACCAATCAAAGGAGGCGAAAAAGATTGCCAGGAAGAAGTATTGATAAGATAGCCAATAAGCCATGGCGCCATGGAGTGCAGTCTGCCTGTGGGGTAAGGATACGGGGCAGTGCTGATTGATTTGAAATTGGTGCCTTATGAAGTAATGGTGGTGGGGGAAGGATGACTCAGCGCTGCGCGCTTCGCCCTTCGGGTCGTTGCCTGCGGCAACGCTTTCTCGCTGCG